>JAVJVK010000001.1:0-300000 GCA_040221175.1 Phycisphaerales bacterium
GCGCATGCGCTCCGCTCGCGGACTCGCTGCGCGGATGCTCCGGCGCCACCGTGCACGCCCACGCTCACCCTGCCCCCCGCGCCGCAGCATCCGCCGAGCGAGTCTTCGAGCGAAAGCGCATGCGGAGGCGAGGCGGCCCCCGGCCGCCCGGGCGTCAGCCCGCAAGCGAGTCTTCGAGCGCCTCAAGAACACTACCTTTGAGCGAGCCCCGGCGCAGCCGACCCGTCTTCGGGGCGGCTCCGCCGGGGCGTCGAACTTCGGCGCACCCCCACAGCACGGTGCGCCCAACCCACCGCGCACTCCCGCAGCACGGTGCGCCGCAGCATCCGCCGAGCGAGTCTTCGAGCGACAGCGCATGCGGAGGCGAGGCGGCCCCGGCCGCCCGGGCGCAGCCCGCAAGCGAGCGAAGCGAGCGCCTCAAGAAAACTAATATTGGTCGAGCCCCGGCGCAGCGTCCCTGTCTTCAGGGGCGCTCCGCCGGGGCGTCGAACTTCGGCGCACCGCTATAGAACGGTGCGAGCCTTTCCGCCTAGGCGACCTCCTCGTCCCCGCTGGGCGCGGTGACGAGCTGGGCCTGACCGTTGGAGACGTAGACGAAGTGGGCCGTGCCCTGCGACCCGCTGGTCTGCTGCCCGTTCTTGAGCGCGCTGACCCGGTAGGTCGCCGTCACCGTGCCCAACGGCACTGTCTTGTCGACGAACTTGCGTTCGCTGACCGTGGCGATGCGCGCAAAACCAGTAGGCTGGCCCGAGCCGTCCCAGGTCGAGCGGTCGACCAGGTAGCTCGTGCCCGCGTAGGTGCGCCCGTCCCAGCGGACCTCCAGTTCCCCGTTGGTATCGAGGTGGAAGGTGACGTTGCTGGGGTTGACCGGGGCGATGGGCGCCGGCTTCTTGGGCTCGGGGATGAGCGCGGTGGCGAAGACGCTGGGGTCATCGGTGGCGATGCCGAAGGCACGGATGATCTTGATCATCTGGGCGCCGAAGGTGTCCATCGCCTCGAAGGCCTCGTCCTGCAGCACGGTCGCCGCTTTCGCCTGGTTGCGCTTTGCGATGGCGTTGTCGTACGCCGCCCGGCATGCCTGAACCAAGCTCTGCGCCTGGCCGGATTGCTCGATCGAAAGCCCGATCGCCGCGGCGTTCTCCACCCACACGGGCACGCGCTGCTCGTAGAACTCGAGTCGTTGCAACAGTTGTTTTGGTGTCACGGACATTGTGGAATCTTTTCCTGCCCCCGCCGCCAACCATGGCGATGGCGAGCAATCGTGTCGGCGGGCCGCCGCACCGTGCCTTGGCCCGATTGGATCATCGAAAGATTCCGAGGGCGACTTCAGTTGGCATAAGAAAGTTTTTCGATGCCGAGGTGTGCGAGGCGCGCCGCCGGCGGTGCGGAGCCGTTCGAAGTGCATTTCTGGCAATAACTTACGGCGTCTTGGGGCCCGAGGCGGCTCGGGTCGAGCATCAGGCCCGCAGGCCCCTGTTCGAGGGGGGGCGCCCTTCGCGGCGGGGGTGGCGGTGGCGCCGCGGTGCCCGACCATCGCCGGATCCGTAGCATCCGACCGACCCGATCCGCCGTTGCCAGCACGCAGGAGGCCCCCATGGCGCGCTCCGCGCACAACCGCCGCGCCGCCGCGATCATCGCCGCGCTGGGCGCGTGCGTGCTCCCGGGCTGCTATGCGCGCCTGGCCCCCTCGCCCGATCCCGGGCCGCAGGTCTGGGCCGGCGTCCTCACCGGCGAGGATTTCCTGGGGCGCTACGAGGTCTACCTCGACCAGCGGCCCGACGGCGCCGCCTTCCTGTCCGTCGCCCCGGGCGACAATCCCCATGTCACCGACGCAGGGCCGATGCCGACCTGCACCGTGCACCACGGGCGGTGGTTCGTCGAGCACGACGAGCGCGGGCTGGAGCGCTGGGTGCTGGAGGTCGAGGGCTGGCCGACCATGACGCTGCGCCGCAACTTCTACTGGACGCGGTACGAGACGCACGCGCGGTTCCTCGAGCCGCAATCGCCGCCCGCCCCCTGCAACGACTGGGGCACGGTGTTCGCGCTGGTGTCGAGCGATCCGGCCCGACGCTGACCGCGCCATCGAGGATGCGCCCGGGCAGGGCGCTGCGGATCACCTCCAGATTTCCTCGCCCACCCCGCCGGATCGCGCAACCCCTGCGCATTTCGCGTCCGAGAACGCGGCCAAGGTCCGCGGAACCGAACGTCAGAATCCTCCGGAACAGCCACCGAGGCCTTCGGAACAACCACGGAAGCCTCCGGAACAGCTTCCGGAGGCTTCGGGACAACTACGGAATCGTTCGGAACAGCTTCCAGAACCGTCGGAACAACCACCGAATACTTCGGAGCAGCTTCCAAAGCCTCCGGAACAACCACGGGATCTTCCGGGGTAGTTCCCGAACGCTTCGGGGCTACCTCCGGGGGATTCGGTTGCACCGCCGGGGCCTCCGAAAGCGCTTCGGCGGCGGCCTACGAGGTGCTTCCGGGGGCGTCTGTTGGCTGCTTGTCCTCGATGAAGCCGCCCGCCGTACCCCAGAACATGTTCATGGGATCGATGTCGAAGACGCGCGTGTCCTTCGAGTGGCACGCGCGACCACGAAAGCCTCGTTCTGCGTCCCAGCTGAGCAGCGGGTCGGGCAGGAGCCCCGGTAGGCTATCGCCATCGTCACCGGTCAGGGCATTGAATTCGTTGACGAGTTCATCGAAGCGATCGTGTCCGCGGAGGGCAATCTCGATGCCCGCCGGGCATGTGAATCGCCGGGCCGCCGGCACGTTGCCCGGATGGCCCTGGAAGAGGTCCGAGGCCCGGTCGGCAGAGCGTTCCTCGGTCTTGCACGCCACGTCGCCCTCGAAGAGCGTCATGCGCTGTGGCAACGCTTCACCGCACGGCGCGCCCTGGAAGCAATAGACGTTCAGCGATGCACAGCTCTTGTTCTTGCCAAGGTCCAGCGTGGCCGGCAGGCTCCAGAGAAATTCCATCGTGCCGAGCACTTCGGCGGCCTCGGGCACTTCCGCGCCGCCGGGCTCGGGGCCGGGCAGCATGGACGGACGCTGGGGATCGCTCAGGTAGATGTCGATGCGTAGCGGGTGCTTGTGCTTGATCAGGGAGCGGACGACGGGCTTGAGCCACTGTCCGGTGTGGGCGATGAACGCCACGCGCGGGGGCAACGGCGACTCGTCGGGGTGGTCGTTGGCATGACGGATGGCCCGCATCAGCCCGCGTTTGTAGGCCGACACGGGCACGTGATCGTCGTACAGGAAATCGAGCGAGGCGTTGGCTTCGGGCTTGGGCTGCACGCCGTGGAGCAAAACGCCCGTATAGCGCTGGGCGTGGTGCCGCATGAGGCCGTCCTCGTCCTGCTTGCGGCGGTAGGCGGCCAGCTTGCCGGATCGCGACGACAGGAACCGCCGAATATCGGCGATCGTCGTCGCGGCGCTGTTGCCCGATCCGTCCATGGCCCTCTTGACGGTTCGCCAGCTGAGCGTGTACGTAACCCCGCCCGCCTCCCTGATGGCGGCGCACAGCGCCTCACGCGATTGCAATCGCTCCAGGTGTTCCCGTAGTGCGGCTTGCTCGGATGGATCGAGCGAGCGATCGGACGGCGATGGAAGCTTCCCTTCGGCGTTCATGGCACCCCCAGCGGCCGCGATGACGGCCCTTCCAGACTACGCACATTGCACTTCGATGACCAACTTTCCAGGGTTGCGCGCAACGCGATCCATGGCGCTCGACACCGCTAAGTTTCTCTGCATCAACGGGTTCTGGCAAACTCGTGGAACCGGCGCACGAAGAAGAGGTCAGCACGCCGGCGGCGCGGACCGCCGGGCTGACGCACGGACGACCTCGGGCAAAGGTGGAACCACGCATGAGCGCCAACCAACAACAAAACCCCCAGAACGCCTGCAGCTTCGGCGATCGCCCGTACGGGCAAGGCCACTGGCTTCGCGCCGTTTCCGGCGCCGCCGAGATCAGCCTGGGATGGGTGCTGCTGGCCCAGCCGGTGGCCCGGAGCCATCCACTGATGCGCCAGCTGCGCGCCGCGCGAATTGAGGTCCTCGGCCAGTTCCAGTATCGCAGCGGTCGATCGGCCTTGCTCGTCCGCGGTCCGATCGACGCCATCGCGGGCATGGCCCGCGTCCAGGCAAACGGAGATCTGCATCCCGGGCTGGCCGAGGGCGTGTGGCGCGGGGCCCTCCCCGTCCCCGACCGCGTGCTGGCCAACGAGCCCCTGGGCGGGCCCCGGTTCATGCAACTCATCGCCCTGGACCAGAACGGCGAGCCCAGGCAGGAACTAATGGTCCAGCTGTCCCGTGACGCGGCAATCAACCTCAGCGTCGTGCGACGCGAGCCGCTGCCGCTGGGCGTGCACATCGTCATGGCCGGCCGTGGTCGCCCGGATGCCATCGCCGCAATCGAGGCGATCCACCAGATGGGCCGCCTGCCCTCGCCTGGCCGCGCCTCGATGATCCTGTCGCTGGAGAGCGACGACGTCGCCGAACCACCCTCACGCTATCCCGCCAAGCTGGTCGTGGAGTTCGTCGATAGCTCGGCGGACCAGCTCAGCCGCTTCTACCACGACGTGCTGGGTGGCCTGCCGATCGACCACCGCATCCGCGGCGACGAGCTGGCGCCCGACGCGGGGTGTCATGTCAATGGTCGCGTCGAGATCGCCATGCGTCGCTGCCCGGCACGCGATCGTGAGAAGCTCGAGCAGCTGGCCCGCCGGGCGATCGAACTTCTCGGCATGGACGCCCGTCTGTGGTGGGAGCTGCGCGACTCCGAGCAGGAGGATCCGCAAGCGGCGTAGGCTCCGAGGAACTGGGCACGGCAGTTGATCGGGGCGGTCGAGAGGCCGCCCCATTTTTCGTGCGCCCCGACGATACTCACTTGCTGCGATCTATCGCCTCGACGCCCAGCCTTCCCAGCGGCACGCACCCGTCCGGATTGCTCGCGGCCGTCGCGTGCTCCCTCAAGTGCGCCAGCAGCGCGAGCATGTCCTCGCGCGGGGGGGCGGTGAGCACCAGGGGCTCGCCGGTGATGGGGTGCTCGAGGGCGAGCAACGCCGCGTGGAGCATCTGGCGCTGGATCGACGTGCCGTCGGGCAGATCGAAGAACCTGCCGCCGTACATGTCGTCGCCGACGATGGGCCAGCCGCGATGCGCACAATGCACGCGGATCTGGTGGGTGCGGCCGGTCTTCAGTTCGAGTTCTACTAAGGCGAAGTGCTGGTCGCCCACGGGGCGGTCGTGCAGGCGGTAGCGTTCCCGTACTCTGGCGATGGTCAGGCTGGGCTTGCCCAGTTGATCGTGGCGGACGACCTGCTTCTCCCGGTACCCCTTCTCCTTGCTGGGGTGGGGGCCCAGGGGCTCGTCGATGGCCTCGATGTCGGGGTCGAGCGCGCCCTTCGGTTCGCCATGCCCCCCACAATGAACGATCGCGAGGTACCGCTTGTCGGTGGTCCGCTTCTCGAACTGCTGGCCGAGCTTCCAGTGGGCCTCTTCGGTCTTGGCGAAGACGATGACGCCGGTGGTGTCGCGGTCGAGGCGGTGCACGACGCCGGGGCGCGCGAGGTCGGCGCCGACGGGGGACAGCTCGCCATCGCTCGAATGCTGGAAGTGCCACGCCAGGGCGCCCAGCATCGTGCCCGTGTTGTGGCTGCGCGCCGGATGCACGATGATGTCGGCCCGCTTGTTGAGCACGATCAGGTGCGCATCCTCGTAGAGCACGTCGATGGGGATGTCTTCGGGGGCGATCTCGCCGCTGGGCGGGGGCGGCAGCACGATCTCGAGGCGATCGTTCAAACGCAGCTTGGTCGACGCCCGCGCGGGCTGGCCGTTGACCATCGCCGCGCCGTCGTCGATCATCCGCTGGATCTGGCTGCGGCTCATGAAGGGGATGCGGCTGGTGAGGTACTTGTCGAGCCTGTCCCTGATGTCGCGCTGCAAGACAAGTTCGACGCGGCGGGCGTCGGCGTCGTCGGGGCCATAGCGCTCGACGGCGGCGCGCAGGGCGTCGGGATCGATCTTGCCGCCGGGGTCGATGAGCGGGGGGAGCGCGTCGCCGGTCACTGGCCGGGGTCTTGCGGGGGGTCGGTGGGGTCGGTGGGGGTGGGCTCGGTGGTGGGCTCGGGGTCCGGCGTCGGCGCATCGCCTGGTTCATCGCCCGGTTCACCGAACAGGCCGCCGCCCAGGGGCGTGTCCATGCCCGAGCCCTCGCCCTGGCCCTCGTCGCCGACACCGAAGCCGCCCAGGTCGAGCCCGCCCAGGCCGAAGGGGTCGTCCTCGTCGCGTTCGCCGGCGTCGGGCGTCTCGGGCTGGGGCAGCTGGGCGGTCGAGGGCAGGCTGGTGCGCGTCGCCAGGGCGTCCAAGCTGTTCAGCCGGGCCTCGGCCAGCTGGGCCATCGCGCCGTAGCCCGCGTCGCGATCGATCGTCGCCGCCCGCTGGTAGTGCGTGCGCGCCTGGTCGATCTCGCCCATGGCCTCGGCGACGGCGGCCAGGCCCATGTGGGCCCGCACGAGGTGGATGTCCGCCGGCTCGGCGTCGACCACCTGCTGGAAGGCCTGGCGGGCCTGGCCCAGGTAGCTGGTGCGCAGCTCGTCGTCGAGCAGTTCTTCGGCCGGAAACTCGCCGGTGGGCCCGGGCTGGGCTCCGATGACCACGCCGCGTCGGACGGCCGCCAGGTAGGCCTCGCCGGCGGTCAGTCGGGCCACGTGGGGTACGGCGCCGACGTCGTCGTACTGCCGGGCCAGGCTCAGTAGCGTGTCGGGGCTGGTGGCGTCGCTGCCGGTCGCCAGGGCCAGCTGGACGAACGCTTCGTCGGTGCGCTCGTCGGCCTTCTGGTTGAGGTATCGCCGGCCGCTGAAGGCCAGGGCCACCAGGGCGACGATGATCAGCAGGCGCGGGCCCCACTTGACCAGGAAGTCCCGGAATTCCTCGTTGATGCGCGACTCGTCGAGGCCGGCCTTGTCCTTGAGCTGTCCGTGGCGTTCGTCCATAGGGCGAGTTTAGGGGCCCGGCCGCCAGAACGCCCAGGCCCCCGGGTGGGCCAGCGCCTCGTCGCTCACCAGGTGCAGGCGGACCAGGCGCGTGAGGTCGGCCAGCCCGTCGCTGGTAACGGTCGAGACGGCCGCGTCGGCCCAGGCCGGGGCAGCGCCAGGGTGGCGGTCGGCGCGGGTGGCGATCTTCGGGCCTTTGGCCCGGGGCGGAGCCGAGCCCGCGTCCTGGCACCAGAGGACAAGGTCGGCCGCGTCGATGGCCTGGCGTGCCAGCGCCTGGGCCTCGGCCAGCACCTCGTCATCGGACAGATCGATCCCAGGGGCGTCCAGCCAGCGGACGAGCAGGCCGTCGAGCTCGAGGTCCACCGCGACGGCGTCGCGGGTGACGCCGGGGCGGTCGGCCACGCGTGCGACGGTGCGGCCGGCCAGGGCGTTCATGAGGCTCGACTTGCCGACGTTGGCCGGGCCGGTGGCGACGACCAGCGGCGGGTGGAGCAGGCGGGCGAGTTCTCGCGCGATGTGGGCGGGCACTTCGTCTTGATCGGACGCCCAGCGCGCCGGCTGGCTCAGCAGGTGGGCCACGGCGCGCTCGCCGCGGACGCCCGAGAGCGCGGTGAGCATGCGGGCCTCGACCTCGCTGGCGGCCTCGGGCCACGCGGGCTCGGCGTCGGTGCGTGTGAGCCCGGCGTCGAGCAACGCCCGGGCCAGCGATCGGCAGACCTGCACGCCGCCGTGGGGGGTGAGCAGGAGGACGGAATCGCTGGGACGGATGGCGAGCAGTGTGTCGACGTGTGGCACCGTGCGCAGCGCGGCCTTGCCCACCTCGGGGGCGGTGAAGCCGAGGGCCTCGCACGCGGCGTCGATGTCACCGCCACCCTCCCCACGAATCTCGAACACGGCGACGGCCGAGGCGATGCCGGGGGTGGAGCGCTCTGCGAAGGTGGCGGGCACGCGTGAGCGTATGGGCCCGACGCGTGCGCAGTGTCAACGGGGATTCTGCAGGCGCTCCAGCAGCGCATCGGCGTCCCAGCTGGGCGGGGGATGGTCGTAGACCACGCACGGCGCTCTGCCGTCCTCGACGAGTAGTGCGATGCGCATGGTGTCGAGGGACGCGACGTAGATGCCGCGGGAGTGGTTGCCAATGAGGTTGCCCACCTGGAACACAAGGACGTCCCCTGGAACGCGGCTGGCCGAGATCGGCCCGCTGAAGAACACCAAGGGCGACGAGAGCCAGAAGTGTCGCTCCTGCATGCCTGTGCCAGAAATCCGCAAGCCATACGCCGGACTGGCGTGGATGTCGTTGTACAAATCTTGTGAGCCATCAAGCGGAGCAACCCATGGAGCATGATCGTCAAACACGCTCGCCGCAGCACCCACGTTTCGCAGTAAGATTGAGTCGCGTTCGTAGAAGTCCCGGTAGGCTGTCTGCGACCAGTCCTGCGACTGGCCAAGTTCCTTGAACTCGTGCGCACGCACCAGCAGATCGACGCCGCCATCGTGCCGCAGTCCGCCGTTGAGCCAGCCGTTTTCAACAGCCTCGGGCAACTCGACAACCCGTTCATCCTCGCTGCCATCCAGCCGGACGCGCCGCACCGTCTGCCCATCGCGCGCGATGTAATACACCCACGGAAACGCGCCGCCCGCGCCGTCCTCGGTCTTCGCCTCGCGCGTTCCCTCCAGCCCGACCATCGCCGGCTCCTTCACCGAGTCGAACCGGCTGGCAAGCGACAGATCGCTCGCTACGCCGTACCAGCAGATGAGGCCGAGCGCGGTCGCCGCGTTGGCCAGGGCGATGGCGGCCAGGACGCGCCCGGGCTTGCGGTGTTTGTCGAAGGCCAGCCACAGCAATGGCAGCTCGATCACGAAGCCCGCGAGCGTAAACGCCGCGAACACCAGCCAGTGCGCGGCGACGAGCTTGGAGAGGTAGTCCCCAGGCAGCCAGTCCATCGTCAGGTCCCACGCACCCACAACGAGAAGCAGCCCGGCCCAGGCCGACAGGTAGTTTGCTGTGATCGCCAGCCCCAACGCCCGTCGCCGGGCGCCGAGCTTCATCAGGATGCCGCCCTCAATCAAGCCAATGAAGAGGTTGCCTACGAGGAGGTGCGCGACTCCCGCCAGCATGGCCACGCTGCCCGCGTTGGCCAGCGCGGGAGTCGCAGCGATCAGCACCACGATCGTGATCAGCGTGAGCCGGTGGCGATGTGTCGCAAACATGCGCGTGCCTCCGGCTTGCCTTGTACGCGTGTCGTTCTCGAGGGATCCCCAGTAAACTCAGAGACCCACAAGCCTCCCCAGCACGATCATCGCCACCACGCCCCCCACAAACGCGACGCTCACCGCCGTGCTGCTGGCCTTCTCGAGCGCCTCGGGGATGAGGTCGTCGACGACCAGGAACACCATCGCCCCCGCGGCCAGGCCCATGCCGAAGGGCAGGAGCGGCTCGAAGATCCAGATGAACCACGCGGCGAAGGGGGCGGCCAGTGGCTGGGGCAGGCTGGTGAAGAGCGCCCAGAAGAGACACGCCCTGACGCTCAGCCCCGCGGCCATGAGCGCGAGCGTGATGGCGATGGCCTCGGGGATGTTGTGCACGGCCAGCGCGCTGGCGATGCTCACGCCAAGCGTCGGTAAGGTTCCATCGGCCCGGAAGTCGGCCCCGAAGGCCACGCCGATGGCCACCCCCTCGGGCAGGCTATGCACGGTCATGGCGGCGACGATGAGCAGGGCCCGCTTGCCGCCGGACTTTCTTAAGTTGGCAATATCGAAGTCGCCGTTGCCGCTGATCCACTTCACGGCCATCCAGTAGAAGGCCGCCCCCGCCCCGAGCCCGGCGGCCACCTCCCAGCCCTGCCAGCCCGGGGCCCGGTCGAGCCCCTCGCCCACGAGCTGCACCAAGCTGGCGGCGGCCATCATGCCCCCCGCGGCGGCGGAGAACATGCCGGTGAGCTTCTGGGACATGTTCTTGATGAAGAAGAAGGGGATGACGCCGAAGGCCATGCTGACGTCGGCGATGATCGCGGCGACGAAGGTGATGAGCAGCAGGTTGAGAAGGTTGTGGTCCATAGGTCGGCGCGGCTCGCTCCCGGGTTGTCGGTCGAGGCTAGCCGGACCCTGCCGTTGCGGCTTTGGTCGGGGGGAAATGCGGCCGATAGAAGGGCATGGAGCCCCCCGGCCGTCCCTACCCTCTTTGAGCCCCACGATCGCCTTTCCAGGGAGAATCGCATGACCCGCCTCGAATCGCAGCCATCGCCCCGGGACCTCCCCCTTGCCCCCGGCCTGGGGGGCCATGATCTGGCCACCGACCCGGCCATCGAGGGGGCCATCGACACGATCGTCCAGCGCGTGGGCGAGCACAGCCGGGCCATCACCGATGTTCGCCCGCCCCGCGGCGAGATGGCCGCCAGTTTCGAGGAGATGGTCAAGCGAGCCGAGGCCATGAAGGGCCGGCCCTTGCTCTATAAGTACATCGGCAGCGGACTGGGCAATGGGGCCCTGGTCGAACTGGCCGATGGATCGGTCAAGTGGGACATGATCATCGGCATCGGCGTGCACTTCTTCGGGCACAGCCATCCCGAGATCGTGCGCGCCCAGGCCCGGGCATCGATCGAAGACGTCGCCAAGAGCGGCAACCTGATGAGCAACTTCGAGGCCTACCGCTTCGGCGAGAAGCTGATCGAGTTGGCCGGCCGCAACAGCCGCCTGAGCGAAGCGTTCATCACCACCAGCGGCGCGGTGGCGAACGAAAGCGCCTTGAAGATCTGCTACCAGAAGAACCACCCGGCCAGCCGCGTGATCGCCTTCAAGCACTGCTTCATGGGCCGGACGGTCACGATGGCCCAGATCGGCGACTCCGCCGCGGGTCGGGACGGCATCCCGCTGACCACGCAGGTCGACTACATGCCCTTCTGGAACGAGAAGGCGGCCGAAGAGGTCGGCGGCACGACGCGGTTCATCGATCACTGCGTGTGGCGTCTGAACCAGTTCATCGAGCGCTACCCCAAGCAGCACGCGTGCTTCATCTTCGAGCTCGTGCAGGGCGAGGGTGGCTTCAACACCGCGCCGAGGGAGTTCTTCACCGCCCTGATGGACGTGTGCCGCGACAAGGGCATCGCCATCTGGGACGATGAGATCCAGAGCTTCGGCCGCACGCGCGAGATGTTCGCCTACGAGACACTGGACCTGGGCGACTACGTCGACGTCTTCTGCGTCGGCAAGATGACCCAGGCCTGCGCCACGCTTTGGACCGAGGAGTACAAGCCGCGCCCGGGCCTCTTGAGCGGCACCTTTACCGGCAGCGCGACGGACTTCACCGTGGGCACCCGCATGCTCGAGATGCTCGACGACGGGGACTACTACGGCGAGAACGGCCTGATCGCCCAGCACCATAAGGCGTTCCGCGAGCAGGCCCAGGCCATGATCGACCGGCATCCGGATTGGTTCCCGCCTGCCCTGTTCGTCAACGATCTCATCGCCGGCGAGGGCGGCATGATGCGCTTCACGCCCTTCGGCGGGGATAAGCAAAAGGTCATGGCCGCCTGCAAGGCCTGCTTCGACGAGGGCGTCGTCCTCTTCTGGTGCGGCCACGGCCCATACCACGTCCGCATGCTGCCGCCCCTGGGCGCCATGAAGCTCGAAGACTGGCCGCGGGTGTTCGAGGTGGTGGAGCGGGCGCTGGCGAAGGTCGCGGGCTGATTGAATCTGAAGCAAGGACCTGTATGCACATCATTCGTCGTGCGAAAATCGAGGACGCAGACACGCTGCTGAAGCTGGCCAAGATGGTCCACTTCATCAACCTGCCGCCCGACCGCGACATCATCATGGAGAAGATCCTCCGCAGCCGCGAGTGCTTCAAGCACGTGGCGCGCGGCGAACCGCTGGAGGACGATCCCAGGACGCTGCGTCGCAGCGGCGCGGGCAGCGGCCTGAAGCAGAGCCTCAGCGAGAGCGAACTGTTCGTCTTCGTGCTCGAAGACACCGAGACAGGCTCGCTTCTGGGCTCGAGCCAACTCGTCAGTTCCATGGGTGGCCCGGGCAACCCCAACGTCGGCTTCAAGATCTCCGAGCGGCGGTTCTTCAGCGAGAGCCTGCACACGGGCATGACCCACACCATCGCCACGCTCCACCTCGATGAGTCGAGCCCCACCGAGATCGGCGGCTTGATCCTCCAGCCGGCCTACCGGGCGCACAAGGAGAAGCTGGGCCGCCTGCTGAGCTTCGTGCGATTCCACTTCATGGGCGTGAACCGCAAGAACTTCGCCGACCACGTGCTGGCCGAGATGATGGCGCCCATCAGCGACGCGGGCGACAACCTGTTCTGGGACGCGCTCGGCCGGCGGTTCATCAACCTGAGCTACGACGAGGCCGACCGCTTCTGCCAGTACAGCCGCGAGTTCATGTTCAGCCTGCTGCCGCGCGAGGACATCTACCTGAGCCTGCTGCCGCCCAAGGCGAGGCAGGGCGTGGGCCAGGTGGGCAAGGACACCGTGCCCGCCCGGAAAATGCTCGAGAAGCTCGGGTTCAAGTACCAGGGCGTCATCGATCCGTTTGACGGCGGACCGCACCTCCAGGCTGTGACCGATGAGATTCCGCTCGTGCGGGCGACCGAGTCCATCGTGCTGGGCAAGGCCGCGTCTCCATCGGCCTGCAAGGGCATGGCGATCATCAGCACGCTCGACAACGAGGGCGAATACGTCGCGTTGCAGTCGCCCTTCGTGCGCAAGGGCGGGTCGTTGTGCCTGCCGCGGGAGGTGATGGCGGCGTTGCATGCCGACGAGGGCGATGAGGTAGCCTGCACGGTGATCAACCCGATGCCCACGCTCGATGCGCCCGCGGAGCCGCCCAAGACGCGCAGCACGCACAAGAAGAAGCCCACGGCAAAGAAGACGGCCAAGACGACTCGGAGGAAGAAGACCGGATGACCACGCTCGCAGCCCTGTCGAACCCACCCAGCAACCTCGTCGGCGGCGTCTACCACGTCATCGAGGGCGATTCGCTCCAGTCCTTCGATCCTTCGCAGCGCGGCCGCGTCATCTGGTCGGGCGCGCCGACGATCGAGCACGTCGACCAGGCCGTTGCCGCGGCGCGCGATGCCCTGCGCACCTGGAGCCGATGGGACATCGAGAAGCGTGCGGACGTGCTGCTGAAGTACAAGGCCCTGGTGCAGGAGCGTGGCGGCGACATCGCTGATCTGATCGCCCAGGAAACCGGCAAGGCCATGTGGGATTGCAAGGGCGAGGCCGCCGCGCTGGCCGGCAAGGTCGACATCACGCTCGAGCAGGGCGCCCACACGGGCCGCCAGCGCGTGAGCGGCTTCTCGCTCGACCTGGGCGAGAAGAAGGAAGGCCGCTGCTGGTTCCGTCCCCACGGCGTGATGGCGGTGGTGGGGCCGTTCAACTTCCCGGCGCACCTGCCCAACGGCCACATCGTGCCCGCCCTACTCATGGGCAACACGGTTGTCTTGAAGCCTAGCGACAAGGTGCCCGCCGTCGGCCAACTCATCATCGAGCTCTTCCAGCAGGCGCTTGACGAGAGTGGCGCGCCAAAGGGCGTGGTCAACCTCGTGCAGGGCAAGGCCGACGTAGCCCAGAAGCTCGTCAACCACGATGGCGTCGACGGCATCCTCTTTACCGGCTCCTGGCCCGTGGGTCGCAAGATCCTCGAGAGCAATCTGGACACGCCGGGCCGCATCGTCGCGCTCGAGATGGGCGGCAACAATGGCGTCCTGGTCATGCCCGACGCCGACCTGAAGCAGGCGGCCATCGAGATCGCCCGCGGCGCGTTCGTGACGACCGGTCAGCGTTGCACGTGCGGTCGGCGGCTGGTTGTCCATGAACAGGTCGCTGATCGCCTTATCCCCGCAATCCTCAAGGCCGCCGCCGCGATGGTCATCGGCCCGCCCCGCAGCGAGGCGCCCGTGTTCATGGGGCCGATCATCGACGATAACGCGCGCGACGCCGTGCTCGATTTCCAAACCCGTGCGGCCAAGAGCGGCGGAGAGATCCTGATGCAGGCGACCAAGCCCGCCTCACTCGAGGGCGGCTCCTACATCAGCCCCGGTGTTATCCGCGTCGACAAGTTCACGGCAGGCGATGGGGACGATGCCGGATGCGATGTCGAGGTCTTCGGCCCGATGCTCCGAATCACCACGGTCAGCTCGTACGAAGAGGGCATCCAGCAGGTCAACGCCACCCGCTACGGCCTGGCCGCCAGCATCTTCACGCACGACAACGACATCATCGCCGATTTCCTGGCCGACGCCCGCGCGGGCTGCGTAAACCTCAACTGCGCGACCGCCGGCGCCAGCAGCAAGCTGCCCTTCGGCGGCCTTGGCACCAGCGGCAACCACCGCCCCGCGGGCGCTTTCGCGCTGGACTATTGCGCATATCCCGTTGCCGGCATGCTGGAGCGCGGCGATGCGGCGGTGGTGGCTCCGGGCATGGCGTTCGAGGATTCGTGGCTGGGCTGAGCCGATCCCGGCCTCAGCAGCCGGCGGCGAACTCGTTCTGGAACGCGAGGAAGTCAAACAGCGTCAGGTTGCCGTCGTTATCGAAGTCGGCGGTCGGGTCGCCCAGGCTGAAGAGGTTCTGGAACTGGAGGAAGTCGAAGATCGTCAGCGAGCCGTCGCCGTCGAGGTCGGCCCTGCATGCGCTTGTGAAGGCGAACAGGTACGCCGCGCCGGCATCGGTGGCGCGCGAGTCATCGCCGCTGGCGCCGACGATAAGGCGATCACCATCGAGGGCAACCGCCCCGCCATAGAGGGCGTCGCTCACCGGCATGTCGGGCGCGGCCTCGCCGATCAGCGCCCCGGATTGGGCATCGAAGGCGAGCACCCTGCCCGCGTCGTTGAAGGTCGTATCGACGCCGACGACCACGATCTCGCCATTGATGGCCACTGCGCCGCCGAAGCGATCAAACTCCTGGCCGGCTGGATCCACCAGTTCGGCAATCTGGACCGGGTTCGCGGAATCGCTGATGTCATACAGGAATGCAGCGCCGGCGCTGACGATGTCGCCCACGTTCCGAGTTGGCGATCCGACGACCGCAAGGTCGCCTGCGATGGCAAGAGCGGCGCCAAACAGGCCACCGCTGCCAGTGCCCGGAGGGGTCATCTTCACGAGTTCGATCGGTGCCGCGGGATCGGTGATGTCGAAGAGGTATGCGGCCCCGGCGACCCCTTTTCGGGGAGCGCCGACGAGCACCAGATTCCCGTCGATGGCGACGGCGGTACCGATCTCATCGGAGAATCGGCCATCGGCCGGATCCAGTTGGGACAGTTCCTGCGGATCCGTCGGGTCGGTCAGGTCGATCAAGAACGCCGCACCCGAGTTGGTTTGTACGCCATCGGCGCGGATCGCGCCGACAACGGCAACCTCGCCGTCGATGGCGACAGCGCCGCCGAAGTCATCGGTCGCGTCCAGGCCACCGACACGATACAAATCCTGTAGCGTGCCGTCCCGCGCGTCGTAGATGAAGATCAGCCCATCGGAGCCGCCGAGGTCACCGTTCGGAGCGCCGACGATCGCCACCGTCGGTCCGAGCGCGACCGACGCTCCGTAATCCTCGAACAGGCCGAAGCCTGCATCGGCGAGTCTGGCCACGAGCGTTCGCGTCGCGACGTCGAACAGGTACGCCGCGCCCTGCCTGTCGCCCGATCCCGGCGTGCCATCGGCGCCCGGGGCGCTGATGAGCAATCGATCGTCCAGGAGCGCGACAGCGGATCCGAATTCGTCGGATTCTTCGAGGTCTCCCGGCCGCAGTGCAGCGACTTCTTCGAACTGCGCCAGTACCGGCGCCGACAGGCACAAAGCCACGATCACCCCGATGACACAGCAACGGCTTCCGGTACATCCTCGCATGGCTGACCTCCCCGAGCTTCCCACGAACGGTCGCGTGGGCCCTGCACATAGTTCTACAGTAGAACATCCGCGCGAGGGCCCATCGCCTTTGATGCGACCGATAATTTCAGCATTAGCAGCCAGCGTTGAACGCGCTCTGGAACGCGAGGAAGTCGAAGAGCGTCAGTTCACCGTCGCCGTCGAAATCCGCGGCCAGATCGCCTGCGTCGAATAAGTTCTGGAAGGCCAGCAAGTCGAACACGGTCAGCCCGCCGTCGCCATCGAGGTCGGCCGCACATGCCACGATCTCGCCCACCACGCGTACCGACCGAACGGGCTCATCGGGGTCGTTGCTCTCGATGCGGACCGTCGCTTCGAAACGGCCAATGGAGGATGTGTCGATCGAGATCGCGTGGCCGTTGCCCGCGCCGCCGGCATCCTCGGTGAATTCGCCCGCCGGCACGCCAATAGGGCCATCGCCCACGAGTGTGTAACGCAGCGGCTGGAGTCCACCGGGCGGCGCGGCGATCGTGTCGTTGCGCTGCCAGCGATCAACGTCGCCGGCGTGCGAGACGGTCAGCGAAACTTGAAGTTCCGTGCCGATGGCGACCCGCCCGAAGTTCAATCGCGGTGCGCTGGTTACGCTTGCGGGCAGCAGGAGATCGCAGTACACGGGAAGATGGCCGCTCTCGCCGCCGCACGAGTCGAACAGGGCGCTGGCGATGGCCTCGCCGACCATGCGGTTGCCCCGCCGTCGGATGATCTGGTTGAAGCTGGTGCCGTCGTTGCCCCAGGTGCGGTAGCTGTGGTTCGGGTCGTCAAAGGTCCTCGTGCTGAAGGGTGTGGTCCAATCGCCCAGATAGTCCAGCCCCTGGCCGTCGATCAGGTCGTCGCAGACCAGGATCTGGTCCATCCGGTCGTCCATCTGCGTGAACGGGTCCTGGGTGTGCACGAACACGAACGCCGGGTTGTTCACCCACTCTCCCGGCGTGGCGATGGGATCGAACACGCGGCCATGATTGTTCGCGCGGTCCTCTGTGATCTCGATGTACACCGGCTCGGTCGACCGCTTGACGTTCAGATCCCCGCCGATGAGGAAGTGCGTGCCCTCGGGCAACGATTGGGCATCCTCGCGAAACTCGATGCCCTCGTCAAGGCGCCGCTGCTCGTCCAGTGCGGTGCTGCCCGCCTGCATGTGCGTGTTATACACCACCAGGTGCGTCGTGGCGTCGGAGTAGCCCTCGAGTTCGAGCGTGTACCGGGCAAGGTGCCGCGGGTGTCCGGGCGACGCCTTGGCCGCCGAGGCGATGATGCCCGTGGCGCTGCGGATCTTGCTCGTTCGGTAGTAGAGGGCCGTGTCGGTGATGCGCGGCCCATCGAAGAACGCCGCCCGCGCCCAGTCCTGCCCACCGCGAGGGTCGCTGTTGAGCACGTCCAGGAAATGCCGCGTCGCCGCTGCCGCGTTGATTTCCTGGATCAGCAACACGTCGGGCCGGAAGCTGCGGCCGTCGAATTCGTCGAAAAGGGCCGTACGGAAAACGCCGTCCAACTCGGGCTCGCCGTCGTAGTGGGTGATATTCCAGATGCCAACGCGCAGCTGGGCGTGGGCCAGGGAAGACGCAGCGAAGAGTGCACACAGTGCAATTGGCTTGTGCATCGGCCAGCGTATCGGCAATGGCGGCTGCTCGCGAGGTCTTTGCAGACTCTTAAAAGTCCCGGCGTTTGAAGATGAAGGCCGCGATCCCGAGCACGATTGCCTCGAAGAGCAGGCTCGTGCCGAGAATCCACCAGAGCGGTCGGTTGCCCAACTCATCGGCGGTGGCCTGCTGGCCCTCTTCCCGTGCGCGCAGCTCTTCATCTTCCGGGACGTCGCCGCCGATCTCCCGCAAAGCTTCCCGGTCGACCGTCCAGCGTTCGAGCAGGTTGATGGTCTCCTGCGTTTTGGGCAGCAGCGTCTTGGCGGCGTAGATGCCCTGGCGCCAGCGGCTGGCGAGCTTCTCGCCCGACCGCAACTCTTCGAGCTCGAGCTTGTTCGATGCGAGCCGGATGTCCTTGCCTTCGAGTTCGTCGGCGGTCGGCGGCGGGTCGAGCGCTGCGAGGGGCTCAAGCCCCTGGTCGGTCCGCTCGGCGTTGCGCTCTTCGAGCAACACCTGCGTTGCGTTTCGCTCCATTCGCTCGACGCGGGCGACCTGGACGCGTTCCTGGGCTCTGATGTTCTCGTGGATGCTCACGGCGATGGCGTCGCCCATGTTCACGATGAAGATCACCATCCAGATCAGCACCGTCAACAGCAATGCCGCAATCGTTGATCGCGTGATCATGCCCAGCAACACGCATATCGCGAAGAGGTAGCTGAACATCAGCACCACGATCGGTACGGCCAGGAAGACTTCGAACGCCCATGCCCCGCCGCGGATGCCGATGACCAGGAACGCCAGGAGGCTGAACACGCCGACTTGCAGCGTCATGAACAGCAGTCCGCCGGCAAACTTGGTCAGGAGCAGGCGGATGCGTCCGATCGGGCGGCTGAGAACCGCCTCGATGGTGCCGCTCTGGATGAGGTCTGGAATCATCCCTGCCGTCGAGACTAACCCGAGGATGATGGCGATCCAACTCAGCCAATACGGGACGGCCAGGCTCGAGAACATCGTAAGATACAGCAGGCCCGGCGGCAGCGTCTCGCTGGTCAGCGGCACGCCGAAGGCGTCGGCGGGAATCTGGAACCACAGGAACGTGAGTCCCTTCTCGTTGATGCCCACCATGGCGAACGCGGCCACGACCAGCACGCTCAGGATCATGGTGATCCAGAACAGCTTCTTGGCGCACAACTCGCGGTACGCATCGACGAGCAGTGCCATCGTCTGGGTCATCATGATCGGCTCCCCCCCCTGGCCTGCTGGGCCGCGCCCGGGCTGTCGTCGTCGGCGACGGCCTGCATGAACAAGTCCTCCAGCGAGGGCCGATGCGTGCGTACTTCCTTGATGATGCCGCCCTTGGTCCGGATGGCGTCGAGCACGGGCTGGATGGCGGCCGCGTCGGTCGTACCAATCCACAGTCGATTCGCGTTCGCCTCAACGGACTCGCCCGACGGAAGCGTGCCCTTCTCGTTGAGGACGCTGCGCACGAGCGACATGGGTTCAGTCTTGTCAACCTCGATCTCGTAGCGCAGCATGCCCTCGGTCAGGCTGTCGATCGATCCCATCGAGACGACCTCGCCCTTGTGCATGATCGCCACGGTGTCGCACACCATTTCGAGTTCGCCCAGCAGGTGGCTGTTGATGAAGACCGTGCGGCCCTCGTCGCGCATCTGCTGAAGCACCAGCCTGATGTCGCGCCGGCCCACCGGGTCAACGCCGTCGGTCGGCTCATCGAGGATCACCAGGTCCGGATCGGCCACCAGGGCCTGGGCGATGCCGATCCGCTGACGCATGCCCTTGGAATAGCCGCCGACCTTCTTGTTGTGCCAGTCGCTCATGCGGACCAGTTCAAGCAGTTCGTTGGCCCGTCGCTTGCGGTCGGCGCGCGGCATCCTGGTCATGGCGCCGAAGAACTCGATGACCTGTCGCCCGGTCAGGTGCTTGGGCATGTTGTGGTGCTCGGGGAGGTAGCCCACGCGAGCGAGCACGTCCTTTCGGCCAATGGGCTTGCCCAGCAGCGTTCCCTCTCCACCGCTCCGCTTGACGGCGGTGATGAGGATCTTGACCAGCGTGCTCTTGCCGGCGCCGTTGGGCCCCAACAGGCCGAAGATCGAGCCCTTGGGCACGTCCATCGAGACGCCGCGCAGGGCATGCACCTTCCTGCCCAGGCCCCCATAGCGCTTCTGGATGTCGCGGACCGAGACGACGGCTTCGCTCATGGGCAACTCCCCCCGGGCGTCGTTGTTGGGTGTTCGCCGCCCGGGTTTGCAGCGGCATTGGGGCATCGGCGTGCAACCACGTGGAACACGTGCCAGTGCTTGGAGTTGCCCCGGGCATCCTGGCCATCGCGCTCGACCTCTTCAAAGTGCTCGAGCTTGTAGCGACCGCGGAACAACTCGCCCACCCGTCGACGCGTCTGGTGGCTCCGATCGGGCAACGTCGCCCAGGTGTCCTTATCGCCGAACAGCTGGCCCGCGAACACCCCGCCGGGCCGGATCGCCGCATGGATGCGGCCCCAGAGTTCGTCGAACTTTTCTGGCCGGCAGAAGGGCAAGCTGAAGCTGGCGTTCAGCAGGTCGCACGCGGGGAGGTCGACAACTTCCATCTCGGCGTGGCGGATCTCCAGCCGCTCGCGTGCCCCGGCTGGCAGGCGCGGGTGATGGTGCGTCAGGTCGACGGCCATTTCGTGACCGTCGATCGCCAGCACCCGCCAGCCTCGGTCCAGCAGTTCGACGGTGTCGCGCCCCTCGCCACAGCCAAGATCGATGGCGAAGCCCGGGGCCTCGAAGAGCTCGAGGGCCTTCAGCAGCGTCTCGCGGGGTTCCTTGCCCGCAACGGCCTTGAAGTAGCCCGGCCAGTCTCGGGTGTGGGCGCAGGCGAAGGCCGACGGCGGACCGTCCATGCGAGAAAGTTCGTCCCACGGATGGCGCACGCGGGGCTCCCCGTCAACCCGGCGAGTGGGAGGCTCGGTCGACATAGGGTTGAGGGTATGTACGGCGACCTCCGCAGTTTCGTTGATGCCCTCCGCGAATCGGGGGAACTTCTGGAGATCAGTCGGCCGATCTCGCCGGTGGAAGAACTCGCGGGCCTGGCCAGCCTTGCCAGCAAGGCGGCCGCCCCCGGCCCGTGCGCCGCCGCCACCCAGCGAAACGATCCGCGCTTCCATGATCGCGGCGGGCCAGCCTTGCTCTTCTCAAGCGTCCAGGGCAGCGACTTTCCGGTCCTGATCAATGCGTTCGGGAGCTATCGCAGGATGGAGATGGCCCTGGGCCACCACGCGAGCGTCCATGGCCTGGAAGACATCGCGACACTGATCGGCGAACTCACTAAACCGCAACCGCCGCGGTCATTGGGCGAGGTCGTTGCGAAGGCCAAGCAGTTCGCGCCGCTGCTCAAGATCCCACCCCGAAGGATGAAAAAAGCTGGCCTGGTGCAGGAAGTCGTGCGCACGGGGAGCGATATCGACCTGACGCGGCTGCCGATCCTGCGATGCTGGCCCTTGGACGGCCAATTCGAGGCCGTGGGCTATCCGGCCGGCATCAACGACGGCATCGCGGACCTTGGCCATCCAGACATTTCCGAAGAGGATTGGAACGCCAAGTATCGCGGACGCTACATCACGCTGGCGGGCATCCACACCATCCACGCCGACGACGTCGACGACAAGCGACCCGCGAGCCACAACATCGGCATGTACCGCGTGCAACTGCTGGGCAAGGACCGCGTGGCCATGCACTGGCACCTGCACCACGACGGGGCGAGCCACTGGCGGAGTTGGAAGAAGCTGGGCAAGCCGATGCCGGTGGCGATCGCGCTTGGTGGGCCGAGCGTGCTGCCCTATGCCGCCACCGCGCCGCTGCCCCCGGGCATCAGCGAGTTGCTCATGGCCGGCTTCCTCAACGGCAAGGGCATCCGCATGTGCCGTGGCAAGACCGTACCGCTGTGGGTGCCAGCAGATGCGGAGTTCGTGATCGAGGGCGAGGTGAGCACCGAGGCGGGCTATCCAGGCTGGGACCCGCGCGAGACCGACGAGCCGCTCGGTCCGGGCGCCGTCTTCGAGGGTCCCTTTGGCGACCACACGGGGTTCTACAGCATGCCCGATCGCTACCCCATCGTGAAGGTCACGGCGCTGACGCACCGCAAGAACGCGATCTATCCGACCACGGTCGTGGGCCTGCCGCCGCAGGAGGACTATTTCCTTGGCAAGGCCACCGAGCGCCTGTTCCTGCCTCTGCTGAAGACCATCGTCCATGACATCGAGGACTACGACCTGCCGCTGTTCGGCGCGTTCCACAACTGCGCCATGATCAAGATCAAGAAGGCTTATGCCATGCAGGGCCGCCGCGTGATGGCCAGCATCTGGGGCGCGGGGCAGATGGCATGGACCAAGTGCCTGTTCATCGTTGATGACGATGCCGACGTGCACGATGCTCAGGCCGTCCTCAGGCTCGCCGCCGAACGCTGCGATCCGATCGCCGACGTCGTGCTCGCCCGGGGGCCGCTGGACATCCTCGACCACGCCGCCCCGGCACTGGGAGCCGGCACGAAGATCGGCTTCGATTGCACGCGGAAGATGCCAGGTGATCGCCTGGAAGCCGACCCGCCGATTCGTACGCTGCCCGATCCGCAACGCATCGTTTCGGGCGTCGAGGGCGCCGCCATGCCCGTGCCCGGCTGGCTGTTCATCGCGACGGCCGCACGAGGCGAGGCGGTCGAAGATCTCTGGCGCCGCGTTTGTGAAGCCATCGGCAGTGCCGTGCCATACGTGGTCTTCCTCGGTGAGGGCGTCAACGTCCACCAGACCGACGAGGCGATGTTCCACTTCCTGGCAAACTGCGACCCTGGCCGCGACGCCCTCCCCGTCAGCGGTGGTGCCCGGGTGCGGGCCTGGGATGCCACGGCAAAGACTACCGGTACGCTCCGGGGCCAGGCCGTTCGCGCGTGGCCGCCGGTCATACGCGAAGGTGTCGACGCGACGCAACGCACGGCAGACTTTTCGAGTTCGTTCGAGGACGTCAAGACCGTTGTTGGCCCGGGCTGATCGTCAAGGCGTCCCGGGCTCGACCACGACCGCGCCCGAGCGCATTCGGGCGACCTCGCGATCGATCAGCCTGACCATCTCGTTGCGAAGTTCGCGGCTGCGCAGGCTATCGTTGGAGCGAAAGCCATTCATCAGGATCGAAAACGCCGCGATCGGCTCGCTGCCGCCCTTGGGCACGATATAGCCCGAGATTGTTCGCACGTGATTCAGGTACCCCGTCTTGGCCAGGACGTCGTGGCGCAGGTCGCGCGTCTCGATGAAGCCACGCCGCAGCGTGCCCTCGCCCGAACGGGCCAGCGAATCCCGGAACAACTGCCGGGCCGATTCGTCGCCGAGGACGTGCATATGGGCCAGCAGGGCCGTCAGCGTGGCCGGCGACACCTGGTTCTGCCGGCTCATGCCGCTGCCATCGGAAACACGCAGCCCATCGAGCGACGAGGGGCCGAG
Source organism: Phycisphaerales bacterium (assembly GCA_040221175.1). Lineage (NCBI taxonomy): Bacteria > Pseudomonadati > Planctomycetota > Phycisphaerae > Phycisphaerales > Phycisphaerales bacterium. Next base: position 22,952 of record JAVJVK010000001.1, read on the forward strand.
TGCATCGGTCAGCGTGGACCGCATCGCCGCGGCGCCCAGCACCCAACTTCCGGGCTGGTTGGCGACTTCGTGGCCAACGCGCTTGAAGAGTGCTTCGGCGTGCATGTTGTAGCTATCGGTGTTGCAGCGTCGCAACACCTCGGGCATGGGCGTCTTGATGACCAGCACCGTCGTGCCCTGATGTGTTTCGTCCATGCCGGTGCGACGTACGGCCTCGGCAGGCAGGGCGTGCGCCGCGCCGATCTCGACCCCGCGGCTCTCGAGCCGCTCGGCCAGCAACTCGCCAAACACAATGGCAGTGTCACGCAGCGCGGTGGGGGCGCCGACGGAGCGTGAAACCTCGCCCGAAATGCGCCACCGGTTGCCCTGCTCGGAACGGTGGATGGAGATGCTGCTGGGGTGCGGACGGCCCGACGGTGTGCGTGTGGCCGCCGTCTGCGTCGTATTCTCGATCTCGATGCTACTTGCGTCGGGTTCCAGCACGATGCGGGCTGGCTGGTTCAGCGAGGTCGGCCGGGCGAACACGTTGGCGATGTTCAGGTGGAAGTTCAGACCCCCGACCTCGGTGCAGTAGTAGTACTGCAACTGATCGTGCGGCCAGTCTTCGTGCACCGTGTTCCGGTCGAACACCCGGTCATCGATCACGATCTCGCGGATCGTCGTCGGGCCCGCTCGCACGATCGCGTCGGCGATGAAGTCCAGCAGCGTCTCGACGTCCATCGGCTCGGGCAGGTCGGCAAGCAGAGCAGGGTCGCCCAGGCCCGGATCGCCCGAGCCCACGATCACGAGCGTGTCGCCGGCCAGCACAAACCGGGTCTCGAACATGAAGTCATCGCCCAGCGTGATCAAGGCCGTCGCGCTGGTCAGCAGCTTCATGTTCGAGGCGGGAATCAAGGGGTCGAACGCGTCGATATCGGCCACCCGCCGCCCCGTGCGGAGATCCACCACGCTGACGCCCACGTCAAGGCCATCGAGCCCTGCCTGGGCGATGGCCCGCTCCAGGTCTCGCTGGAGATCGGCCAGCGAGGGCAGTGCCGCGATGAGCACGGCCAGCACCGCAATCCTCGATCGGGCCCAGGCGCCCGTGCCGTCCCAAGACCATCCCCGCCGAACAACAGCCGATGCCATCCACGCCTCCGTGCCGCTGATGTGTACCGTTCCTGCCCACCATCGGCACGCGGGCCTGCCCGGTGTGAGCGGTGGGCGTATAAGTCAGCGTAGACCACGCGGGGCCCACCGATAACCCCCATAGGCCGTGGCACAGACTTCCGGAGGCGACATGACCACCAAGCCAGATCCACAAGCCCATGCCGGCGCCGAAGAGCCGCTGACCGGCACCGTGCTCGTGGTCGATGACAACGCCCAGAACGCCGAACTGCTCGAGGCCTACCTGGACGACCTGGGCATCACCGTCCAGGTCGCCCACGACGGCCAGGCCGCCCTGGATGCAGTCGCCACCCAGCCCCCCGATCTCATCCTGATGGACATCATGATGCCGCGCATGAGCGGCTATCAGGCCACCGAGCGGCTCAAGGGCAACCCGACCACGCGCGACATCCCCATCATCATGGTTACGGCCCTGGGGGAGGTCGGCGACGTTGAGCGGGCTGTTGATTGCGGGGCCGACGACTTCCTGACCAAGCCGGTCAACAAGCTCGAACTGCTTACCCGGGTCCGCTCGCTGCTCCGCGTGCGCAAGCTCCAGACCGACCTGAACAAGGCACAGGCCCAGCTCCGCAAGTTCCTTCGCGAAGACTGATCATTCAATGAAAAACCCACGCCTTGCAGCGTGGGGTCAGCGTGTCGGTTGATCTGATACGTCTCAGGCCGCCGCGGGCTTGAACTCGCCCGGGTTGCCCGCGCGAGTGTTCTTGATCGCGGTTTCGACCAGCGAGTCAAACAGCTTGGGGTCTTCGATGGCGATCTGGCTGAGCATCTTGCGGTTCAGCGAGATGCCGGCCATCTTCAGGCCGCTGATGACGACGCTGTACCGCGTGCCGCGCATCTTGCAGGCAGCAGTGATGCGGGTGATCCAGAGCTTGCGCATGTCGCGCTTGCGCAGGCGGCGGTGGGCGTAGGCAAACGCGCCGCCGCGGATGATCGCGTCCTTGGCCAGGTAGCGGTGGTTCTTGCGGGCGCCGTAGTAGCCGCGGGCCTGCTTGAGAAGACGCTTGCGGGAACGGTTACGAGCAGAGCCGATGCGAACGCGGGGCATGGTCAGAATCTCCTGCCTCGGCGAGGGGCGGCTGGGTCATCCAGCCGGCTTATGGCCCGGGCCGAGGGCCTACACGGTTGTCAATTCACGGTCGGGCGTCATGCCCGGGAAGAGGCGGACTCAGCTTTCCTTCGTGGCGGCCTCGCGCTCGGCGCGACGCTGCTCGGGGCTGGGGCTCCGCTTCATGGTGCTCTTGGGCTGGTTGCGGCCGCGCAGGCGGCGGAACAGCAGCTTCTCCAGACGCTTGGCGTCCGGGTTGGCCATGATCGGGTCCTTGCGCAGGTGGCGCAGGCGCTTGGCCGACTTGTGCGAGCTCAAGTGCTTGTGGTTCGCCGAGCGGTGGCGGACCTTGCCCGTCTTGGAGATACGGATTCGCTTGAGCGTGCCCTTGTGAGGCTTGGTCTTCGGCATGGCAATCAACCCTTTCCAGGCTCCGGGCCCAGAGGCCATCGGAGCGGGGATGCTAGGCGCTGAGCCTTGGGATGAAAAGCAAGTGGCCCGCCCTCACGGCACCAGAAACGCATCCTCGGGCCCGTCGGCCGTCTCCCGGCCGCGGAGGGTCGCCCGCCCGTCGCGGGCCAGGTCGCGCTCGATCGTGCCGGGCAGCCAGATGTTGTCCCCGTTCTCCAGCACGGGGCTGGTCAGCCACGCTACCGAGCCGTCGCCGAACAGCACGTGCTGGCCCCGGCCGCCGAAGTTGGTCGAGTTGGCGTCTGCCCGGGCGGCCTCCCCGCGCTTGCTGGGGGGCACGATGGGCGAGCGGTCGGCCAGCACCGCGCTGCGGGGCGTTAGCAGCGAGGCCCCGCCGTCGCGGCCGCCCCGGCCGAACATGTTCAGGTAGCTGTACGACACCTCGTCCAGCGAGCCCCAGTCGGTGGCGTCCTCACCCTTCACGCTCGTGGGGGCCTGCGGGTTGGTCGGGCTGGCCAGCTGGGCGAGTTCCACGAACCGGTCGCGCGCCAGCGTGAACAGGTTGGCCGAGTTCGAGTGGTCTGGGTTTTGGCCCACCTCCCACCAGGGATTGCCCGCCAACGAGGCCGAAGCCTGCGGCAAGGCGCCGTAGCTGCCGGCATACGCGGCCATGCCGTTGCCCACCGAAGCCATGCGAGCCGAACTGACGGTGCGATAGTGGGCGTCCCGCATGGAGCTGAGCATTGGCCAGATGACCGACACGCCCACCACCAGTACCGCCGCGATCGACATCAGATCGGCCAGGCGGATCCGGCCGGCGATCTCGGGCTGAGCTTCGGTTTGACGCGTTGTCGGCGTCTGGGCAACCCGGGTCATCAGGCGATCCACCAGGTCAGGGGACGACTCTGGCACGGGGCCCTGGCTTACCAGCGTTGCCATTGCGTGGAGCCGATCGGCCCGCTCCCGCAATGCCACCGGCACTCGGTCGACGGCGCCGCCGGCCAGCATCCAGGCGTCCAGCGCCTCGGCGTCCATGGGCGCCAGTTCGGACTGCGGCTCGGCCTCGCTCGACACGCCCGACCCGCTGGCGCGCAGGACCCGGAGCATTGTCAGATCGGTCAGCGTCGCATCGGCCGAGATCGCACTCTCGGCGTTGAGCAGGCCCAGCAGCGCCGCAAGTTGATGCTCGCGCGCATCGGCGGGGGGCTCGCCATCCATCCAGCGATCGAGGGCCCGGGCATCGGCGTCGCCCATTCGAGCCTCGCTGGCTGCCGTGGGATTGACTTGTGCGCCGTCCTCGTGCGTCATTGTCCCGCTCCCCCCGTCTGGCCGCCCGTCCGCTTGAGGTCATGGCCCTTCTCGGTCAGGCTGTTCTCGTGCATCACGGCCTTCCAGTGCTTGGCGAACGACGCCACGGCCGCGTGCAGCCGGCTCTTGACCGTCCCCAGGGGGATCTCCAAGTCGTCGGCGATCTGGGCGTAGCTGAGCCGCTGGAAGTAAGCCAAGAGCAGAATCTCCCTGAGCGTTGGCGAGAGCCGCTGCACCGCGTCCTGCACGAGGCGCTCCAGTTCCGCCCGCTCCAGTCCCGCGTCGGGAGGGGGAATCTCGACCTCGAGCAGGTCGATGAAGGTGGCCCCTTCGCCGTCGCTGGCGATCGGCGCGTTCAGTTCGCTTGCCGGCCGCCTGCCCTTCTTACGCAGGTAGTCACGCCCCTTGTTCGCCGCGATCGTGAATAACCACGGTTTGAACCTCCGAGAAGTGTCGAAACTGGCCGCCGACGTGTGCACCTGGAGGAAGGTGTCCTGGAACACGTCCTCGGCGGCGTGGGCCGAGCCGGTCAGGCGGTAGAGGAACCGGACCAGGTCGTTCCGATAACGATCGACCAACTCCCGGAACGCCTCCAGATCACCCGCTCGATACTGCTCGAATAGCCGCTCGTCGGGTTCTGGCACGTGTGGCTCCGGCGATAGACAGGGCTGCCCGGCGGCGCGCGGGCATTGGCGGGTGTCTACGGACTTCGGCCACCCGGCGTTCGCGATTCGATCAGCCCGGGACGCCCCGGAGAGGCTATCGGGCCTCGCCGGCCTCCACCACCACCTCGCCAACGGTGCGGACGAGCTTCAAAGGCCCGTCGGGCGGGAACAGCTCCCGCCCCTCGGCACGCAGAGGCACGGCTGGGCCGTTCTCGTAGGCGGCGAATGCTTCGGCCGACTCGAACAGATAGCGGCAGTCGACCACGATGGGCTCGCCGGGCGTCTTGGGGTCGATCCGTACGATCTGGGCGCTGTGGCCGCCCGAACTGACGACATCGGCAGCGTGGCCTGCGGTGCCCTTGGCCGGGTCTGGTGAGAGCCAGTCGATGAATCGCTGGGCCTCGGCCGGGTCGGTGGTGGTGGCGGTGACGGTGAAGGCGAGCATGGTGCTGAGGCTAGCCATCGGCCGATGCAGTCGGAATTGCAATGGGAAGCGCGCCTTGGGCGTTCACTCCGGGCGGGGACCAAGCCGGCATGCCCAGCCACGACCGAGAACCTCTCGATGCATCTGCCGACAGCGAGGCCCAGACTCGTGCGCTCGTGCTGCGCGCTGCGGTGGGCGACGAGGATGCCTGGCGCGAGTTGGTCAACGCCTACGCCCGCCGGGTCTACGGCTTGCTCCGCAGCAGGGGCTGCGACCAGGCGCGGGCTGAGGAGATCACCCAGAGCGTGTTCGTGACGGTGGCACGGGTGCTCGGGCAAGGTGGGTATCAGGAGCAGGGCCGATTCGACGCGTGGCTGTTCCGCATCGCCATGAACCGCCTGCGCGACGACGCCCGGGCCCGCAAACGCCGGGCGACGCACGAGTTGGGCGATGCGGCCGCGGGCCTGGAGGCTCACCAGCCGGCCGAACATGACGACACCGATGGACTGCATGCCGCCCTGGCCGGGCTGCCCGAGGCCGACCGGCAGGTCATCGAGCTGCGCCACCGTGCCGACATGAGCTTCAAGCAGATCGCCGAGATGCTCGGTCAGCCCCTTGGCACGGTGCTGGCGCGGCACCATCGGGCCCTGCGGAAGCTCCGGGCCGTGCTGGAAGCGACCAAGACCACGGAATCGACGGCGTAGGGTGTTTTCGGACGCCCGCAAGTGCATTAAACGACGGACAGGTGCGTTAGACAGGTGGATCGGAGGGGCTTTCATGGCAACGACACGCACGCACGAATCCGAGCACATTCCAGAGGACGTCCGCGACGTGGCCGAGCGTTTGCGCTCGCTGCCGACGGATGTACCCGAGGGACTCGAAGCACGCACGTTCGAGGCATCGGTCGTGGCGCTGCGCGAAGGACGCGCGCGGCGATCGGGCGTGCTGGCCCGGATCGGACCGGTGCGATGGATGGCGCCGGTCGCGGCCGCGGCGGCCGTGGGCTTGCTGGCCTGGGCCGGCGCAACGCTCATGGCGCCCGCCACCACGCCCAGCGAGCAGCCGAGCGTGGTGACAACGGTGGCCCTGGACGAGCAAGTGTCCGCCGCGCTCGAGTACGCCGACCTGTTCGCCGATGCATCGTGGAGCGAAACGCTGGCCGAAGACGTCGAGTCGCTGGACGAATCGTGGGAACCCACGGTGGAGTCCTGGTCATTCGAGAGCGAGTTGGGGGCCGGTTGATGGCACGTCTGCATCGAACATCCATGGGAGTCAGCGCCGCGCTGCTGGCGTCGCTCGTGCTCGTACCGCTTGCGTTTGGGCAGGACGATCCTCCCGAAGCGCCGCCCGCCGATCGCGGCCAGTCCGACCCGGGCCGATTGAGTGCCCTGGTGGAGCGACGGCTCGATCAGGCCGAGCGACAACAGGAACGCCTGCGCGAGATCAAGCGTCGGCTGGATGCGGGCGAATCGCCCGCCGCCATTCTCGCGGAGCTGCGCGAGCGTGGAGAACTCGGCGTGCTCGGCGAGTGGGGACGGGGCTCCGACCGCGACGGGCCGCGCAGGTTCCGAGATGGCGAGGAATCACGCGACCCGCAGGATCTTCCGCCGGAGGCCTATGAACTCTGGCGTACCCGGATCCTGGACTTCTTTGATCGCCACGCGCCCGAGATGGCCGAGCGTCTCCGGGCCGAAGGCGAGAACGAGGAAAGCCGCCGAGCGGTGCTCCGCTTGCGTCGCGAGGTCGAGAGGCTGATCGAGTTGCGTGAGCAGGGCTCCGACGAGTTCGAGCCCGCGCTGGCTCGGCTGCGCAACGGCATCCGAATCGCCGATCTTCTGGGCGAGGTACGAGCCGAAGCGCAGGCCGGCACGCTCTCGCCCGAGAAGCTGCGCACGATGCGGCGCGACTTGACCGAACTGGTGGTCACCCAATTCGACGCGCAGCTGACCGCCCGGGCAAAGTGGCTCGATCGGATGGGCGACCGGCTGCGCGGCGCACGAGAGAAGCTCGAACGCGAGCGGGCCGAGCGTTCGCAGCGTATCGAGGCCGAGGTGCAGGCCATGCTGGATCGTGCCATGAAGCCCGGCGAAGATCGGCGCGATGGTGGCCCCCGTCCGGGCGGCCCGCGGAACGGTCCGCGCTAGTGGCGGTCAACTGACGATCGAACCGGGCGGCAGGTCGGCCATCGGGCTCAGGAGCACGACCGTGCGCTCTTCCTGGCCCTTGGCCGCGTCGCTGCCTGCCAGCAGCATACCGCGGCTTTCCTCGCCGCGCAGCTGCCGAGGCGCGAGGTTCGCCACGATCACGATGCTGCGACCAACCAACTCCTCGGGCGTGTAGTGGCCCTTGATGCCCGCACAGATCTGGCGGTGCGTGCCGCTGCCGTCGTCCAAGGTGAGCTTCAGCAGCCGGTCGGCCTTGGGGTGATCGACCGCCTCAAGCACCTTGGCCACGCGAAGGTCGACGCGGGCGAAGTCCTCGAACACGATCTCGGGCTTGAAGGGCGACTCGCTCTGGGCGGGTGCATCGGCGGGCGGGGCTTGTTCGGACATGCTGCGGCTCCTTGGTGAAGAAGCCAGTCTACGGGCCCGAAGGCGGCTCTTCCGAGATTTGCCCGGGCTCGGCCGGCTCTACGGGCTGGTCGGGCGCCGCCGGTGGCTCGACCCATCGACCATCGCGCCACAGCGTGTGTTCAACCAGGATTCCGTACCGCGCCGCCAGTAGTTCGGGCACGCGGTCGGGGTCGGGGTCCAGCAGGGGCGCGCCGCCGTCGGCTGCGATCTGGGCGCCCCAGCTCTGGTGGATGCCTCGCAGCAGCCGGCTCTCGAATCGGAGATGATTGAGAAACTCCTGCTCGCTCATCGGCGGGCCCGGATTGCCGCGGCAGGTTGGGCAGATCAGCGTCTGGACGCCGTCCTCGCCGCGCCTGGTGATCACCCTTGAACCGCCGCACTCCAGGTCGGGCCAGTCTCGCAGCGCCCGCTCGAAACGGCTGAGTCCGCTCAGCCCGCCGCTGCCGCCGAGAAGCCGACCATACCGCTCGAAGACTTCGCGGACCGCTTCATCCTCGTACAGCCTTGCGGCGCGTCTTCCTTCGCCCGCTCGGGCCAGGCCCAGCGCATTGGCCGCGGCAAGGGCGACCTCAGGCGCCACGGTCAGCGTGGTGACGCCTGCGCCCGCTCCGCGAGTTGCGCGAGGGTCCACCAAGCCAGCCACGGCATAGAGCCAGGCCGAACCCTCGTCCGATGCTTCCAGCGATGCCAGGCCCAGGCAGGCGCCGGCCATGACCTCAGGACGGGCGCGCGTGCGTCGCTCCAGGTCGTAGGCGACGGCAAACAGGTGGCGCGCCAGGTCGCGGTCTTCGGGCGATCCGGTCTCGCTGGAGACCTCTTCGGCCAGTTCGAGGTACGCCATGGCATCGCTGGCGTCGAGGGCGGTGAGTCGCTCTTCGAGCCGAGGAACGCGTTGCATGGCCGTGCGCAGGGGTTTGCGCTCGGGCTCCGACTCGGCCGGTGTTTCGGGCTGGGGTTCAGCCTGGGGCTGGGTCTCGGGCTCGGTGGGCTCCACCGGGGGCGCGAACTGGGCGCGTGCGACAGCGGCACACACCAGGGGCAGCATGATGGTCACCAGCTTGCTCATTGGGGGCCTCCGCTCGCTGCCTCGGCCAGCTTCAGGCGCCAGGCCTCGAGGCGAGCGCGTTCGACGATGGCGATCTGCTCCAGAACACCCTTGGCCGCCCGTCGATCTTCCTGGAGCTTCGCAAGCTGGTCGGCCAGCCGCATCGAGAGCGAGGGGCGCTCGGCGGCGGTGTTGTACAACGTGATCTCCGTCAGTGCCGACTGGTATGCCGCGAACCACTGCACCCGGCCTTGTGCGAGCCGCGTTCGCCCGGCGAGCCGGCGATCAACCTCGCCGGGGCTCATCGGCCAGATCGATGGCGGGACGACGCGGTCGGCCCGCTGGCGAGCGCGATTCCAGAGCAATTCGGCCGAGAGTTCGGGCGGGTTGTCCGACTGGGCCGAACTGGTCGACGAGATCGATAAGTTTCTTGCGTATGCGTCGGCGATGACGTCGGCGGCGCGGTCAATCTGAGCCAACTCGCCCTCGGCCGCGAGCAGGTGCAACAGGCGTTCAACGAGCGTGCGGCGCGCGACCAACTCCCATGATTCGCCGGCGGGCAGACGCTGCCCGGTCACCATCTCCACCATCTCTCGACGTCGCAGTTCGCCGCCGGGCAGTGGGAACGCTTCGAGCACGGCCGCGATGACGACGGGCTTGCCCGCGTGGCTCGTGAGCACGGCGCTTGCCTTGTCTCGCACGCTGGCGGTTGTTCCGCGCAAGTACGCAAGTGCGACCAATTCCGCCTCCACGGCGTGCTGTGGCCCGGACCGCATGAGTTCATCCAGCAGGTCGGCCTGCAATTCGGGCCGACGTTGCTCGAGGTATCGCAGGGCCCATGGGCTCGGGTCGCTGTGGCTTGCCATGTAGATCGAGCGGGTGCCGGCGGTAGCTTGCGATGCCTGCGAATCGAGCCCGCTGCGCAACTGGAGCAGCTCGACATCGGCCTCGTTGGCCAAGCCCTGCCACAACAACTCGGCAGCGGTGTTGAGGCGCGCCGAGACTGCCGCGTCGACGGCGTGGGCTACCTGTGAGGATCCCAGCGGCGCCTCAAGATGGCGTCGCGCCTCGCCCAGCCAACGGTTGGTGACCTCGCCATGGGCCAGGGCCGACTGCACGTTCCACGCGGCGGCGAACCGATCGCGCACTTGAGATCGCTGGGACTGGCTCGCGAGGACAGGCAAGACCATGGTCGGATCGACACCCGGCGCACCCGAAGCCGTCGCCAGCACGTTGGTGACCGCATGCAGGTCTGCAATCGTGATCGCCGGATCGTCGAACCACGCCAGCAGACGGGATCGTGACTCGTCTTCGGGCCGCCAGGGCAGCGCCACGACGAGCCGGCGCACGATCTGGAAGACGCGCTCGTCCGTGGGCTCGGGGCCGCGCATCAACACGCCCTCGAGGCCGGCCAGGAGCATCCGATGCCCCAGTTGCGGCTCGCTCGCGGCCAGCCCTTCGACGGCCTGCAACCACGCGATCCAGGACTGCGGTTCGGAATCGAACGGCTCGCCGACCAGGGCTTCGAGTTCGGCTCGCAGCGCGACCGTCACGCCGGCGTTGAAGTCGCCGACGGCTCGCGCCTCGACGGGCGCCTGGGCCAGCAGGTAGCCTCGCAGGCCCTCGACGGCCGGGCCCGGGAGGTTCTGTTCCTTGTTCAGGCGGACGAGTGCGCCGACCTGCCAGGTGCGGGCGGCCAGTGTCGGCGAGGCCTCGCCTGCGCGCAGCGGTGCGGTCAGGAAGCCGATGACCCGACGCGTTGCGGCCTCGTCTTCTCGCACGAGGTAGAGATGGTCGATGACCAGCCCCAACGCCGCCTGCCGCTGGTCCGGCCTCACGCGTGGCCAATTGTCGGCGAGCGTCAGCACGGCACGCTCGAATACGGCCTGGGCGGAAGGCTCGCCCTTGCGGCGCCGGTCGGCCGCGAGGCGGAGATCCGTGACGATCGTGTCGATACGCGTGTCGGGCGTTGCGGCGGCACCTCGCTCGAGTTCGGCCTGGCGTTCGGCCTCCGCTACGGCCCGGGCCTGTTGTTCGGGCGTTAGGCCTTCGGACGTGGTGGGCGCCGTGGGTTGTTCGGCTTGTGCTGCCTGCTGGGCCGCCTGGCCCGAGCTGCGCATGACCGGAATGGCAATGAGCACTGCGGCGGCGGCGACGAGCGTCAGCACCACGGCCACGGCCATGGCACCGAGCAATGCGAAGTCATTCGCGCCGCTATGAGATGGGCCCGACTCGGCTGGAGAGAACCGGCCGGGGTCGGTCACGCCATCGTCACCGTCGCTTGCGCCATTACCCGCCGCCGGCAGTGCCGGACCACTCTGTCGTGCCAGACGCGTCAACGCGACGGCAAGGTCATCGCCGGTCAACCCGCGGGCGTGGGCGAGCATCGATAGATGGCGCATGGTCGTGGCGTTCCAGCCGCCGTGCGCGCCAAGTGCGAGCACCGCGTCCTGCTGGAGCGCCAGGTGGGCCGGTGGCAACTGGTGCGGCCGGCTCCACCGCGCGGGTAGATCGGAGGGCTGATCTTCTTCGATCGCAAAGCCGGTCGAGCGCCGGCGACTGCCCAGCAGTTGTGCGGCGGCGGCGTGCAAGGCCAACCTGGCTTCGTCGCCCAGTGGCGTGCCGCCGTACCGGTGCGCGTTGACGCGGGCCAGCCGCTCGTTGAGCGCGGCGACGATCTCGCCGTCGTCGGCGTGCTCGGTATCGATGCCCAGCAGGCCGGCGGCGCCGGTGTTGGGCTCCAGGCCCAGGATGCCCGCGATGGCGGCCTCGCGCGGGGTTGGTTGCGGGCGCCCCGGTGGTGGGGGAGGTGCGTTGGTCATGGCGCATCCTCCAAGGCCGGCCCGGGCAGGTCGCGACCGGTCTCGAGCGATTCCAGCAGCGTGTTCAGCCGCGACGCCCATGGTTCGGGCGTCCCGGGATAGAGCAAGAGGTGCTGACGCAACGCGTCGATTGCTCGGGGCGCGTCGCTCCTTCCCAGCAACCGCGCTGATTCGTAGCGAGCCCGAAGGGCCATGGCCGAACCATCGGCGGCGCCGGCGAGCAGGCGGCGCCACGCGTCCAGCGCGTCGTCGTTGCGGCCGACGAGTTCGCTGGCATACGCGAAGCGAGCAAGCGAGAACGCGTCCGCCACGTCGGCCGCCTTCAGGCGTCCGTCGATCGCCACGACGAGATCGAGCATCTCGCGTTGCTGGCTTTCTGATCCTGCCGCGCGGCCGAGCGTCCATGCCGCACGGGCGACGCTGGTGTGCACGCCGAAGGCCTGCGGGCTGGCGAGCGTGCCCTCATCGCTGCCCATCTGCGCGATGACGGGTCGACCGAACTCGACAACTTGCCTTGCATAGTCCGCGTTGTCCGGAGCATCGGCAAATCGCTGGGCGGCCCAGGCATACATGGCACGATCGGCCAGCGCATCGAAGACGCCGTCTTCTTCGTCGAACGTCTCGGCGATTCGCTGAGCCTCGTTGGCATCGTTGCGGGCAAGGGCAACCTGCAGCCGACGAAACGCGATCTCGGACTCGATCGACTCGGGAGGCGCACCAACCCGAAGCCGGAGTTCTTGGACCATCTCCAGCAGCGCATCGGCTCGCTCGGTATCGGGTACCGGAGAAGCCAGGATGACCTGGAGCATCGCTCGCGCCAACGCGAGCGCACGATCGGCCGACTGCGACGCCGTTTCAAGGTCCCCAGTTGCCGCTCGCCGGCGATCGATCGTGAGCAACTCGTCGGCCACGGTCAGGTAACGCAGGGCCGCGGCTGAACGGGCGTCGCCGGTCAGCCGACGCAGCCGGGCGTACAGCAGTCGTTCGGCCCGGCGGCGTGCGGCTTCATACAGCGGCGAATCCGGTTCGACGTTCAGCAGGATCTCGACGGCTTTGGGGTCGTCGGCCGAGGCCGCCCCGGCGCGGGCAACGAGAAGGCGTGCGGCACGCTCGGTTCCCGGGAAGCTCTGGAGGTAGAGCGTGACGAGCCGATCCCGCCGGGGTCCGATGCCGTCGGCGCCCTCTCGGATGGCCGCATCGAGCGCGACGATCGCGTGCCATAAGGCGCGTTCGGCCTGTTCTGTGTCGCTCGCGGCCTCGTGGGCGCGCTCGAAACGATCGGCCGCGTCGAGCATGGCTCCACCCATGTATGCCGACATCGCCGCCAGTTGCATGGCCTGGGCGCGCTCGTCGGGAAAGCGGTCGGCATCGTCGGCCTGGAGGGCTGCGTCGAGCGCGCGGACTGCCGCGGCGTACAGGTTTGCGACCGTGTCGTCCGTGGCGATCTGGCCCTCTTCGTATCCTGCCGCGTCGTATGCCTCGGTTGCGCGCTGGTAGGCGTTCTGCCCACGCACGAAGGCGAATATGAAGCCTTCGCCCTCGAGCGAGGACGTCCCGTACTGCTCGACCAGCGATCGAAGCACCGAGACCTGGTTCTGGCGGACGATGTCCTGGATCGCCGCGTGTGCGATCTCCTCGAGGATGGATTGATCCCTCGGATTCAATCGCTGGCGGGTCAACGCCTCCCACGCCACGTTGGCAAGCAGCTGCGCTTCAAGTGGCTCAAGCCCCAGCTTGCCATCGGCACGACGCGAACGCCGCATGCGATCGCTGTGATAGGCCAGGTCCCGCCAGCGCCCGGCTTCGCCCAGCACCAGCAGCCGACAGACGAACAGCCGATCTCGGATGCTTTCCGAGAGCGTCGGGGCAGACTCGATCTTGTCGATCCATCGCAGCGCGGTGTCGGCATTACCCAAGAGGGATTCGCAGAATGCCGCGGCGATTGCAGCGTCGGCCACGTGGTCGAACCGCATCAGCCGCTCGTCGGCCCGTTCGACACTGGCGGCACGGTTCTCCTCGGCGCCCAGCAGCACGCCGAGGTCCTTCAGCGCATCCATGGCGTAGCGCTCGCTACCGGTCATCACCGCCAGGTAGTAGCGCGTCCAGCCGAGCAGGTAGTGCGCCGTCGATCGAACCCGGGCCGCTTCCTCGTATGCGTCCTGCTCCTGCTCATCCAGACCGACGGCCGAGCGGCGGCGTTCGAGTCGATAGGCGGCTTCCGAGGCCGTCTGTGCGACCGACGAGAGCTCGGGCGCCAGCGAGCGCAGCGTCCGTTCGGCTTCGGCGAGTTCGTCGGTGGGGACGTTGTTCAGCCGGGCGCGCTCGGCGACTTCCTTGGCCCATTGATATCGCGCGCGAACGAGCGCCAAACGCAGGTCGCCGGCGTCCTCTTCGGGGAGCTGACGCGTCAAGCGCTGGCCGAGTTGCTCGATGCGCTGGCGGTCCTCCGCGGTCGTGGCACGCGCGAGCAATTCGACGTACAGATCTGCCAGCCGCTTGGCAAGGGCCCGGCGGTCATCGACCGACGCATTCTCGAATTGATACCGCAGATCTGCGGCCTCGACCTCGCGCAATTCGTGCTGTTCCAGGTATGCTTCGAACCGCTGTTCGTCTTGTGCGTGCGATGCCCGGCCGGCCAGGACCAGCAGCGAGCATGCGAGCAGAATGGCGCTAGTCGGCGGGAACATACGTCCTCTTCACGAATCCGGCGTCCAGTGCGTCCTGCATGACGCCGGCCACGGCCGCCCACGGCGCCCGGTCGGTCACCCGAACAAACAAACCACCCTCCTTGGGCAGTTGTTCGAGGGCCACCGCGAGTGCTTCGCGATCCGCGAAAACCCGCGTGCCCATGCGATACGTCACGGCGCCGTCGGTCTGATCGATCGTGACGATCTGCGGCTTCAGGTCACGCGCCTGTCCGGCCCCGCGCTCGCCTTGCAGCGTAGAGGCCACCCGGCTCTCGGGCGGCGTGATCGTGGCCGTCACCATGAAGTAGATCAGCAGCAGGAAGACCACGTCGATCAGCGGCGTCAGCGGGAGGTCGCCCGCGTCGTCTCGATAGCTCGGGGGACGCACGCGCACGGCTCAGCCCCGCCCCGATCGATTGACCGTGGCATGGCTCCACTGGCGCACGCCCATGCCCGTAAGCCGCCGGGCCAGTTCATTGACCGGGCCCGCCGCCGCCCCCTGGTCGGCTCGCAAGAGCACACGCAGGTTCTCCGGCCCGCCCGCGCGGTCGGCCTGTTCCTGCACGATCTCGATCACCCGCTCGAGCGAGCGCATGCGCCCGGAAACGAGGAAGGCACCGTCGGCGCGAACGTCGATCATCAGCGCTTCGGGATCGCTTACCGACTCCTCGGCCCCAGGCTCGTCTGGAAGGTCGACGCTGGTGCGGCTGACTTCGGCAAAGCGCGCCGTGTACAGGAAGAAGATGATCACCAGCAACACGACATCGATCATCGGCGTCATGTTCACCGTAAATCGCACGCGTGCTGGCTTGGACCCAAAGAGCATCGTGTCAGTCCGTTCCGTGGGCCATCAGCGGGCGCCCGCGGTGGTGGGGGCGGGCGCCCGGCCGGCCGGGGTGGGCGACTGTCCGCCGGCGGGCTTGGCACTCTGGATGCGCGCGGCGAGTTCCTCGGTCAGTTCGGCGATGCCCTGAGCCAGGGCATCGACCCGGTTGCGGAAGAAGCTGTGCAGCGCCGTCGCCGGGATGGCCACGATGAGGCCAAGCACCGTCGTGATCAGGGCGACGGAGATGCTCGATGCGAGCGCTTCGGGTCGCACGCCCTCGCTTACGCTGAGCGTCTCGAACGCGCCCACCAGGCCCACGACCGTGCCCAGCAGCCCGAGCATGGGCGCGACCGCGGCGATCAGGCCCATCGGGTCGGTCTTGCGCTGGAGCTTGGCGAATCGCTCCTGGCCCGCCTCTTCCAGCGCTGAACGAAGCTCCAGCAAGCCGAAGGGCGACCGAAGGCACCGCGTGAGCGCCGCGGCAAACATGCCCGTCAGCAGGCAGCGGTTCTCCTCGGCCTGGCAGAACGCCAAGGCGCCGCGCACGTCGTTGGCCGCCAGCAGCCGGTCGAGACCTTCGACCACGCGGGGTGGCGCCAGTCGGGGCAATCGGATCTCGGCAAATAGCCAGACGGTCATCAGCACCGCCGTGAATGACAGCAAGATGATCACGATGCCGATGGGGCCACCCGAGAGGATGTGCTGGAGCAGCGTCTTGCCGTCGTCGGTCGCGGGCGTCGCGGCCGGGGCGGCCTGGGCCACCAGGCTGGCGACCTGGGAAATCAGCGGGGCGAACGCGCCCGGTACAAGGCTCATGGGGTCTCTCCGGCCGTCAATGGTTCCGGCGCCGTTGTGGCGGCGCTCTGATCGCCGCGCAAGAGGGGTGTCAATGCAGGCCACGATAGCGCAGGCGACTGCGGGCTCACGCGGACGAGTTCATCGGCCAGCGATCCTGCCACGACGGCCTGGCCGAGCTTCGCCAGCGTGACGGCAGCCTCGGCAAGCGCAATGTCCGCCAGTGCGGGGGCGTCGGCTCGGTGCAACACGTGGACCCGCAACAGTTGGGCCACGCCCCGAAGCTGGAGTTCTTCCTCATCTTCGAGCACCATCGAACGACCGATGGCGGCGCGGATCCAAGCCGCCAGCCAGGGCGAGCCGGCGTTGTTCAGGGCGGCCTCCAGCCGAGCTCTGGCGGACGTGCGCGCCGGCGGCGCAAGCACGCGAGCGGCGACGATATCGCGTACGAGTTCGCTCGCCGGTTCGCGTGGAACCTCGGGCAACTCGTCGATGGTCTGCCCGAGTTCGTATCGGGCCGCGGCCTGGTACAGCGCACGCATGGCGGCCGCCTTGTCGCGCTCGCCTTCGACAGGTTCCAACTGCGTGACAAGCTGGAGCGAAGGCGTCGCCACCCACATGGGCGGAAGCAGGTGGCATAGCTCGGTACCCGCATCAATGACCTGCGGCAGGCCGGCCTCGCGCGCCCATTGCCGATGCGCGAAAGTCGTGCGTGGCTGGCGCACGATGGACGCGTCGAGCCACGCCAACCATGGTTCGATCGCCGCTGCCGTGGCGCCGCGCGCCAGCCGGCACCGGAGCAGTCCTTCAGTCACCACCAGTCCCGTCGGCCCACGCAACCTCTGGCCATCGGATCGGGCCCGATCGAACACCTGCTGGAGCAGGGGTTCGGCCAGGACCAAGTCGCCGCGTTCCACGCGCGATCGGGCCCGCCACGAATTCATCGCAAGCGCATCGAACGGTTCCGATGCCTCGGCCAGCGATGCCGGCGGCCGGAGCACGCGATCCCACCCGACGATCACGACGTCGCCTTGGGAGGTCCGCACCTGGACGCCCTGCGGCCCGACACCCATGGCGCGTCCGGGCGGTGGCTGCTCGAACCCTCGCAGCACCAGTTCGTCCTGTGCTGCCAGGGGCGACGCCAACGAGAGGCATATGGCCACGACCGCCAGCCTCAACGCGGGCCCTCGATGTGCGTATAGGTGCCGCGCGTGGACGTGGCGATGCGCCGCATGAGGGCCTCGCCCTCGCGGCTGCGGAAGGTGATGCAGTGAATCGGAATATTCACGCGCTCGAACATGGAGAGAATTTGCTCGGCTTCATCGTCGGAAAATTCTCCGTCGGTCATGAAGTAGATTGCGTCGGGCCGGGGCTCGAGCATGGCCACCAGCTCGAAGCCCGCGGCGGGTCGCGTGGCGCCCTCGGCGCGGGTCGCGAGCACGTGCGCCCGCGCCCAGTTCTTCCCGCTGTCGGTCGCCTCGGCCCAGACAACGCCGCGATCGCCCAGCGGCCGCGCGCCCGAGTTGAAGAACGCAACGAAGAAATTGGAGGAACTGAACAACCCCGTGATGGATCGGATGAGCTCCTGCTGCAGCGATTGCAGGCGACCGTCGTTGACCATCGAGCCCGACGTGTCGACCACGAACGCGAAGTTATTCCCACGGGCCTCGACGCCGAAGAAGCTGGCGCCGGCGCCCACGCTGTCTCCGCCGCCCAGCCCGACGCCTTCAAGGTCTCCGCCGCCCAGCTGCAATGACACGTCGCCCATCGATTCGGCGAGGTCGGACATGTCGACTTCCAGCGCGCCCAGGTCGAGCTCGGCCTGCATCTCCAGGGCCGAACTGGACGCATCGGTATCGGGGGCCTCCAGCGCCAGTTCCTCCGCGGCGATCTCGGCCAGCTCCGCGTCGGTCATCACCGCAAATTCGACCTCCGGCGAGGCCGAGCCCAGTTGGGCGACGGGCTGATTCATGCGGATCAGGGCGGCGATGAGCAGGATGACCACGTGCACCAGCAACGACACCGCCGCGCTGCTGGCCAGCAGGGGCACCTTGTGGCGATTGACCCACGCCAGCACGCCCGTCCGCTCTTCGTCGGCCTGGGATGTATCGGGTTGATCCGGGGGAGTCATCGCCAAGGGTTGTACTCACGAAAGGGCGACCGAGATCGCTTCCCGTTCATCGACCGGACGGCCACGGCCGCCCGAAACCGTGTGCCTACCCTGACTCCGCTACCAGGGGTCGAGGCCGGAGGTTGCAGACAGCCGTCCGCGATATTGGTTTTCCCTAAAGCTCGCCCGATGCCGGGGCCGCCTCTGCGTATGCACGATCGGGGTTTGCCGAGCCACATGCACACCGTTGATGACCCCAGCCCCGCTCCCAAGCTCCAAGCGCCCGATGGCGATCGGGAGCCGAACCGCTTGCTGCTCAAGCTGAGCGGCGAGGCCTTCGGACGCTCGGGCGCGGGCGTCGACCCCAACCTGCTCACCGACATCTGCAAGGAAATCGCCCAAGCGACCACGCATGGCGCCCAGTTGGCGATCGTGGTCGGCGGTGGCAACATCATCCGAGGGGCCCAACTGGCCGCCGCTGGCCTGGTGCAACGGGCGACCGCCGACCACATGGGCATGCTCGGCACGGTCATCAACGCCCTGGCGCTCCGCGAGGGGCTGACCTCGGTGGGCGTCGACAGCCGCGTGATGAGTGCCATCGAGATCCGCGCCGTTGCCGAAACATTCATCCGCGGGCGGGCGATTCGCCACCTCGAGAAGGGCCGCGTCGTCATCCTGGCCGGCGGCACGGGCAATCCGTACTTCTCGACCGACACCTGCGCATCGCTGCGGGCGATGGAACTGGGCTGCCGGGTCTTGTTGAAGGCCACCAAGGTCGACGGCGTGTACTCGGCCGACCCGAACATCGATCCGAAGGCGACCAAGTACGACCACCTGACCTTCTCCCAGGCCATCGACAAGGGCCTGGGCGTAATGGACATGACCGCTCTTGCCATGTGCCAGGAGCAGGACATGCCCGTCGTCGTGTTCAATTTCCAGAAGCCCGGCAACATCGCGGCGGTCATTCGCGGCGAGAACATCGGCACCCGCCTTTCCGTGCGATAATCTCTCCGGCGGCGAGCCATTCGGCCTCGCCCGACCGGCGGCTGAAGAGGACGTTCACATGTCAACCGACCCCGACACCATCTTGTTCGAAGCCGAAGACGCCATGGAGAAGGGCGTGGAGTACCTCAAGCAGGAACTCCGCGGCATCCGTAGCGGCCGCGCGAGCACGGCCCTGATCGAGTTCCTGAAGGTCGAGTACTACGGCGCGAGTACGGACCTGAAGGCTCTGGCTGCCATCAGCGTGCCCGAGCCTACGCAGCTGCTCATCAAGCCCTTCGACCAGGGCGCGGTGGGCGACATTCGCCGGGCCATCGAGGCGGCCAACCTGGGACTGAGCCCGGTGGTCGAGGACAAGTCCATTCGCATCAACGTGCCGGCCCTGACCTCCGAGCGTCGCCAGCAGCTCGTCGCGCGGTGCAAGAAAGTGGGCGAGGAAACGAAGGTCGTGCTCCGCAACGCGCGGCGCGACGCCAACAAGCACGCCGACGCCCTGGCCAAGGATTCCAGCGCCCACATCTCCGAGGATCAGGTCGCCGACCTCAAGGACCAGATCCAGGAGATGCTCAAGAAGCACGAAGCCGAGGTCGACCGCCGCGTAGCCGAGAAGAGCAAGGAAGTGCTCGAGGTTTAAGCCCTCGGCGGCAATCGCACCGACACGAAAAAACCCGGGTAGCCCCGGGTTTTTCTTTGTTCGGGTGGTCTGGTGCGCCGCTAGCGGAAGGTCACCACCGTGGGCGCCGTCAGCACGACGGGCTCTTCGCGTAACAGGGTGATCGAGTTGAGCGAATGTACCATCTGCGTCCAGGTTTGCTCGCCGACGGCGGCGCGCACGGCCCGAACCATCGGCAGGGCAGACGCATCGGCCGCGGTCGGCGCGTTGGCGCCCATGAATCCGCCAAGCGACTCTTCAAGGATTTCGGTGAGCGACTTCGGGCCCGGGTAGTGCCGCACGTCGTAGCTGGCCAATCCGACCTGATCGGCCAGATCGGCGACGGCGTCGTCCAGTGTGCCGATTTCATCGGCCATCTTGAGCCGCACAGCGTCGGTGCCCAGGAAGAGCCGCCCCTCGGCGGTTTTGGAAAGGTCGATGCCGGGCCGCCCCTGGGTCACGCGGCCGGTGAACTGCTCATAGGTGTCGGCCATCTTACTGCGCACGATCTCGACCTGCTGCTCGTTCCATGGCTGGGTCGATGCGAACATGTCGGCGCGCGGTCCGCGTGCTCGACCCACCACGTTGATCTTCAACGTGTCGTAGAGCTCGCTCATGCTGATCTTGCCGCCGACGACGCCGATCGACCCGAGGATGCTCGACTCATTGGCATAGATCTTCTGGCCACCCACGGCGATGTAGTACCCGCCCGAGGCGGCCATGTTTCCGATGCTGACCCAGACGGGCTTCTCCTTGGCCAGATCCTGCACGCCCTGCCAGATGATCTCGCTGGCCGTGGCCGACCCACCGGGCGAATCGATGCGGAGCACCACGCCCTTGACCAGGTCGTTCGAGGCCAACTCGGCCAGTTCGTTGCGGACGCTTCGGCTGCCGATGCTCTGCCCGCCGAACAGCCCGCCGGTTCCCGAGTCGCCGGTCATGATGGTCCCGGTCATGTGCAGCACGGCGATGGTGGGGCCGGTGAGCTTGACGTCGGGCTCCTGGGCCAGCATCTGGAACATGGCAAACGGGTTGCTGGTATCGAGCTTGTTGCCTTGCTTGCCAGCGGTCAGCGTGATCCACCGCGGATTGGCGTCTTCGCCCACCAGATGGGCCCCCAGATCGGGAAGATCGATCGCGGCGTCGACCATGCCCGCCTGCACGGCATCCTCGGCGCTGGCCATCCACAGGGTTTCCATGGCCGATTCCACGCCCTGCGTGTTCGTGCCGCGACCGCTGGCCAGCGTGGAGACCATGTGTCCATACAGGCTGTCGAGCAGGCCGCTGATGTTCTCGTTCCACGCCTCACTGGGCGTCGATCGCGTGAGCTGTTCGTTGGCGCCCTTGTACTGGCCCACCTGGATGAGCTGCGCGTTCAGACCAACCCAGTCGAGCGTGCTCGCGAGGAACATCTCTTCCATGTACAGGCCCGGCAGCGAGACGTCGCCCGCCTTCTGGATCACGGCGCGATCGGCGTGGCTGGCCAGCATCAGGTCCGTCGGCCCCATCTGCTCGGCGAAGACCGTCACCGGAATGCCCGCCGACTCGATTGCCTGGCCGAGTTCATCCACGATGGCCCAGCTCAGCGCCGCGTCCTTCAGCCGAACGACCAGGTGGTCCAGGTTGTGCTCGCCCGGTGCGCTCTGGATGGCGCTCACGAGATCGCTCAGCGTGGGCTCGGCCTCACCGAAGAGCCACGCCAGGGGGCTGGGGGCATCCGATGGCGTGCCAGTGATCTCGAGCAAGCCGATGCGCTCGCGCGCCTGGGCCAGGGCATGGGTGGCGCCGGCCGAAAGCATCATCAGGCCAGCAGCAAAATACGTGAGCGTGCGGTTCGGGCGCATGGGGCCTCCTTGGTGCCGCGCTTGGAACGCGTTCGGGTCTTCTTCGTACGGATGCTAGATCCGCCTGTTCGCAGAGTCGGCCCGCTTCAGGCGTACCCCAACTGGTCGAGGTCGTCCTCTTCGAGCCCGAAATGGTGCCCGATCTCATGCAACAGGGTTATGCGGATCTGCTCGGCCACCGTTTCGTCATCGGCGTTCCAGCCGCCGGAGATCAGGGCGATCCCTCGCCGGAACAGGTGGATCTCGTTCGGCAGGACAGCGTCGAGTTCGATCGGCCGCTCGGTCAGCATAAACCCGGTGTGCAAGCCACAAAGTTCCTCCGTGGCTTCGTCGATGTCGCCTGCTTCCACGCCCAGGTCCCGCAAGATGACCGGGTCGGGCTCGTCCATCACGTGCAGGGGCACCTCATCGAGCACGGCCCGGACGCGATCGGGCAATGCCTCGAGTTCCCGCTCCAGCAACGCATCGAATCGTTCGCGAAATGCGGTCGGCACGGGTTCGCTCACGACGGCGCGTTCCCGGTGCGCTCGGCCCGTGCCACGTCGACCATCGACACCAGGCTGGTAATTCGTCGGCCCGATCGCCACAGGGCGCGGGCAATGCGGGCGCAGTCCAGCGTGGCGCCAGCCAGCCCCATGGTCAGCAGGGCCGAGGCGATCACCACGATGGAAACGCCCGCGATGCTCAGCACGTCGGCCAATACGCCATCGACTGAGGTGGCCGCCAGGCGAACCAGGTCGCCCGCGATGCCGATGCCCGCCGCGAGCGCCACGGCGTACAGGGTCTGTCGATCCACGCGCCCGGTTCGCAGGATGGCGCTGCGGGCCGCGAGTGATCGTGCGTTGGTGCGCAGCAGGAGCACGACGCACGTGATCAGTCCGAGTTCGACGGCGCGGGCGAGCACGCGATTCACGTCGGGCAGTCGCTCAAAATACGGGCTGGCCGCCGAACTGTCGATGTGCGCGTGCAGGTACCAGAAGGCCGCGGCGAGTGGAAGGTACAACGCCACGCCAATCATCGCCATTCGCACGCCGCGCGGCGGCATGCTGCGGGCGGGCCGAACCAGCGCGATGGCGCCGACGCCGGAAAGCAGGATGAGCCCTGCGCCCACGATGGCGATGATCCGGGCGGTGTCGGGTGCAATCAGATGCGGATCGTTCCGCAGTGCGGGGAGTTCGGCGGCCCGAAGCAGCCAGGCACACGCGGCCGCCAGCAAGCCGCTGATCGACCACACCATCAGGCCGATCGCCGTGTGGCGCGGACGGCGGATGGGTTCGAACTCTTGCGCTCGCGGATCCACGATCGCGAGGATGCTCGTGGCGATGCGCAGGCCGCACTCCGGGCAACGATCCAGGACGCTCAACCCGCGCAGGTCGTATCCGCACGCCACGCAGGTCAGCCGCTCGGTGAGGGTCGCGGCAACCAGCGGTTCATCGGCGTGTGGACTCGGCGTCTGGTTCAACGCTTCGAACTCCGGTTCAGCCGAAGGCCCGTACGGATGAATGCGACGAACCCGCCAACGACGCCCACGCACAGGAAGATGAGCAGGAACAGCGGGCTGGTGCCCGCAACGTAGTCGATGCCAAAGCCGATGAGCACGCAGGTGATGGTCGTGGCCGCAAAATCGACACCGGCCGACCATCCGCCCATGCGTTGGCGCCAGGCGGCGATGCGCGGGCTGCTCTTGGGGTCTGCCACGACAGAGTTTTAGGCCATCGACGCCAGCGCCATTTCCTGGGCCTTATCGGCGGCTTCGCGAATCCGGGCGCCATCCGGTCCGCCGCCCTGGGCCTGGTTGGGCTTCCCGCCGCCCTTGCCACCGACGACCTGCGCCACGCCGCGGACCCAATCGCCGGCCTTCAGCCCCCGGCTGATGGCTGTCTGGGGGACGTCGGCGAGCAGGGCAACCTTGCCTTCGTGGTCGGCACTCAGGAGCATGATGGGCGAATCGGGCAGCGTCTTGCGGATCTCGCTCAGGGCCGCCTGCATCGCGCCGCGGTCGCCCATGGCGTCGAGGATCGCGACCACCGGGTTGCCGTCGCCGGTGCTCTGGGCCAGGGCTCGAGCCTGCTCCAGGGCCTTCTTGCTTGCCTGCTGGGCCTGGGCCTTGCGCGCCGCCTTGGCGCGATCCTGCAATTGACCCAGGGCCTTGCGCAGCTGGTCTTTGCGAGCGACGGGCACGGTTGCTTCATCGATGAGCCGCCCGAGACGCGCGATCTCCGCTTCCAGGCCGTCATCGTCGAGCTTGGCCGCCTCCTGGAGTTCGAGCGCCAAGGCATTGGCCTGGGCGACGGCCCGCCGAGCCTCCTGGCGGGTGACGGCCACGATGCGACGAATGCCCTTGGCCACGCCCTCCTCGTGGACGATGGCAAAGCTCTCCGCCTGGGCCGTGGTTGCCAGGTGCGTTCCGCCGCACAGTTCGATCGAATACTCCATCCAGTCGGCGCTCTGGGGCGCATCCAGCAGCTTCTCGATTGGGGCGCCGATCGAAACCACACGCACGGGGTTGGGATACTTCTCGCCGAAGACCGCCCGCAGGCCCTTGATCGCCAGGGCTTTTTCCTGCGGCACGAGGTCGGCGTACACCGGGTGGTCCTGCTCGAGCACCTGCCGCACGATGGTTTCCATGCGGCCCAGGTCGGCCGGCGAGATCGGACCGCTGGCGTCGAAATCGAACCGAAGTCGATCGGGCGCCACGAGCGAGCCGCGCTGCTCGGGCGGATTCTCGACGTCCAGCACCTCGCGCAGGGCGTAGTTGAACAGGTGCGTGCACGTGTGGTTGGCCGCGAGGTTGAGCCGGCGTTCGTTGTCGATGTTCAGCGTCACCTCGTCACCCACGCGGATCTCGCCGCGCACGACGTGGCCGGCGTGCAGCACGTATCCGCCGTACGCCTTGACGCCCTCGACCCGGAATTCACCGCCGCGGTGCTCGTCGCGAACGCTCGATCGGGCCTCCTTACTCACGAACATGCGCCCGTGGTCGGCAAGCTGTCCGCCCATCTCGGCGTAGAAGTTCGTGTCATCAAGCACTACCCCGATGGTGGCCGCTCGGCCGCTGGCTTCGGCGTGCTCGTCGAAGTCATGGCCGTTCCAGATTGCCTTCACGCGCGCGCGGATTTCGCGGCCGTGGAACTTGTCCACGTCGTCGGTGGGCTTGACGTTCAGGTTCTGGAGCTTGGCGATCGCGTCCGCGTCGAGCGCTAGCCCGGCCTCGGCCGAGCCCTTGGCCCCCGCGCGAGACTGCTCGCGCTGCTCGGCCATGGCCTTGTGGAAGCCCTCGACGTCCACGCTGAGCCCCCGCTCCTCGGCCATCATCTGCGTGAGGTCGAGGGGGAAGCCGTAGGTGTCGTAAAGCTGGAAGGCGTCGGCGCCCGAGATGGTCGTGCCGCTGGTGCCTGCGAGGTCGTCAAAGAGCTTGACGCCCCGCTCCATCGTGCGTCCGAAGCTCTCTTCCTCGTCGCGGATGATCCCCGCCACGCGGCCCGGATTGCGCTTGAGCTCGGGGAAGGCGTCGCCGTAGTGCTCGACGATCACCTGCACCAGTTCGCTCAAGAATCCCGGTCGGGCGCCCAGCTTCTGCCAGCCGATGCGCACGGCTCGGCGCAGGATGCGCCGGAGCACGTAGCCGCGGCCCTCGTTGCCCGGCACTGCGCCGTCGGTCAGCGCGAACGTCAACGCCCGGGCGTGGTCGGCCACCACGCGGTAGGCAAAGTCGACCTGGCCCTCGTCCGCGTGGCCCAGCTTGCCGGCGTAGGGCCGCGTGCCGGTCATCTTCGAGATCGCCTCGAAGATCGGCGTGAACAGGTCGGTGTCGTAGTTGCTGGGCTTGCCTTGCAGCACGCTCAGCACGCGTTCCAGGCCCATGCCGGTGTCCACGTGCTTGGCGGGTAGCTCCTTGAGCGTACCGTCACCCTGCCGGTCGAACTGGATGAACACCAGGTTCCAGATCTCGATCACGCTCGGGTCGTCGGCGTTGACCAGCGCGGCCGCGTCGCGCCCGCCCATGCGATCGAAGTGGATTTCGCTGCACGGGCCGCAGGGCCCGGTGTCGCCCATCTCCCAGAAGTTGTCCTTGGCCCCGAATGGCAGCACGCGCTCGGGCGGCAGGAAGCGCAGCCAGAGTTCCCTGGCCTCGTCATCGGCCGGCAGGCCCTGCTCTTCGTCGCCGCCGAAGTAGCTGGCGTACAGCCGGTCCTTGGGCAGGCCCCAGACCTCGGTCAGCAGCGTCCACGCCCACTCGATGGCCTCGGCCTTGAAGTAGTCGCCGAAGGACCAGTTGCCCAGCATCTCGAAGAAGGTGTGGTGGTAGGTGTCCTTGCCCACGTCCTCGAGGTCGTTGTGCTTGCCGCCCGCGCGGATGCACTTCTGGCTGTTCACGGCGCATTTGAGCTTGCCCAATTCGCTCGACGGATCGGCTTGGCCCAGGAACAGGGGCTTGAACTGGTTCATGCCCGCGTTGGTGAACAGCAGCGTCGGGTCGTCGATGGGCACGACCGGGCTGGACGGGACGAACGGGTGCGGGGCCGCGCCGAGCTTCTGGAAGAACTCGATGAACGAGGCTCGGACCGAAGCGCCGGTCCAGGTCGTGCTGTTGGTGGAAGTGGGCAAGGCGGGGCTCGTTTCGATATACGGAGTCGGTACGGGTGACACAAATGCGGCGGGAGGAAGGGATTGTTAGCCCGCAGAGTGCGGGGGTTTTTCGTGCTCGGGCAGGTCGGGGTCGGCCTGCACCAGCGAGCCGAGCCGCTCCTCCATCGCGGCCAGCCGCTGTTCGATGGCCAGCACCCGACGAAGCGCTTCCTCGGCGGCCTCGCGTGCATCGCCCGTGGCTTGTTCGTGGAACATGGCGGCCTCTTCCAGGCTGGTCAGTCGGCGGTGGGTCTTGGGGTCGGATCGGTCAGGCTGTGGGTCGGTCATGGTGGTATCCTTGGGCCCATGCGCAAGGACGCGGTGAAATCCTGGCTCGCGATCTGCGTGTTGTCGGTGCTGACCTCGCCCGTGGTCGCCCGGGGCCAGGCGGAACCGCTGCGATTCATCCACGAACCGTGGTCCACTCAATCGAATGATGAATTCGAGGCAGTCTCGCCCGGTTACTGCTCGGAGGCGTGCGAGACCTGGGTCATCTCGTACTCGGCCGCCTTCGAGTCCGAGGCGCTCGATCAGGGCCTCACGCTCAGCTACAACCGCTTCCTGGTGGACGACATCGAGTGGTTTCTCGAAGGCGGGCTGTGGTCGTTCTACGACAAGGGGGCCGACGCGGCCTTCGGCCTGAGCGCCACCCTGGGCTTCCGTTGGCACTTCGTGGCCCGCGAGAACTGGAGCCTGTTTGCAGACATCGGCATCGGCGTGCTCGGCACCACCGACCACGTGCCGCCCGATGGCACGAGCTTCAATTTCATGCCCCGTGCAGGCCTGGGCTTCACCAGGCAACTCGACGAAAACGTCCGTCTGATCGGCGGCGTCCGCTGGCACCACATCTCCAACGCCCGCACGCGGGGGGACAGCCGAAACCCGGCTCGCGATGCCCCGCAGCTGTACGTCGGACTGGTGGTCCCGTTCTAGGTCAGCCCGCGGCGGCGAGCTTCGGCCCGTTCTTCGAGAGCGTGGTCAGCATGACGCGGTTGCGCCCACTCTCCTTGGCCTTGTAAAGCGTCGCATCGGCGTGGGCGACCCACTGCTCGGCAGGCAGGCCCGTGGAACCCTCGGCCCCGGCCACGCCGATGGAAACCGTGATCTTGCGGTCCGGATGGGACGGCCAGTCTCGGGCGGCCAGCGCTTCTCGGATGCGCTCGCACAAAATACTGGCTTGTTCGGGCGTCGTCTCGGGCATGATGATGGCGAATTCCTCACCGCCATAGCGACACGGAATATCGGATCCACGGGCCGAGCCGCTGAGGATCTCGGCCGCCCCCTGGAGCGCTGCGTCGCCGGCCGGGTGCCCGTAATTATCGTTGATGCTCTTGAAGTGATCCAGGTCCAGGAGTGCCAGCGACAGCGGGCGATTGCTCCGCTCGGCGGAGCTGATGAGTTGGGCCAGCCGGTCGTCGAAGTGCCTCCGATTCCACAACGCCGTCAAGCCGTCCAGTTGGGCGCGCTCGCTGAGCATGCGGACCAGGCGATGCATCCGAAGCGACGAACGCAGGCGAGCGCGGAGTTCAGCCAGGTCGAAGGGCTTGGTGATGTAGTCGATGGCGCCCAGGGCGAAGGCCATGACCTTGTCCTGGGAGTCCTGCTGGCCGCTCAGGACGATGACCGGCACATGCACGGTGTCTTCCCTGGCCGCCAGTTCGCGCAGGACCTCAAAGCCATCCATGCCCGGCATGCTCAGATCCAGCAGCACGGTGGCCACGTCGGTGGAGCTGATCGCCTCGAGGGCTTCGGCGCCAGAATGGGCGTGCCGAAGCTCGATCGTCTCGTCGCGCAGACGCGCCTTGAGCAGCCGGTGTACCAACGGCGAATCGTCGACCACCAGCACGATCGGTCGTGCCGCGGGCGTTGGGAATTGTTCAGCGTTCTCGCTCAAGGGCGGCTCCTACGCGTAGTTCCCAGCCCGGTCAGGCTGCGGCCTCGGAATTGGCAAGCCGGACTCGATCGCATGCATCGATCAATGGCGCGGCGGCCGCGTACAGCGACGACGAATCGAAGTTTCCCGATCGGCCAAGATCGACCAGCGCGTGCTCGGCTGCCGCGGCAAACTGCCCGAGCGTCTCAAACCCATACCCGCCGGCGGCGCCCTTCAACTGGTGCGCCAGCCTGACGGCCTGGGAAAGATCGCCGGCTTCGATCGCGCGGACAAAGTCGGCGCGTCGCTTGGGCATCTCGGCGACGAACTCCGCCACGATCTCGCCGACGTCGGGATCGTTCTCGTACACACTGAGCAGTGGCTCTGGACCTGGACTTGCCATCTCTCCGCCTCCTGTGCGTGGCTGCACCACGGTCATCGGCGGTTTTGAAAGGCAGATTCATCGCCAGATCAGCGAATGCCCCAAAAACTGTCGGCAATTGCTCAGGTGGTCTCGCGCAAGAGCCGGTCCGACAGCCGGCCACGGATGGCCTGAAGACCAATAAAGAGGGCCGTGTTGGCCGACCAGCGTCGGACCGAGTCTCGATCCCCGGCAAACAAAAACCGTTTGGCCACTGGACGTTGCCCCTGAATCGCGCAGCCGATCCAGACCGTACCAACCGGCTTCTCGGACGTACCGCCCCCCGGCCCGGCGACTCCTGTCACGGAGAGGGCCAGGTTTGAACCCGACCGTTCCAGGGCACCTTGAGCCATCGCCTCGGCCACGGCTCGACTGACGGCGCCGTGCTGCTGCAAGAGATCGCAGGAGACCCCAAGTTGCCGTTCCTTCATGGTATTGCTATATGTCACCCAGCCGCCCGCGTACGCATCGGAGCTGCCGGGCTGGCTGGTGAGCAATTCTCCGACCAACCCACCCGTACACGACTCGGCGGTTGCGATCGTCATGGATCGCTCGATCGCTTCCCGGAGCAGGAAGGCGGCCAGCGGCTCTTCCACGTAGCCGACAACATACGAGCCCGTGGCCTGCTCAATCGCCGCAACAGCTTCTTCGGCGGCGTCTGCCGCGTCCTCAGTCTCGTAGGGCCCGCATACCGGCTGAGATGGATCGACGCGGACGCGGCAGGTGACCATGCCCGACGACGCGGTCGTGCCCACGGCCGGGTTGTTGTCACGTTGCATGAAGTCGTTGATCCGGCTGGCGACCTCGCTCTCGCCCAATCCGAAGACCTGCACGAAGCGAAGCGGTGCGTGCGTGATGCCGGGTAGGGTTCGAAGCCGGGGCTCGACATGAGCCTCGAACATCGGCCGCATCTCGCGCGGCGGTCCTGGAAGGCATGCGATGACGCGGGCGAAGCCGGCATTCGCCGATGAATAAGCCATCCCCGGAGCCGTGCCTTGGGCATTCGGCAGCCTGACGGCGCCCTTGGGTCGTAGAGCCTGAACGCGGTTGGATTCCGGCATCGCTCGGCCGGCTTGGGCAAAACGGGCTTGGATCTCCGCGAGTGAGTCGGCATCCTCAACCAGCGGCTGGGCCCTGCCGGTCAAACGCTCAAGGGCCGTGGCGAATGCCTGACGGGTCAGGTCGTCGGCGGTGGGGCCCAGCCCACCGCCGACCAGCAGGGCGTCGCTCGAAAGGGCCATTTCCTGCAGCACGCCGGCAAGCTGGTCGAGATTGTCAGGAACCGTGCGATGCTCGGTCACCAGCAGTCCAATGCATCCCAGTTGATCGGCCAGCCACTTGGAGTTTGTGTCCAGCTTTTCGCCCAGGACCAGTTCATCACCAACGGACAAGATCGCCGCTCGAGGTCGGGGTGTCATAGTCGCAGACGCTAGCGGTTGAGCGGTGCCTCAGCGCATGCAAAACCGCATGCCGGCGGGAAGCCAGCATGCGGTTTCGGTTTATCGTACGATCACACCGTCGGGGAGGGCGGTGGTTCAGACCACGCGGCGACGGCGGACGGCTGCCACGCCGAACAAGCCGGCCATGGCAAGGGCGCCCGCACCCGGAAGCGGGATGGCGACCATGTACAGGATGCTCTGGCGATCGGCGCCGGTCATGACGCTGGTCAGGTTCAGGGCACGCACGCGGCCCACGGAGGCGGTGGTGCCCCAGACCGAGTCAACCAGCGACTGGGCGGTGGCGCTCAGGAACGCGAAGTTCGCGCTCGAGTCGCTGGCCGAGGCGGCCGAAAAATCGACCGCGCCCAGTTCCTCTTCAAGGTACCAGAACGCGTCCTGGACGGCGTTGTTGAACTCGCGATCGGTCATCCCGCCCATCGGGCCAATGGCGCCCGAAAGAAACTGCCGATACAGTTCGGCGGTCTCGGCGCTCAGCGGGTCGGGGCTGCCGCCGCCAACGCCGCCGGAGCGAACCGACGTGCTGATATCGTAGTTGTACGTCGATTCGGCGATCGTCTCGTCGTACTCAAGGCAGAAAGAACTGAAGCTGCCCAACGAACCGGTGACGAGGAACTCGCCGCCACGGTTGCGCTCGACGGTGCCGGGCGCGCCGGGAAGCGGGTCATGGCGACTTCCAGGACCAAACTCGATGGTGACGGTGCTGGCGCTTGCAGCCACGGCCGTCAGGGCGACCGCCAGGCCGCCGATGATCGTCTTCTTCATTTTGAAACTCCCTCCGGACGGAAACCGCAAATCTCTTCTTTCCCGTTCGACGCAAACACGGCACCCGATGCACGCGGCACACCGAACACTCAAAGAATACCACAGGATTGTGGTCCTTTGCAAGCGCAAGTACGTGTATTTAGTCACGCTTATCTGCGACCAACACGAGTCTTCACGCTTTGTTTGGGTTTAAATAGGTTATCCTGTCCCGAGAACCCGTTGCAGGGCTTCATAGCGATCGGCGTTCGTCTTGGTCCACGTGCTGTCCGGGCGCAGACGATTCAGTTCCAGCCGGGCCTCGGACTGCTGCTCGTTGGCCACGAGGGCCTCGATACGGCCCAGGCGCAGCGACGTCGTGCTGGCGATGCGGAGCCCCGAGTCGAACGCCCGCAGAGCCCCCTGGGCATCTCCCGTAGCAAGAAGCGCCATACCCAGCGTGTGGTGGTACGTGGCCAGGTTCCCCGTAGGTTCATTCCGACCCTGCGATGCCACAATGGCTTCACGGGCCATGGTGATCGCTCTGGTGTGCTCGCCAAGGTGATTCGTCAGCAGCCACGCCGCATTGTTCAGCAACGCGGGAATCCGCCGGCCGGCCATCTGCATGGCCTGCTCGTACGCGGCGACGGCCTGTTCGTAGGCCCCGGTCGCCTCGAGCGCTGTGGCGAGGATCGCTCGGAGTTGCCAGGTATCCCTTTCCGTGCCCTTGGCCGACTCGGCCATCGCAATAGCGTAGTTGGCAAACTCTGGGTTGCTCGTGCGATTGGCAAGGCTCATCCACGACGAGGCCAAGGTCGCCACGCCGGTTGCCGAGTCGGCCAACCGTGGCTCGACTTGTTCCAGCCACGCCTTCGCCCGTGCGACGTTCTCGCTGTTGGGGGGCGCAACCGCCGCCATCGAAGCCTTGAACTCGGCCCATCGGGCCTCGCTCCCGGGCAACTGGTCCAGAAGATCGCCTGCCGCTGCCATCTGGTCGTTGAGCGTCAGCGATTCGATCAACGTCTGCAATGCGATCGCGTTTGTGACAGGATCCGCGAGCATCTGATCGGATAGCGGCTGCAAGAGGTTGATGGCTCGTCCGATGTTGCCGCGACGGAACTCTGCGATGCCCAAGGCGATCGAAGCGTCGGCCTGACCCTTGGCGTCTTGAGCCAGGGATCGCCAGCGATCGGCCATCCCCGCCGCATCGTCGTAGCTCTCAAGCCGGAAGAGCAATTGCGTCGCGTCACGTGCCGGACGCGCATCGCCCGGCATCGCACCGACCGCATCGCGAGCACGCTGCACGGCCCGCTGGGGCTGGTTCAGTTCCTCATATGCGGCGATGATGAGTGGCCATACTGGATAGAGCGTCGCGCGACGCTTTGAGAGTTCGTCCAGTTGGGCCGCTGCCTGAACCAGATCGATGTCGCCCTTGACGTATCTGTCAGCGATCGCGCTCAGTTCGGCCATGCCGGGGTCGGCGTCGTCTCGGTTCCCCGTCGATGCCGCAAAGCGCGCCATTCTCGTGAAGGGAGACATCTCTCCCGATTGCGTGATCGAGTCGCGGAATGTGGTCAGCGATGCACTTTCGGGCAGCGCCGAGATGCCTTGCTCGAGCACCGACACCGCCTCGTCGATCCGTTCGGCACCCACCAGCAGTCGGGCGGCCTCCTGCCACAGATCGGCGTCGTTCGACGCCTCAGCCTCGGCGACGAGGTATTGGACTGCCTCGTCGGTCCGCTCATGCTCGGCGAGGAATCTCGCCACCACGAGTTGCCGTTTGCCCGCGTCGGATTCCGCCGGCAGCGCCTGGAGACGCTCCAGCCCTTCATCGAATCGGCCGACACGTGCCAGCAAGCGGGCAGCGAAGATCTCCGCTTCGGGCGGCAACTCCACCTGAAGGGCTGCGATCTCATCTTCACGAAGTGGAATCCCAGAGCCCATCGCCCGGGTTTCGACGCCGGCGCGAAGCACGTAGCGTGGCACCCCCGCGTCGGCCAGCGCAGCGACGTCGCGCGATGCAAGATCCCGCATGCCCTGCCGGTCCAGCAGGCGCAGACGCACCTGGCGTTGCGACAGCGAAACATTGCCCTGGTCGGCGAACTTCCGTAACAGGGTGGCAGCCTCGTTGGCGCGGCCCGTATCCTGGAGCCGAAGGATCAGTCGTGGCAGTGCGGCCAGCGGATCGTTGCCATCAGCGGCCCGACGCAGTGCGTCCAGTTCCGACTCGAGCGGGCCAAGTCGCTCGTAGGCGTCGGCCGCAAGCAGAAACGCCCGGGTGTCCCTCTTGCCGCGATCGGTGCGGAAGACCTCGCCCAACAGGGCCACGGCGGCGCTGGCCCCTTCAGCCGAATCGTCTCGCTCCAGGAGACGGCGTGCCTCGAAGATGCGACCCTCGGTGCCCGCTTCACCCTGGGTCTCGCGAAGCCGGTTGATAACCAACCCCGCGCGATCCAGGTCGTTCCAGATCACCGGGCTGTTGAGGATCGCAAGTTGGATCTGCTGATCGCCGGAATTTGCAGCCGAAATGCGATCCAGCGTTTCGAGGCTCTGCGCGTCGTCGATCGTGTTGGCCAACTGCACGCGTGCCAGCGCCCACTGCTGCTCCGTGCCACCCACAGGGTCGCCGGCGCGCTGCTCCAACAGTGCACGACCCGCGGCCGCATCACCGAGGATGGCAAGGCCCGAGGCAGCCGCGGCGACCTGTGGAGCCGTGGTGGCCGTCTCGGCGACGCGATCGACCACGGCTCGCGCGACGGCCGGATCGAACGGCTCAAGGCCAGCCGCAAACTGGATGGCCGACATCGCAGCTTGGGCCGCTTCGGTCTCGGCCAAACGGTTGCCCAGTTCGACCGCGAACTCAAGATCACGCGTCGCGACGGCAAAACGTCCGGCCATTGCAAGTGCAATCGGATTCTCGGGTTGCTTGGTGAGCACCTCGTCGATTTTCTCGGCGAACTTCGGGTCGAGGTTGTCGGCCTTCTCGGCAATCCGCGAGACGATCTCCGAGAACAACTGGCTGCCGCCGGGTACGTCCTTCAAGCGATCATCAGCGCTAAACACACGAAGAGCATCCTCGACGCGATCCATGAGCACCAGCGTGCTGGCGAGCATGAATCGAGCGCGCCTCCAACTTGGCTGCTGCCCCAAGCCGGCAAGACGATCGGTCGCGTCACGGAGATTCCGGCGATCGATGTCAGCCAGCGCGTCGTAGTAAACCGCGACCGCGTCGGGCCCGAGCATATTGGACACCGTGGCGCCGTCGGTCACCAGGGGCTGCTCGTCCGCGGGCAGGCCGGCCGCACGTCGTTCCGCGGCAGTGAACACCATCCGCCAGCCCTCGGCGCGAGCGCGATCCTCGTCCGTCACGAGATCCTCGAATGCTGCACGCAACTCGGCCGCTTCGGCGTGGTAGCCGAGATCGATGGCGCCCAGCACGCCCCAGGCAAACACCGCTTCGGTTTCGGGCGTGGTGTTCAGCGCTCGAAGCGCATGGTCGACGGCGCCCTGAGGGTCTCCATCGCGCCAGGCCCGGCCCGCGGCGACGACCGAGAGCGACGGCGCCATCGCGTCGTCTTCCAGCCAGCGCACGAGCCATGTCTGGGATTGATCGTACAGCGACCAGTTCCTCGTGACGGCCGCGATAAGCTCCGTGGACTCCAGCAGCATGCGGGCCCCCGAACCTTCGGTCGGGCCGGACTCGGCTGCCTGCGTGAGCAGGTCGGTCGCCTCGGCCACTCGGCCCGCGTCGAACTCGACCGAAGCACGGAGCACCGCTAGAGACGTTGTGCCCTCGTGCTGGGGCGCAACCTCCTGCTCGATGTACTCTCGCTGCAGCCGTGCGTTCCGCTGGAGTCTTCGATAGACCCGCAACATCTCCAGATGAGACTCGATCGAGCCCTCCTGCGCTTCCACGAACGCACGGGCCGCTTCCAGAGCATCCTCGCTGGCATTTCGCTGGAGGTGTGCTTCGATTCGATTGCGAGCAAAGCGGGCATTGGCAGGCTGGCGTTCCAGCAACTCGGTGGCACGCTGGGCGAGTTCTCGCCAGTTGCCAAGCTGCGCATGGATGTCGAGCAGGATCTCACGGGCCTTGTCGTTCTCCGGATCGAGTTCGATTGCACGATCCAGGTAGCTCCGGGCCGCGATCAGGTGCTTGCCGTTCGGCTCCACCACGTGCCGCTGCGCATCGCCCAGCGCGGTGAGCGCCTCGGCTTGCGGGCCCTTGATGCGCAGGTGGGTGCCCAGCTTGCGACGCGCAAGCGGATAGTCGCCCGCCTCGTACGCGGCCAGCCCCTCGGTCAGCGAGGTCTCGGCCAAGCGCTCCCGCTGCATCTTGCGTACGGCGGTGCCGCCCACACCGGCCGCGACGACCGTGCCGCCCACGATTCCAAGAACGATCAAGCGACGCCTGGTTCGCCGGTTCATGGAGCGAACCTCCCTTCCATGAAGTCCTGCGTCCTGGCCGGACGAATTGTGTTATTCGCGTTCATGCGCTTGACGAGACGCTCTGGGCCTGCTCGGCCTCGGGCCGCGATGCCATCCGCGAGCGGAAGCTGATGGACGCCGCGCTCGTGCTGCGTTCGATGTCAGCCCGGGCCGCCCGATTGAAGACCATTCCGATACGACCGGCGTGGAATCGGTGCAGGCGATCGATGGCCACCTTCACCAGCCGCGTGTTCTGCCCGCGCGACACGACCAGCACCACCTGATCGACGTGGGGAACCACCGCGTTGGCCTCCAGGCTGCCAAGGATCGGTCCCGTGTCGACCACGATTGCGTCGTAGCGGGTCCGCAGCGATGCCAGCAGATCGCCCATCGCCTGGCTGGACAGACGCTCGGCATCGAAGCCTTCGGCCACGCCGGCGGGCATCAGATCCAGGTTTTCTCGGCCCTCGACCTCGTGGATCTGGCCGTTGTCGTGCGCACTGGCGATGCGATCGGTCAGGCCCGCCAGACGCCGAGCCGAGAGCCGGCCCGTCACGCCACGACCGATCAGATCGGCATCGATCAGCAAGGTCGAGCGACCGGCCCTGGCCATCGATGCAGCCAGGGCCGCTGCCAGCGTGCTCTTGCCCTCGGCAGCCATGGCGCTGGTCACGACGATCACCCGTGCGTTGCCCTTGTGTGGCACCGACTCGAGCAGGCTGCGGATCTGGTGCACGCCGGCCTGCGCGGCTTCGTCGTCTTCGATACGGCCTTCCTCCACCTGTGGCACGAGCCCGAGGACCGGCGGAGCCGCCGACTCTTCTTCGAGGTCGGCCACGTAGCGATAACGCGGGTGCAGCAGGCCATATCCGGCAAAAGCGGCCAGAGACAGCCCGAATCCACCCATCGCGCCCACGGCCGCCAGTGGCAGTCGGCGGTCTTCGCTGGGCTGGAAGGGCGTCTCGGCCTGCTGGGCGATGCGGATGCGGCCCTCGTTTGAGGCTTGCCGCTCGGTCGTCAACGCCTCGATTTCCTTCGCCGCCAGGTCGAATCGCTCCTGGGCGGCTTGAGCCTCGACCTCGTATGTGCGGATATCCAGCGCTACCTCGGCCAGGTTCTTTGCTTCCGCTGCGCGTTCGGCCTTGATTTTCCTGAGCGATTCAAGGCGGATGCCAAGCCCGCCCAGCCCGGCGCCGTTGCCAATGCCCAGATCCATCTCTTCCAGGACGATCATGCGCTCATTGATGCGCTTGTTCACTGAAGCCAATTCATCGCTGGCCGCAAGATAGTCGGGATGGCGGTCCGTCACGCGGCTGAGCATGGCCGACATCGATTGCTCGAGATCCCGTCGCTGGCTCACCAGCGCGGCCATGTCAGGATCGATCTGGGCATAGTCGTTGGGCGTCAGTTCACGCTCGGGCTCGCCGTCCTGGGCTGCGGCTGGTTCGACGAGCGTTGGGCGCTCGATCTCGAGCGCCTGGATCTGCCTTTCGATCGCCTCGAGTTGTTGCTGCACGAACAGCCGGCGACGATCCAGGTCGACCGTACCCTGGCCCTCGGCGAGCCGGCGTGCCTGGGCCAGCGCGGCATCGCGATCACGCCGTGCGATGTCCCGAATTCCCTCCAACTGCGTTATCTGTCGATCCCAGACCTCATTGCCTTCTTCTTTAGCGATTGTTGCGTAAGAGTTAAGGATCGTCTCGGCCGCGTCCTTGGCCAGCCGGGGGTCTCGCATCGTGACCCGCAGGTAGATCTCGCGGCTGCCCCTGGGTACGGAGACTTCCGAGGCGCGTTGAAGCCGGATCCAGTTGGGCTGGCCCGCGGGCAACTTGCCCACCTTGGTCAACTCGTCGGCCGCGGCCTGCATCACACGCGGGCTCTGCAGCGTCGTTGCCTGCGAACGCACGAACGAGTCGAACGAAGCGATCTGCTCATTGAACTCGGTGTCGTAGATCAGGCGACGCCCGGCTGGGTCGATGCTGATCACTCCCGTGCTCGTGTACACCGGCGCCATTAGGTTGTAACCAACCAGCGCACCGGGCACCGCCAGGATGGCGCCAATCGCAGCGGCGAGCAGGTACCGACCGCGCAGGGCGCGGTGCACCATCAGGATCGGGTTGCTGGTCTGCCCGTGGCGCGGAGCCTCCTCGGGCTCCATCCACGCGTCCAGATGCGGATCCTGCTGGCTGCTCACGTCGGCTCCCCTTCTCCCACGCGGGGCGATGCCACCGCGTCGATCAATCCTTGCAGTTCTTCGGCCACGGCGCGTTCGATCTCGCGACGCGTTTGCGGGTCCATCTGGGCTTCGGTGATGATCTGCACCTGGGCCGCCCCCAGACCCGAACTCCACCTGGTGCGCGTCACCCGATCCAGGATGCTGTCATCGCGCCCCAAGGGGCTATCGGCTCGTGGCACCACAAACGTGTTCGCGATTACCCGTACATTCCGGTCAGGTTCTTCGCCGCGGCTGACCACGTAGCGGGTTATGGGAATGGGCCCGCCGGTGGAACGCTCGATCGTCTCGGGCGTGGTCTCCTCGACCGTCCAGCCGCTGCTTGGGTAGCACTCCGGCGGATAGTGGCCCTGCATGTCTCGCACGTCCCCGCAATGCACAATCAGGATGGAGAACCCTTCTCCGCTGAGAGCATCCTCATATCGACGCTGGAGCAGCTTATTGGGGCGCAGCAGTTCGATCGACGCCGGCAGAGGAGGCTGATCAGCCCCCTGGAACCGCCCGATGTGCCTGGGCAGCGACTCGATGACCGTCTCGACCCGCTTGAAGTACGCGTCCTGCCCGGTCGGCCGAATCGAGAAGATCGTGTACAGCGACATCGCCGCCAGCACGAAG
This sequence comes from Phycisphaerales bacterium, assembly GCA_040221175.1. Taxonomy (NCBI): domain Bacteria; kingdom Pseudomonadati; phylum Planctomycetota; class Phycisphaerae; order Phycisphaerales; species Phycisphaerales bacterium. The sequence goes on from JAVJVK010000001.1 coordinate 60,728, forward strand.
GCCGTGAGTCCGACCGCCAGGGCGGCGATGACGAGTTGACGCGGGTGTACGGACATGCCCCTCCAAAAATACTAACGTGGCTTCGATGCCTCGGGTTCGATCGGCAGTTCCAGCCATCGAGCCAGGGCGACCGAGCCCCACAGCACGCCCAGGGCGACCACGAGCACGAGCCAGCCGCTCACGTCGTGAACAAAGTCGGCCAACTCCAGATCGAGGTAGCCGTAGGAGAGCACCGTCGGCCCCAGCCGAAGCACGTTGGCGAGAACGGCGATCAGCGGGCTGGCCACCAGGATCACCACGCGCGCCCAGGGCCGCAAGGGCATCGAGAAGGCAAACGCGTATGCCACCAGCGCCAGGGCCACGACCATGCGCATGCCATTACACGCTTCTGCGACGGCCACCTCGATGCCGTTGATCTCAAGGACGTTGCCCCACCGCACTACCGGCTGACCCAGCAATCCGAGGATCCATTCGGTGATGGAAGCGGAGACCTCCTGCAACGGCTTGGCAATCTGCTGCCGCAGCCGCCCGGGTACCGGCACCAGGAACAGCAGAACTCCAAAGGCCGGCAGCGCCGCCAGCGGCCAGCGCCACCCCGCGACGGCCACGACGGCCGCCACGAGCATGACCACCATGCCCAGGTCCTTGATCGCGTCGATCTGGCTTGCGAAGCCAATGAAGTCCATCGCCACGCCCGCCACCGCCAGCACGGCGCCCCAAAGGCTGTAGTTGGGTGCGACCGCCGCGAGCCGAGACCGACGTTGCCACAGCAGCAGCCCGAAGACGGGCAACACCAGCAGCATGTGCGAGTATTCATCGCTGCGAAGCGCCAGGTCCAGCACGTTGTGCCAACTCGGCAGCGCGGCGACCACGGCGAGCCCCAGCAGCACGACCAGCCACGAGATACGGCCCGCAGTCCAGCCCGAACGCGCTTCATGCACCGGGATGGATGCTGCTACCGAGGTCATGACGCATCCACGCTCGCGATGCCGCGGTCACGCAGCACCTCCAGCACCGCATCGGCCTTGGCCGTCCACGTCTGGGCGCGGACTCGATCGCGGCCCGGCGTGGGATCGAAGTCGTTCTCAAGTGCATGTCGCACATGCCGAGCGAATTCCTCGGCCGTCTCGCCCACGCGCACCAGGCCGTCGTACCGCCGTAGTTCTGGAAATGGCGTACTTACAATGGGCCTCCCCACGGCGAGATATTCCTTAAGCTTCACCGGGTTGCAGGCTCGGATCCACTCGCTCCGATTCCACGGCATGATCAACACGTCGGCGGCGGCCATATAGCCGGGCACCTGTTCATAGGGTCGCTGGCCGAGCTGCCGCACGTTTGTCAGCGTGCACCAATCCTCGGGTAGGCTGCACCCGCCGACCAGCATGAACGTGGCTTCTGGAACAGCCTTGGCGACTTCGAGGAACAGCTCCGGATCGAACGTATGCGCATCGATGCCGCCCACGAAGCCCACCAGCGGGCGCGGCAGGTCGGTCGTGTCCGCCGGTGCAGGCGTCTCGCCGAGCCCGGCGGCCTCGAAGGGCTCGTAGTCCACGCCGTGGTCGACGAACGCCGAACCCCGCGGCTGGTCGCGTTCCTGATCCATCAACCAACTCGAGCAGAAGAGCGTAACGTCCGCTCGCTCCTTCAACAGCCGATCAAATCGCGAGATCCGCTGGCGGTCGACGCCGCGGTACTCCTCGAAGCGATCCGTGCGCTGGTACACCACGCCCACGGGGTCTAGCGCATCGACGACCGGCTGCCCGGGCGGACAAGCGACCCACACCAGCGGATTGCGGATGCCCGCCTTGCGCGCGGCCCGGCGGACCTGCATCATGAGCGCTCGTTCATTCACGCTCGCGCCGAGCCCGGCGGGCGCCACGACCGGGCTGAGCACCCAGAACCCTTCGCGCACCCTGGTCAGCCCGTGGCTAAAGCTCTTGAGCTTGCGCAGCACGCGCTTGACGAACATGCCGCCTTTGCCCGGTCGGGGCACGCGCATGCCGATGGAGTTGACGTAGAGCACCGGCACGCGAGCGCTCAATTCCCGCATCATCTGCAGATCATAGTGCCCGCGATTGTGGTACCACCAGTCCACTCCGCCGAAGCAAATCACGCCGTCGAACGTGCGCACCGTGTCCGCGGCGGAGCTGAGCAGGGACGCTCTGGTGCTCGCGACGGCCGCCACCGGTCAGGCCTTCACGAGCCGGTCGCCCATGCCATCGGCGTAGGCCGCCATGGCGTTGCGGGTGTCGACGACCAGGCTCGCGTGCTGGGCGATCGCGGCGTAATCAAACGCCTTGTGGTTCGTCACCACGATCACGGCGTCGAACTTCTTCAGGTTGTCGGGCGTGAGTTCCACCGAGTGCATCTGGAGGTCGTGCTTGCGCACGGGCACGGTCTTGGGCACGTGCGGATCGCTGTAGTCCACGCTGGCTCCACGCTCGCGCAACAGCTCGATGACCTCGAACGACGGGCTCTCACGCGTGTCGTCCACATCGGGCTTGTACGCCAGGCCCAGCACCAGCACCTTCGAGCCGTGCACGGGCTTGCCGTGCTGGTTCAGGGCACTCGCCAAGCGATCGACGACGTACGCCGGCATGGCGTGGTTGATCTCGCCGGCCAGCTCGATGAACCGCGTCACGTGCCCGAACTCCCGCGCCTTCCACGTCAGGTAGAACGGATCGATCGGGATGCAGTGCCCGCCCAGGCCAGGGCCGGGGTAGAAGGGCATGAACCCGAAGGGCTTGGTGCTGGCCGCCTCGATGACCTTCCACACGTCGATGCCCATGCGGGTCAGGATGAGCTTCATCTCGTTGACCATCGCGATGTTGACGGCGCGGAAGATGTTCTCCAGCAGCTTGGCAGCCTCGGCGATCTCGGCGCTGTCCACGCGGTGCAGGTTCTCGATGCCCTTGGCGTACATCTGCATCGCCAAGTCAGTCGAGGTGTCGTCAAGTCCGCCCACCAACTTGGGGATGGTGCTGGTCGTATGGCTCTGGCGGCCCGGGTCCTCTCGCTCGGGCGAGTAGGCGACGAAGTAGTCCTTGCCGCATGCAAGGTTCACGCCGCGCTTGCGCGCCTCGCGTTCAATGGCCTCCAGGAACTCACCCCGCGTGGTTCCGGGGTACGTCGTCGATTCCAGCGCGATGAGTTGGCCGGCCCGCAGCGTGCGGCCAATCTGCTCGCCCGCGACCACGACGTAGCTCAGGTCTGGCTCGTGGTGCTTCCCAAGCGGCGTGGGCAGGCACACGATGATGACGTCCGCGTCGGCCAGCCGAGAAAAGTCGCTCGTGGCCTCGAAGCGATCGCTGCCTGCCAGCGTCCGGGTCATTTCGTCGCCCAGGTGCTTGAGATAATTCTCGCCCCGGCCGAGCGCCTCGATCTTGGTGGGGTCGACGTCCAGCCCGAGCACGGGCAGTCCACCTTCATGCAGGCTCGCCGCCAGCGGCAGCCCGACGTATCCCAAGCCGATCACGCCCACCATCGCGGTGTTCGTCTCAAGTTTGGTCTTCAGGCCGTGTGCCACCGTTGCGTCCATGGTCGCTTCGCTCATCGCTCGTGTACTCCCTGGGTCTTCGGTGGCTATCGGCCATCCTCGGACCCCGCATGATCCTAAGTCACGTAGCTATCGGGCCACGTCGCCGAATACCACCCCGCGTACCGCGGCGATGAGCGAGTCTTGGGCATTGGGGCCGATCGCGCCGGCCGCCCTGAGTTCCTCAAGACGCCCAAGCCGCTCGATGAGTTCTTTCTCATCCATCGCCACCGCCACCTTGCCCAATTCGCTCAGCCGGCGGGCCGTGGCCACCTGATGGTCGTTGCGAGTCTCCCGAAGGTCGCCCCGCCGGGGCATGACCAGGATGGGCTTGCCCATCGTCAAGGCCGTGATGATCGACCCCATGCCCGCATGAGCCACGATGACGTCGGCCGCCCGAGCCCGCTCGGCGAACTGCGGTGGCTCCAGGAACCCCGTGTGCTCGATGTGCTCGGGCACATACTCGGCAGGTCCGATCTGAGCGAACACGTCCGTCCGGCCCGCATCCTTGGCCCACTGGTCCACGGCCCGGATCATGCGGTCGAAGGCCATCTGGGCGCCCACGGTGACGAAAATCACAACACGCTCCCGTGGCAGGCGGGCCCACCCTCGCCGGCCAGATGCGGCCACTGGGTCATCCACAGCGTGGCGTGGTCCTTGACAAGCATGCCGGTCATCGACATCTCCTCGACGTTGGCGATGCTGTCCAGCCAGATCGTCCGCGCCCCGAGCACCTTGCCCAGGCGGATGGCGAAGTAGCCCGGCGCCGCACCGGTCGAGATGACCACGTTCGGTCGCACCCGCAGCATAATCACCAGGAGCTTGAAGGCCATGCGAGCCAGGCCCACCCTGTCCCACCGCGTCGCGTCGTTGATGGACACGAACCGCTCGCCCGGCACGTCGCTGGCGTAGGCAGGCCGGACGCTGACATACGTCACCCGGGCCCCCTCGAAGGCCGGCCGCAGCCGGAGCAACTGCACCCAGTGGCCGCCGCCCGACGCGATGGCCAGGACGCGAGGCTCGCGTTTGGTTGTTTTCCGGTCTGCCAAGGGGCGGTCTCCTCCCGTCACTCCGGCTATCGGCCGTTCGAGGGCCGGGCATGAGGGTACGAGCGGTCGCGCCACCCGCCGACGACTCGGCGCACCCCATCGGCTTTCCGCCGGACGACAGTGGGTGTATACTCGCCCCTGACGCCGACGGGCCCAATCCGGCGGCGGCGGGGCAGATAGCTCAGTTGGTAGAGCACGGCATTGAAAATGCCGGTGTCCCCGGTTCAAGTCCGGGTCTGCCCATTTCCAAGGTTCTGACCGATTGGTGGACGCCTCGGCGTCCCACGCGGGGGCGGGGATGCGAACCCCTCGAAAACAGCCGTCCCGATGGCTGGCGATCGCCGCGGCCGCCCTGGCCTTGCCCGCCTGCCACGCTCCCATGGCCGACCTGGCCGCCATCTACAACACCCCTGCCCAGCAGATCGGCGATGCTCGCACGCCGGTGGTCGTTATTCCGGGCATCCTGGGCTCTCGCATCGAGAACCGGACCACGGGCCAGAAGATCTGGGGCTCGTTCACCTATGGGGCCGCCGATGCCGACACGCCCGACGGCGCTCGCGAGATGGCCCTGCCCATGGCCATGGGCGTCCCCCTCCGAGATCTTCGCGACGATGGGTACAGCCCCGGCGTGCTCGATCTGCTCGTCGCCGACGTCACGCCTTTCCGCCGCATCCGCATCGGAGCCTACGTCGACATCCTCACGACGCTGGCCGTGGGGGAGTACCGCGACGAAGAACTGGGCAACAGCGGCGCCGTCGACTACGGCGGGCTGCACTACACGTGCTTTCAGTACGGCTACGACTGGCGGCGCGACGTCTCCGAGAACGCCACCGAGCTCCACGAACGGATCCTCGACGCCCAGCACCAGGCCCGACAAGGCAAGGGACTCGCACCCGACGAACACGTAAAGGTCGACGTCGTCGCCCACTCCATGGGCGGGCTCGTGTTGCGTTATTACCTGCGCTACGGCGATGCCCCATTGCCCGAAGACGGCTCGCTCCCTGAACTGACCTGGGCGGGCGCGAAGAACGTGCGGAAGGCCATCTTGATCGGTACGCCCAACGCCGGGTCAGCCAAGGCCCTCGAGCAACTCGTCGAGGGCCTGAACCTCAACCCGCTGTTCCCCAACTACCGGGCGCCCATCCTCGGCACCATGCCCGCGATCTACCAGCTTCTCCCACGCTCGCGCCACGCGACGGTGATCGAGGCTTCATCAGGAGAGCCCGTCGATGTGCTCGACGTCACGACCTGGGAGCGATTCGGCTGGGGACTGGCAAGCCCAAGGGCCGACCGGGTCCTCAAGTGGCTTCTGCCCGAGGTGCAGACTGAGCAGGAGCGTCGGGACATCGCCCTGGATCATCTCGCCAAGTGCCTGGCTCGCGCCGACCAACTGTTTCGTGCGTTGGACGTCCCCGCCAGCCCGCCCGAGGGCACGCAGATTCGCATCTTCATCGGCGATGCCATGCCCACCAACGACCTGATCTCCGTGGATGAAGATGGACGCATCTCAGTCACCCGGCGATCTCCCGGCGACGGCACCGTGACGCGGTCGAGCGCCCTCATGGACGAGCGGCAGGGCAGCGGGTATGCCGTGGGGCTGGTTTCCCCGGTCGATTGGCATCGCGTCCAGTTCATCAATGCCGATCACCTCGGCTTGACGCGGTCGCCCGACTTCGTGAACAACATCCTGTACATGCTGCTCGAAGAGCCGGACCAATAACAACATCGCCGCAGCCGCGCGTTCCCGACGCGGCTGCGGCGAAAAACCAAGGCAGGTTCCGAGTCGCGCTATCGACGTCGGCGGGCCATCATGCCCAGGCCGCCGATGATCCCGAGGCTGGCAACGCCGGGTGCCGGCACGATGGTGATCCGGCCGATCAACTCGCCCTCGGTGAACACGCGCGTGATCTCATCGCCCGGCGCGGTCGTGGTCCCGATGATCGAGGCCAGATACGCGTCGGCCCCCGGGCGAGAGAAGAATGCCTGGATGTCCTCGAACTCGGCGGTGCCCCCGGTCGCGTCGATGCCTTCGACGAAGGCGGGTCCGTCGGTGATGTCGTTTACCTCGGTGCCGTTGTCCCACACGCTGCGGCCGAAGATGTCGATCGTGACCGGTCCGAGGAAGCGGCCGCTGGCGTCGAACAACTCGCGCGACATGTCGTTGCCGACGAACAGGTCATTGGTCGGCACGACCATCGACGCGTAGTTGAAGAAGCGGTTCTCGCTCGCATCGCCCACGTCGATGTCGATCGTGGCGCTCTCGCCCGGGCTGAACACCGGCGGGCCGCTCGGGTCGGCGAACGTCGTGCTCACGCCACCTGGCTGTTCGGTCATGAAGCGGCTGGTCAGCGGCCCGGTGTCTCCCAGTTCGGCGATCTCGGTGATCCCGCCCGAGGCCATGGTGCCGGCATCGAACACGTCGAAGCTGCCATCATGGAAGCCGAGGAAAAAGGGCGTGAAGGACATCCCGCCGGATTCCTGGAGGTTTTCGATCCGCACCTGCACGGTCTGGGCCATCGCGGGCCCGGCGGTCAGCGCCGCCAGTGCGAGCATCAAGACTGCGTTGCGATTCATCTTCTGCGTCTCCTTCGTTGGGTCTCTCTCAAGGCTCCCGGCGCGGCGAACCCTCGCCGCTCGACCGGTGGGTCGAGCGCGCAGCCATGACCTTGCGCGTCACGCAGAAAAATGTCAGCTTACGTGTGATCGTGCTCGCGAAGCCGCGCGACAAGCCGCTGCTGCATCGCTTCAGGCATCGGCGTGGGTTCGCCCGAATCGTCGAATTCCCCGAGAGCGTCCCCGATGTCGCGCATCGCGCGCCGGGCCGCCCGGCACGAACTGCACAGCGCACTGTGCATCCGCTCGCCAACCTTCTGGGCGCGCGTCACGTCCGGATCATTGAAGTTGGCTCGAATGCGGTCGGCCTCTTCGCATCGAAGCGAAAGGACGTACCAGAGCGTCTTCATGAGTGCGAGCGCGCGCTTCATCGCTCGCCCTCCGCGGCCCGGCCGCCGCCCAGTTCGCGGCGCACGCGAGCCTTCGCCCGGTGCACCAGCGTCCAGACCTGCGAGGGCGTCACGCCCAAGGCTTCTCCTAGTTCGGCCGAACTCAACCCGTCAACCTCCCGCAGCACCAGCACCGCTCGCATCGGTTCGGGCAGGCGTTCCACCGCCTGGGCTACCCGGCGGGCGAACTCCGCACGTTCCATGGCCCCCAGCGGCGAAGCGCTCTCCCCTGAGTCGCTCGGGCCGCCAAATCCTTGCTGGTGCACCCGCCAGAAACCATCGGAGAAGTCCTCCAGCGGCGCCGAAGCCATCTCGGCAAGCCCCGACGCGTGCTCCTTGCGGCGATATCGGGCCCGCAGCACGTCCAGAACCTTGTGCTTCAGGATGCCCGTCAGCCACGTCCGCTCGGCCGAATCCCCCCGAAAAGGCCGGGATGCCCCCAGGGCCGCCAGCAGGCAGTCCTGGACCGCATCCTCTGCCTGCGACGCATCACCCAGCCGGCGCAGCGCATAGGCGTACAGCGCGTCGCCATGGGCGGCCACCCATTGGCTGGGGTCGACGCTCGGCTCGCGGTCGGTCGGGTCGTTGTTCATACGAGCACCACGTCTTGATCCGGATCGGTTTGTTCGATCTTGCCAGCGTACCCGGCCCGCGGGCATAATGAAGGCCGAACCCTATCGCGCTTACACTGCCGCAATGCGATATCCATCCGTCTGGTTTATCACGCCGATCATCGTCCTCTTCGCTGCCCTGGGAGCCGCCGCCCAAGATGAGGCGACGCCCGAACAGTCCGGGCAATCGCCCGTCACCCAGCCCGAGGCCGCTCAGAGCACACCGCCTGCCCCGATCGAGACGCCGACGGTCGCGCAGGTGCAGGAGCGCATTGCGCAAGTCGAGGCAGACGAAGAACTGGACGATGCGTCAAAGGACGCCATCCTCGCGCCGTTGCGTGCCGCCGTCGACGCCCTGCAGCAGCGAAACGCCGCCCAAACGCAGCGCCGGGAGTTTGCCGACGCAACGGCCGCGGTGCCCGGCACGCTGGAACAACTGCGCTCCGAAGTTGATCAACCGGTAACCACGCCGGTGCTGCCCGACTACGGGCAGATGCCTGCCGATCAGGCCCTGGATGCGGTCCGTGCCGTGATGGGGGAGGCCCAGGCTCGTCTCGATGCGGCCCGGGCCGAGCAGGCCCGCCTCCAGGCCGAGGCAGCCGAGCGCGAGCAGCAACTTGCAGCCGCTCCGACGCAACTGGTGCAGTGGGGCGAGCAACTCACCGAGGCGACGACCGAGTTGGCGGCGCTGCCGCAAGACCCTGCCGATCCCGCCGCCCAGGCCCGCCGCTGGCAGAAGCAGGCCGAAGCCGCCGAACTCGCCGCACGCATCGCTCGCCTGGAAGCCGAGGTCGCCAGCTACACGGCTCGGCGCGAGTTGCTGCCGCTGCGCCAGACGCTCGCCCAGCGCAAGGCCGACACCGCTTCGAGACTGCTTGAGAAGCTCCGCGCAGCCGAGACCGAGGCTGCCAATCGCAAGGCGCGTCAGGCCCAGCAGGAAGCCCGCCAGCAGGCCGACGAGGTCGCCGACGCCCAACTGAGCGAGCTGGCCAAGGAGACCAGCGAACTCGCCTCACGCCGCCTGGGCCCCAAGGGCACGCTAGAACGCCTCGAATCGGTTCGGGTCGAACACAATCGAGCGGAAGAAAAACTCGCCGAACTCCAGCGAAGGGCCCGCAACACCACCGCCCGCGTACAGGCCGCCGGCCTCACGCAAATCGTCGGCCAGTCCCTGCGCAGCGAGTTGCGCGAGCTTTCCCGCTTCGAGCCCGAGTCAGACGACCAGCTCAAGTCCAAGATCGACGACGCACAGCTCAAGCTCATTGAGATCGAAGAGAAGCTCCTGCAGTATCGCGACGTGCAGTCGGCAATCGAGCGGGCTCGCCAACGCGTCGCCAACGGCGACGAGGCCCTGCCCCCGGCCGTCGAACAGCAGATCACCAGCATCATCACCAGCTACGTCGACACGCTCCAGGCGCTCGAGTCGGAGTACCGCAGCTACATCGATGAGGCGTACGAGCTCGCCGCGACACGCAAGACGCTCGCGCAGACGCTCGAAGCGTTCCGCACCTATATCGAAGAACGCATTCTCTGGACCCGAAGCGTCCAGGGGTCGTCCATTCCTCGAGTCGAGGACGTCGTGGATGGGGGCATCTGGTTGCTCGGCGGCCAGCGTGTGCCCGCCCGAGCGACGGGCGTCGTCTCGCGTTCGACGCCCATCGGCACTCGGTGGCTCGACGCCCTGGCCGACTGGTGGCCGCCGCAGGTCCTCGTGTTTCCCGTGACGATCGCACTGATCGCTTCCCTCTGGGCGCGCCGCCGCGCGCGACGGGCCCTGCGAAGCATCGCCGGCCAGGTCCGCAAGTTCAACAGCGACCGCATGCGGCTGACGCTCGAAGCGCTTCCGCTGACAGTCGTCGTCAGCCTGCCCCTGCCCATCGCCCTCGCGCTGGCCAGCCTGCTCCTTACCGGCACCGACGTCGAGGTTGCCCAGGCCGTCGGGAAGGCCTTGTTCGAAGCGGCCATCTTCGCCTTCGTGCTGGAATTCGTCCGTCACGCGGCCCGCACCGATGGACTGCTCGAGGCGCACTTCCGCTGGCGTCGCGATGGCCTCGTGCAACTCCGCCGGCTGGTGTTCCTGCTCGAGGCCTCGCTGATTCCCGTCGCAATCCTCACACGCGCCTATGCCCACCAGCCTGACTTCGTCATCAACGACGCCGTCGGACGGCTCCTGTTCATGCTCGGCCAGCTCATCCTGGCGGGCTTCACGGCGTGGGCGTTTGCGCCCTGGCTGCCCTTCGTCCAGAACTATCTCGTCAAGCATCGATCGGGCGTGGTGAACCAGACGCGATGGGCGTGGTACCCGCTGCTGGTCGCCGCGCCCCTCGCGCTGACCGTCCTGGCTGGCGTGGGGTACTACTACACCGCCGCGCAGCTCGACGAGCGTCTGCACCTGACCGTGTGGCTCGCGGTCGCCGCCATCATCGCGTACAACCTCGTCCTGCGATGGCTCTTCATCGAGCGGCGACGCTTGCTCGTCAAGCGCGCACAGCAACGCCGCGAAGAAGAAGCCGCCGAACGAGCCGAGAAGGACGAGGGCGGCGGGGGCGAAGACGGCGGCATAGAAGTCGAAACACCCGAGCTCGATGCGGCCGAGGTCGATACCCAGACACGCCGCGTGCTCGTTGCCGCCGTGCTCGTGAGCGTCGTGCTGGGCATGTACGGCCTGTGGTCCGCGCAGTTGCCGGCGTTGCGGATGCTCGAACGCGTCCAACTGTGGCCCACGATCACCGTGCTCGAGTCCGACGTGGCCGCATCGCCCGTGCTGACCGATCCGGCGCCGGCAGAGCCCGAAACTCCGTCCGACGCTTCGGCGAGTGAGGCGCCCGCAAGTGAAAGCTCCGGAACCGGTCTGCTCGGCCTGGGGTCCACGAGCGAGCCGGCTGCGGGCCAGAGCGTCAACGTCATCACCCTCGCCGACGTTGGCGCTGCCTTCCTGTTCTTCGCGATCACCTGGGTGCTTGCGCGGAACCTCCCAGGCTTGCTCGAGATCACCATCCTCAAGCGGCTGCCCTTCGACGCGGGCGCCCGATTCGCCGTCACCAGCATCCTGCGATACCTCCTCGTCATCGTCGGCATCTTTCTGGGCTTCGGCGCCATCGGCATCGGCTGGTCCCAGGTCCAGTTTCTGGCCGCGGCTCTTACGTTCGGCCTGGCCTTCGGCCTCCAGGAGATCTTCGCGAACTTCATCTCGGGCCTGATCATCCTCGTTGAGCGTCCCATGCGGGTGGGCGACACCGTGACGGTCAACAACATGAACGGCAAGGTGACCCGCATCCGCATGCGCGCCACGACCCTGCTCGACTGGGACCTTCGCGAGGTCATCGTGCCCAACAAGGTCTTTATCACGCAGGAGTTCACCAACTGGACGCTCTCGGATCCGCGCATCCGTGTCACCGTGCCGGTCGGGGTCTCCTATGGCTCGGACGTTCGCCTCGTCCAGCAGACGCTCTTGGAGATCGGTCAGAGCCACCCCCACGTCGTGACCGAGCCCCGCGTCCGATCACTCTTCCTGGGCTTTGCGGACAGCACGCTGAACTTCGAGCTGCGCGTCTACCTCGAGAGCTACGACTTCTTCCTCGACGTCAAGAGCGATCTACACACCCGGATCGCAGAACGATTCCGAGAGCTCGACATCGAAATCGCATTCCCGCAGCGGGACCTCAACATCCGGAGCATCGGCCCGCTGGCCGACGTTCTCGCGCAGCGTTCGAGTGATCGAGACGGCCAGCACGAGAAGCCCAGGCCCGAGGGCGAGCAGCCATGAACCGACCGTCAATCGCGCGGGCTTAACCAGCGCTCCGCTCGGGCTCGAGCGCATCGAGCATGTCGGCGTAGGTTCCCGACACGGGCTCGCCCAGCGTTGGCCCCAGGATGTGGCGTAGCTCGCCGATGTTCTCGTGGCAGCGTGCAACGTTGTGCGCCGTGCTCACCGCGGCCTCGAGTTCGCAGAACTGCCCCAGCCCGGCGATCTCGTCGAAATGGATCCGCACGTTGCTGCGCATCAAGGCGACGCGGGTCTTGCACACCACCCGCCACGTGGGCGGGTCGGTCCGGCCGAAGCGAAGCCGCATCTGCGCCTCGTCGTACAACGTGAATCGGCTCAGGTGTGGCGCCAGGTCATCCCGCCGGTCGTAGAAGATGTACTCCACCGGCTCGTCGACCGCCTCGCGTTTCTTGAATACACCGCTAGGAACGCGGAAGTAGGTGTCGCGCAGCTCGAGCGTGGTGAGCGGCGTGGCCCCGGCGCGCAGCAGCGCGGCCATCGCCGTCTCGGGGTCCCGTAACTCGCTGCGAAACTCCAGGCTCTGCATGCGGGGCCCGCCCTCCCGGGCGCACCGATCGCGCCCGAACCCACTATCGGCGATTCAGGGCGTCGAACGCAGCGAGCTTACCCCGGCTTCTGCTCGGCGGGCAATTCCTCCAGCAGTCGGGCTTCGTCCCATATCTCGATGCCCAGTTCCTGGGCCTTGTCCAACTTGCTGCCCGCCTTTTCGCCCGCGACCACGACGTCGGTGTTCTTGCTGACTGATCCCGACACCTTCGCGCCCAGCCCCTCGAGCACGTCCTTGAGCGCCGCTCGCTCGAAGTGCTCCAGCGTGCCCGTCAGCACGAACGTCCGTCCAGCGAAAGCATTGTCCGCGGATGCGAGCGCCTCACGCTCCGCCGGATCGGCGTAGTCCTTGCTCGAGAGGTCCACGCCTACCTCGCGCAACCGATCGAACGTTTCGCGGGCCGCCTTGGAGTGCAGGTAGTCGTGCACCACCGGCGCCGTGAGCGCGCCCAGGCCGGTCTCGGGCGGATTGTCGAGCTTCTCGGGAGAGCCGGTCAGCCGCTCACGCTCGGCCTGGCTCATGGAGTTCAGCGCCGTGGGCATGAGCTCCCATGCCTCCGCGTCCAGCAAGGCATCGATCGAAGGAAAGACCCGGGCCAACGCCTTGGCCGTGCTCTCGCCCACGTGGCGGATGCCCAGGCCCGCCAGCACGCGCGCCATACCGCGTCCCTTGGCCGCTTCGATGCCCTTGAGCATCTGCGTGACCGATTTCTCGCCCAGGCCCTCGAGTTCCCGCAACGCGTCCTCGTGCTCGTACAACAGGAAGATGTCGGCAAAGTGCTCCAGCGGAATGTCGGCGGCTTCGCGGATCAGGTCGATGGTCTTCTCGCCCAAGCCGTCGATGTCCATCTGCCGGCGGCCGACGAACCACACCAGCTTCTCGCGAACCTGGGCCGGGCACTCGGGGTTCACGCAGCGGCGCGTGGTTTCCAGCTTCGGATCATCGGCGGCCTCTGATGGCTCGACTTCGACCACGCCCCCGCACGCCGGACAGCTCCTGGGCGGGGTGATCTTCTTGCTGTCCTTCGACCGCGCCGACGCCACCACCCCGAGCACGTAGGGGATGATCTCGCCCGCCTTCTCCACCTCAACCGTGTCGCCGATGCGGATGTCCTTCTGAGCGATCTGGCCGTAATTGTGCAGCGTGGCGTGCTGCACGGTGGTGCCCGCCAGCAGCACGGGCTCCATGGTGGCCCGCGGCGTGATCTTGCCGGTCTTGCCGACCTGGTGTTCCACGCCCAACAACATCGTGTTGGCGCGCTCGGCCGCGTACTTATACGCGATGGCCCATCGGGGGCTCTTGCTCGTATATCCCAGCAACTCCTGCTGATCGAAGCGGTTGACGCGGACGACCATGCCGTCGGTCAGATAGTCCAGATCGTGGCGGTCCTCGTTGAATCTGTCGATGGCCGCCAGCACCGCGTCGGCGTCATTCGCCGGCGTTGCCATCGGGCTCACCGCCACGCCCATGGCCTTGATCTTCGTCATGAACCCCGTGAACGAGTCGGCGAATCCGTCATCAACCTCGCCCCGACCGTGCGCCACGAAACCCAGCTTGCGATCAGCCGCCACGGTGGGGTCGAGCATCTTGATCGTGCCCGCCGTCGCGTTGCGCGGGTTCATGAGTGGTGCCTCGCCGGCCTCGGCCCGCTCGCGGTTGATGCGGGCGAACTGCGAGAGCGGGATGAACAACTCTCCGCGGACCTCCAGCACGTCGGGCAGCTTCTTCTTTGGCGCATCCAGCCGCAGGGGAATGGCCCGCACCGTGCGCACGGCGTGGGTCACGTCGTCGCCGCTGGTCCCGTCGCCGCGGGTCAGGGCGTAGACCAGTTCGCCCTTCTCGTACCGGAGACTGACCGCGACGCCATCGACCTTGGGATCGCACACGAATCGATCGGCCGCCGGCCTTCCCTGGCCCTCGTCCCTCAGGCCGCGGGCGACGCGTTCGACCCAGGCCCGCACTTCGGCCTCGTTGTAGGTGTTGTCGATGCTCATCATCGGGACGGCATGGCGGCGCGTCTCGAAGCCCTCGATCGGCTCGCCCCCCACGCGGACGGTGGGGCTGGCGGGGTCGGCCAGGTCGGGGTGCTTCGCCTCGAGTTCGGCCAACTCCTCCAAGAGCCGATCGAACTCGGTATCGCTCATGATGGGGTCGGCGTCGACGTAGTAGGCGCGGTTGGCCCGCGTCAGCAGGTCGCGGAGTTCGGCGATGCGGGCGGGCTCGTCCTTCTTGGCCATGGTGCGTCCAGCATAGTGACGCGCGGCGCGGTACGATGCTCCGTGTCGGAGGCGAGCATCATCGACGGCAAGGCCCTGGCGGCCCGGTATCGCGACGAGATCGCACGGCGCGTCGCTGCGCTCCAGGCGCAGGGCAGGCCCGTCCGGCTCGACGCCTTGCTGGTGGACGATGGCGACAGCGCCGCACGCCAGTACTCCGACAGCCAGCGGCGGACCTGCGAGCGGTTGGGCATCGCCTACCGACTCCACACGCTGCATGCCCACGCCGGCTTCGACGAGATCGCCGGCCGCGTGCTGCTGCTGAACACCAAGGATGACTGCCACGCCATCATGGTGCACCTGCCCATGCCCGAGGGCGTCGACCCCTACGAGGTCCAGCGGCGCATCGACCCGGACAAGGACGTCGAGGGTGTCAACCCGGCCAACATCGGCAACGTGGTCTACGGCCGCAGCAGCCTGGCGCCCTGCACCGCCCTCGCGACCCTGCGGATGGTGCTATCGACCGGCGTCGAGTTGAAGGGCGCCCGGTGCGTGGTGGTGGGGGCCGGTGACGTGGTCGGCAAGCCCATCGCCGTGCTGCTCATGCGTCAGGAGGCCACGGTCATCAGTTGCAACGTCCATAGCAAGGGCGTGCAGGAACTGGCCCGGTCGGCCGACGTGCTGATCGCCGCGGCGGGCGTACCCGAGTTGGTCAAGGCCGATTGGGTGAAGCCCGGCGCGGTCGTGGTCGACGTGGGCGTGAACCGCGTGCCCCAGGACGACGGTTCAACCAAGACAGTGGGCGACGTCGCGTTCGACGAGGTCAAGGAGAAGGCGGCGTTCATCAGCCCCGTGCCCGGCGGCGTGGGGCCGATGACCGTCGCGATGCTGCTGCGCAACGTGGTGGCCGCCGCCGAGGGTGGCGCGAGCGACCTCTGAGTCCGCTTACGGGCAGCCGGCGTCGAACTCGTTCTGGAACGCCAGGAAGTCGAACAGGGTGAGCGAGCCGTCGCCGTCGAAGTCGGCAAGCGGGTCGCCGCTGTCGAACAGGTTCTGGAACGCCAGGAAGTCGAAGATCGTCAAGGACCCATCGCCGTCCAGGTCGGCCCGGCAATCGTCGCCCGCCTCGATGACGATCGAGCCGGTCATGCCGGTATGGAACTCGACGCGGCAGGTGTAGTAGTACTGGCCCGCGTCGTCGGCGGTGGGCGTCCATTCGATGAAGTCATCGGTGGGCGCGGGATCGGCCGTAAACGCGTCGATGGGCTCGAGCGTGGCGGCGTCGATCACTGCGCCATCGGTCGTGGTGCGCTGGAACATGCCGTCGCTGCCGTCCACGGGCAGCGTGTCGTCGCAGATGACGAACGGATGCGCCCCGGTCAGGCGACGAAACCGATAGGTCTCGCCGGCTGTCAGGATCAGCGTCGGATCGACGACATCCACGAAGCTTCCGCCGGTGTCGGACCAGTTGAACAGGTAGTCGCTCGCGCCCAGATTGTTCAGGCCGAACTCCACGCCCCCGGGTACGCGGTAGACGCTGGGTGCGGGCTGGGTTGTCTGGGCGGCGGCCGTGGCGGCCAGGGCCGAGATGAGGGCGGCGCCAGTTAAGAATCGTATCGACATGGGGTCTCTCCTTCTTCGGGACGTCTTCCTTCCTGTTGGCTATGTCCATGCTCGCCCATGGCGTTGCATGCGGCGCACGAAAAAACGCGCGGCACTGGCTCTCCCGCACGTCCAGAGGGGATTCGGGGCGAACAGCGACCGAGACGGCTCAGCTGAACCGGCTCAGCAGTTCGCGAACCTTCGGCTGGCGATGTTCGATCTGCAGGCTCTTGCGGAAGTGCTCCAGGGCCTGTTGGAGGGCCACCGAATCGGTCCGGTCGCTCTGGATGAACTGGTTCAAGCGGAGCACGGCCAGGCCGTTCAGGGCCGGGTAGTGGCGGGCGTCGATCTCCAGGGCGCGCTCGAAGCTCGTTTGCGCTGCGTCGAAGTCACCCATGCGGAACAGGGCCGAGCCGCGACGCTCCCACGCCAGCGACGTCTCGTTGGTCCGCAAGAGCTGGTCGAGCACGTTCACCGCCTGAGCATCTTCACCCAGCACGCGCAAGCTTTCGGCGAGGTTCACCAGCAACTCGGGCGAGATCGGATCGACCAATTCGGCGGCCTGCTGGTATTCGTCCACCGCTTTGCGGTGTTCGCCCATCGCCGCGTAGATCGAGCCAAGGTTGATGCGGGCTGGCGCGCTGTTGGGGTCGATGTACACAGCACGCTCGGCAAACGGACGAGCCAAGCGGGGCTCCTCGGCCTGCATGTAGGCAACCGAGACGTTGATGTTGGCCGGTGCGTCGGTCGGGTCGAGTTCCAGCGAGTTGAGGTACGCGCGGATGGCGTCGGTGACGCGGCCGAGCGCTTGGAGCACCTGGCCCCGCTTGAAGTGGATGCGCGGGTTGTTGGGGTCCAGTTCCGACGCGCGGGTGTAGTACTGCTCGGCCGCGGCGGGATCGTTCAATTCGCGGGCGGCGTCGCCAGCGCCCACGTATGCGCGGGTCAGCAGCGGGTTGAGCTCGATGGCGCGTTGGAACTCGCTCAGGGCGGCCTGCGAGTCGCCCAGGCGGACATGGGCCGTGCCCTGATCGGCCGCGTCGTTGGCGGCGGTCAAGCGGGCCTGCTTCTTGGGGGATGGCCCCGAACTGCACGCGGACAGGCACAATCCCACCGCGACCATGGCGGCCACGAGGCCTCCCCTGGTCGTAATCCGTCGCGTGCCCGCCTGGCTGATGATCATCCGATGCCCCTTCCCAACTCTTCCGACACGATCCCCATGAAGTCGAGCCCTTCCAACGATCGGCGGGCGATCAGGGTTCGGCCTGCCCCGCCCGCAGAGGCCATTATCGCACCTTCTCGTCCACCGCATGAGGCCCGATCGGCCGGTTTGCTCTTCTGTGGCCACTACGCGCAATTTCGGCCGATAAGCTCCCGATGCGCCCCCTGCCGTTCTTGGGATGCCTGTGCCACACCGAGCCCCGTTCCGCCAAAGGTCATATGACTCCGATCCCATCGTCAATCACCGGGTCCAAGATCAGTCGGACCGGCCGTGTCACCGCTTTGTTCGGGTTGTTGGCCATGATCGTCGTGTTCGCGCCGCTCGCCGGTTGCGTCCGCAAGTCCGAATTGCCGGTCACCCTGAGCTTCCGCAACGTGCGGGCCGTGGTGGTTCGTGGCGACACGACGAGCGGGCAGAGCCGCATCACTCGCAGCGAGTGGGACCAAATCTGGCCGGTGGTCATCCGCCACCACAAGGTGAACAACCGCATGGCGATGAAGCCCAGCTTCGACGCTGGCCCGCCCACGATGGACTCGATCGCCGGCGTCGAGGTGCGCGACTATACCGCGAACATCGTCGTCGACAGCTTTAGCGGGCTCTCGAAGCTGCATCGAAGCCTGGAATCGCTCCAAGGCCAGCCGATCGCCCCCGGCCGGCGGTTGCAGTTGTCCCTCAGCGAGGTCTCGCTGGGCTTCTCGGGTAACTTCATCAGCGCCCGGCGGACCGAGATGCTCCAGGGCCGGACCCTGCCGGGTGCCACGGTGGTGTTGTATGACCGCGATCCGGATCGGCCGCGGATCGTGCGGGCCGATGAGAGCGGGCAGTGGATGGTGCCGATCGTGACGACGCCCAGCCAGCGGTCGGTGGTGGGCTACAGCGTGCCGCCGGGCGTGCGCGACCGGCCCGAGACACGGCGGTACTTCCGCATCGACCTGACGACCAACATCGGGGAAGACATCGACGAGCGGCGCTTCAACAGCGAGATCGACGCCATGCGCGGCGGCATGAGCGGGTTCATCAACCGCATCACCAACTGACGCTGGGCACCCCGGAGCAGCAGTCGTCACGGGCTTGAACCGCCTTCGGTGTGGCTATCGTCGGGGCATGAGCGACTTCAAGGACCGTGTGGCCATCGTGACCGGCGCGAGTGCCGGCATCGGCCTGTCGACCGCACGCATGCTCGCCGAGGGCGGGGCCGTCGTCGTGGTCAACGCTCGGCGGGCGGGCCGGCTCGATGAACTGGTGGAGATCGATCCGCGCCGCGTGAAGCCCGTTGCCGGCGATGCCGCCGAGCCCGAGGTCATCGAGGCCATGCTCGAGGCGGCCAAGGCCGCGGGCGGGCGCGAGGTCGACATGGTGATCGCCAACGCGGGTCGCGGCCTGCGTGGCTCACCGCTTGATTCGGACCAGGACGAATGGGAAGAGGTCCTGCAGATCAACACGCTGGCAGCGGCGAAGCTGATGCGGGCGGCGATCCACCGCATGTTCGCCGAGATCGGTGAGTACCAGGGACCGCCGAAACGCCCCCGCGACGTGGTCGTGCTGGGTTCGACGGTGGGGCGGAACCTGAGTCCGTTCAGCAGCTTCTACGGCGCCGCCAAGGCGGCCGTGCACATGATCGCCGAGGCCATGCGCCGCGAAGCGGGCCCGAAGGGCATCCGCGTGACGACTATCGAGCCGGGCGTCGTGGCCAGCGAGTTCCAATCGGCGGCGGGGTATGACCCCAAGGCCTTCGGCGAATTCATGGAGTCGATGGCGCCGGTGCTGACGCCCGAAGACGTGGCGCGATCGATCCTGTTTGCGTGTGCCCAGCCTGCGGGCGTGCACCTGAGCGAGATCATGCTGCGCCCCACGCGGCAGGCGTATCCGTAGCGCATCAGAAAGCCCGGGCTCGCGCCCGGGCCTCGTTCTGGTCGCCGCCGGGTCTTACTTGACGTCGAGCAGTTCGATGTCGAAGACCAGGTTGGCGCGAGGCGGAATGCTTGGTGGCGCGCCACGCTCGCCGTAGCCCAAGCTGTAGGGAATCTCGAGCCGGCGCTTGCCGCCGACCTTCATGCCGGGAATGCCGATCTGCCAGCCCTGGATGAGGCTGCCCAGCGGGAAGGTGATGGGTTCGCCGCGGTCGTAGCTGGAATCAAACTGGGTGCCGTCTTCCAGCGTGCCGCGATAGTGCACCTTCACGGTGGCGCCGTGCGGGCACTCGGCCCCCGAGCCAACCTCGACGTCTTCGGCCACCAGGCCGCCGGGCATTTCATGTCGTTCGGTCATGCGAATCGGTTCCTTTCTTCCCGGGCCGTCCCGGGCATGTCTGCGGACTCTTCGGTGGCTTACTGCACGCCCATCAGTTCGACTTCGAACGTGATGGGCGTATCGGCGGGCACCATGGGCGGGTTGCCCTGGGCGCCGAACGCCTGTTCGGCCGCGAGCTCGATGCGACGGACGCCGCCCACCTTCATGCCCACGATGGCCTTGCGCAGACCGGGCAGGGGGTCGGCGCCATCGAGCGGCACCACCTGCATGTCGCCGGTGTCGAACGTGTTGGCGACGATGGTGCCGTCGGGCAACTCGGCCAAGTAGTGAATCACGGCCATCTGGCCCTCGGCGGCTTCGGGGCCCTCGCCCACGCTCACCTGGCGGATGGTGATGCCCTCTTCGAGCTGCTCGGCTTCGCCGACGAACTCGGTCGAGAACTCTCGGGGCATGCGCCAATCGAACAACTCGATCTCAAAGGTCAGCGTCTCGTTACCCGGCACGGCCGGGGGCTGGCCTTCCTCGCCGAAGCCGAGTTCGGGCGGAACGACGATCTGGCGGATCTCGCCCGGCCGCATGCCCACCACGCCCTGGCTCCAGCCCTCGATCACGGCCTGCTCGAGCGGCACGGTGGCCTGCTGGCCCTGGTCGAACGTCGAATCGAAGACGGTGCCGTCTTCAAGCACGCCCATGGTGTGCAGCACGGCGATGCCGCCTTCGGGGATGGGTTCCTTCTCGGCGTCGCCTTCCTTCACCACGCGCACGACCAGGCCATTCTCGCGCGTCTCCTCGCTGACCCACTCGGTGCTCAGTTCGCGTGGGTTGGCCATGCTCAGCAACTCGACCTCGAAGACGAGATCGCTGTTCGGCGGTACCACGTCGCCCGCGCCCTGGGCGCCAAAGCCCAGCTCGGCGGGCACCTCGATGCGACGCGTGCCCTCGGGCTTCATGCCCACGATGCCCTGCGCCAGGCCGGGCAGCATCCGCGGGTCTCCAAGATCGAGCTGCTGCGGCCCACCGGCTTCGCGGCTGGAGGCGAACTGCTCGCCGCTCTCGGCCTGCACGCCCAGGATGTGCACGAACACCTTGGCGCCCGGCTTCACGCTCTTCTCGCCCTGGCCCACGGTGATGTCGCGGACGACCAGCCCGCCGTCAAGTTCCTGCGGCTCACCCTCGAATTCGCTGGCAAGATCGGGCGTCTTGGGCGGTTCGGGCTTCTCCACGTCGACCAACTCGACCTCGAAGACCAGGTCCGAGCGCGGCGGGATCGTGGGCGGGCTGCCTTGTTCGCCGTAGGCAAGGCGATACGGAATCTCGATGCGGCGCTTGCCGCCCACGCGCATGCCTTCGACGCCCTGGCTGAAGCCGGGCACGAAGTTCCGCAGCGGCAGCGTGAAGGGCTCGCCCCGGCTGTAGCTGGAATCGAACTCCTCGCCGCTTTCGCGGAAGGTGCCGCGATAGTGGACCGTCACGATGTCCTGTATGTCGGCTTGGGCGCCATCTCCGACCTCAATGTCGGTGGTGCGGACCTCCTGGAACGGCTGCGACTGATCGCTCGCCGCCGGCTCGCCGCTGGGCTCGGTCTGCTCTGCGGATGGCGTCTGATCGGGTCCCGAAGCATCGCCGGCCGGCTGTTCGGTCGTCGGACGATCCTGGCCCGTGGCGCCTTGGCCGGCATCGGTGCCGTTCTGGGAAGAGTTGCCGCACCCGGCGACAAACGCCGTTCCGGCCACCGCGAGGATGGCCGCGGCGCGGAATGTCGTGGAAGAAAGCTTGGTGATATCCATCGAGAATGGTAGCCGCCGGGTTTGTGTCCCCCGGCATCACGTGAGTTCATCTTCATGGTTTCCCCGCAAACGAGTGCGCAGGCCGGCTCTGGTACCATTCTGCATGGAGAGCGCGCCAGCCACACGCCCCTGCATCGCCGTTTCGATGGGCGACCCGGGTGGAATCGGCCCCGAGGTGCTCTGCGCCGCGTTGAATGGTGGGGCCGGCGATGCGGCGAGGATCGTGATATACGGCCCGTCTCGCGCGCTCGGACGGCACGACTGGCCCGTGGTCGATTCGCTCGAAGACATCGACCCCAACGAGCCGGTGACGGTGTGCCAACTCGACGACGGCGACGATGGCCAGCCGTTCGATCACGAGCCAACGGCGCGGAACGGCGCGATCAGCCATGCCCAGGTGCTGCACGCGGTCGACGCGACGATGCTGCCCGATGGACACCCCGCCCGGGCGCAGGCAATCTGCACCGGGCCGATCAGCAAGGCCGCCTGGGTCGCGGCGGGGCAGGGCGCCCACCTGGGGCACACCGAGTTGCTGGCCGAGCGGCTCGGCGCCCAGCGCCATGCCATGGCATTCGTGAGCCGGCCGCTGCTCGTCGCGCTGGTTACCGCCCACATCCCGCTCCGCCTGGTCGCCGAGACGATCACCACCGAACGGGTGCTGGACGTCATCGAACTGTCGGCCGCGCTATGCCGCGATCTGGGCGTCCAGCGGCCACGCGTCGCCGTTGCCGGGCTGAATCCGCACGCGGGCGAGGGTGGGGCCCTGGGCGAGGAGGACGAGGCGATCATCGCCCCGGCCGTGGACGCCGCCAAGGCACGCGGCCTGGACGTCACCGGTCCCCTGCCGGGAGACACGGTGTTCCGCGACGCCCGCCGGCCGGGGGGCATCTTCGACGTTGTCGTCGCGATGTACCACGATCAGGCCCTGGCGCCGCTGAAGCTGGTGGCCTTCGACGAGGCGGTGAACATAACCTTGGGGCTCGCCGTGCCGCGAACCAGCCCCGACCACGGAACCGCGTTCGGCATCGCCGGGCGGGGCGTGGCCGACGCCGGCTCGATGGCCGCGGCGCTGCGTCTGGCCGCGAAGCTCGCGGCCGCACGCGCCACCTCCCCCCCGTAACGGCGTCCGCGGGCGTCGTGGAAGCCTCCCCATGACCCTCCCCGGCGCTCAAGACGAGCAACGCGAGTTCCTGCGGCATCCGCTGCTGGACATGCTGTTCATCGCCGCCCCCAGCATCGTGCAGATGGTCAGCTACTCGGCGATGCAGTTCGTCGACATGCTCATGGTCACCCAATGGGGCAACGACCCCATCTACGTCTCGGCCCAGGGCAACGGCGGCTTCGCGGTGTGGATCCCCCTGTCACTGGTCTTCGGCATGTCGGGCGTGGTATCGAGCTTCGTCTCGCAGAACCTGGGCGCCGGCACGCCACGCAAGGGCGCGCGCTACGTCTGGGCACAGTGGTGGATCGCCGTGACGGCAGCCGCCATGCTGCTTCCGATGGTGTTCCTGCTGCCGTCGATCTTCGCGGCGATGGGGCACTCGGCCGAACTGGTCGAACTCGAGAGCCAGTACGCCAACGTGCTCATCTTCGGCGCGATCCTCACCATGGGCGGACGCACCGTCGCGCAGTACTTCTTCGGCATGCACAAGCCGGTGATTCCGATGGTGGCCGCGCTCATCGGCAACGTGGTGAACGTCCTGGCCAACTGGGTGCTCATCTTCGGGCTCCTGGGCTTTCCGGAGATGGGCCTGATCGGCGCGGCCTTGGGCACCGTCATCGGCAGCGCGGTCGAGATGGCCATCCCCGCGGCCCTGTTCCTGGCGCCCCGTTGGGCGAAGAACTTCGAGACCCGTGCGCCCTGGAAGCCGGCATGGAAGCCCATCAAGGACATCCTGCGCGTCGGGATGCCCGCGGGCGTCATGTTCGTGAACGAGATGGTGTGCTTCGGCTACCTGCTGGTGGGCCTTGGCGGGCGGTTCGGGCCCGAGCAGCAGGCCGCGGGTTTCATCGCATTGCGGTACATGAGCCTGTCGTTCATGCCCACGGTGGGCCTGTCGATCGCTATTACCGCCATCGTCGGTCGGCTCATCGGCATGGGACGCATCGACCTGGCGGAGAAGCGCGCCTGGCTGGGCATGGGCCTGGGCATCGGTTACATGGGCGCGTGCGCCACGTGCTTCATCGTGTTCCGGCACGAGCTCATGGGCCTGTTCGTGACCGCCGACATGGAACGCGAGTCGGCCGCCGAGGTAGTCCGCGTGGGCTCGATGATCCTCGTCGCCGCGGCGGTGTTCCAGATGTTCGACGCCGTTGCGGTGACCATGACCGGCGCCCTGCGCGGGGCGGGCGACACGTTCGTGCCCAGCCTGCTGACCATCGTCCTCTCGTGGATGCTGATCGTCGGCGGCGGGCATCTGGCCGTGGCGGTCGTGCCCCAGTGGGGCGCCGTGGGCCCGTGGATCTTCGCCTCGGCCTACATCGTGGTGCTCGGCGTGTGCCTTCTGGTGCGTTTCAAGTTGGGGGCGTGGAAGCGGATGAAGCTGTCGGGGGATGAGATCGAGCTCTAGGCCGTGCCGGAGGCCGGTCCGAGAGGCCTATGCCATAGCCGCCTAGAATCACGATCCAGCCACCCGATTCGGCCGTTCTTCGGCCCCTTGCTTGGAGGTCTCGCCTTGAGTTCCAGTTCGTCCCCCAGTGCGCTCGACATGGTCATCGGTTCCGGTGGAGACTCGGCTCAGGCAGCCCGGTTGCTTGAGGAGGCACGCCAGCAGGCCGCCGCGGGCGACCGCATGGACGCCATCGAGACGCTCCGCAAGGCCGTCCAGGCCGACGCCGGGCACGACGAGGCCGCCTTCCAACTTGCCTACCACCTCGACCTGGCGGGCGAGGAAGACGAGGCCATCAGCCTCTACGAGCGCCTGTGCGACAAGACGCCCGCCCCGGTGAACGCCCTGCTGAACCTGGCCGTGCTCTACGAAGACCGCGGCGAGTTCTCCCGGGCCGAGCGGTGCCTGCGGCAGGTGCTGGACACCGACCCCAACCACCCCAGGGCCCGGCTCTACATGAAGGACGTCATCGCCAGCCGCGATGAGGGCGTGGTCGAAGACGCCGAGAGCGACCACCTGAAGCGCCGCCAGGAGATGGAGACCGCCGTCACCGATTTCGACCTCTCGGTGCGGACGCGTACGGCCCTCAAGCGGATGAACATCCGCACGCTGGGCGACCTGCTGCGGACCACCGAAGCCGAGCTGATGAGCTACAAGAACTTCGGGGATTCCAGCCTGGACGAGATCAAGAAGATGCTCTCGGCCAAGGGCATGGCCCTGGGCCAGGGCGTCGACGATGGCCATCGCTCGGGCCGGCGCACCGCCCTGGACCGCTTCCGTGGCACCAGCCAGGAGGCGATGCTCAACAAGCCGGTGACCGACTTGGCCCTTTCCGTGCGTGCCCGCCGGGCCCTGCAATTGCTCAACATCCAGAGCCTGGGCGACCTGGTGAGCCACACCGAGGCCGAGCTGATGGGCGTGAAGAACTTCGGCGCCACGTCGCTCACGGAGGTGAAAGAGCGGCTGGGCGAGATCGGAATGACCCTTCGCACCATCGATGAGTAGGTAAATACACCCACTTTCGTGGGGCTTCCTGCGGCATTAATTGCGCGAATATGCACCAGATCCCCCTCCCGAGCCGGGTGGGGGCTTCTTTTTGCATGGAATGATGAAAAAAGGGTTTACAAGACCCCATGGTTTCGGGTAATCTGGAGCCGTTCCGGGATATGCCCCGGGATGCATTCCTCGCAACAGGCGACCCGGCGTCTCGTGGAGTCGGGTCGCCTTTTTTCTTGCGATGATTCTCCTCGCGTGCTTCTCTACGCCTCCGCCGGAGGGCCGGATCCCCGTTCTGAGTCGCCCGACCGCTCCTGGGGCCGTACGCCGGTCTTCCGGTAGCTTCGACGGCCGCTGGCGTAGAGCTCTGGGTCGACTCGGACCTCCATGGGCTGGCTCTGGGCGTGCTGGCGATGGAGCTTCTTGAGCACCGGGACGCACCAGCCGCAGCCGGTGCCCGCCCCCAGGCACTCGCTGATGAGCGAGGCGACCGGTGGATCCTCGCGCTGGATGAATCGCTTGACCTTCCCCAGCGGCACGTGGAAGCACAGGCACACGTCGTCGGTGTCGCTCAATTGGCCTTCACCGGGGGCTTCGGGCTGGGTGGGGCCGTCCATGGGTGAGCGTACGATGCCCGCCCCCGAAGGATCGGCAGCGTGGAAAGGACGGCGGCGATGGCATCGATGCGTGTGAAGGACGCCCTGGCGGCGGACGTCGGAACTGCGGTGACGCTCAAGGGCTGGGTCAGGACCCGGAGAGACTCCAAGGCCGGGCTGAGCTTCATCCAACTCCACGACGGGTCGTGCTTCGACCCCATCCAAGTCGTCGCCAAGACCGACCTTGGCAACTACGACAACGAGATCCTGCACCTGACCACCGGCTGCGCGATCGAGGTCGACGGCGAACTGGTCGAGAGCCAGGGCAAGGGCCAGTGCGTGGAGGTGGTCGCAAGCGAGGTTCGCGTCGTGGGCTGGGTGGAAGACCCCGATACCTATCCCGCCAGCGCCAAGCGGCACAGCTTCGAGTATCTCCGCGAGGTCGCGCACCTGCGGCCGCGCACGAACACGTTCGGCGCCATGGCCCGCGTCCGGCATCGCCTGGCGTATGCGATCCACAGCTACTTCGAGCAAAACGGCTTCTACTGGGTCCACACGCCCATCATCACCACGAGCGACGCCGAGGGAGCCGGACACCTGTTCCGCGTCAGCACGCTGGACGCGGTGAACCCGCCGATGACCGAGGACAAACGGGGCGTTGACTGGAAGGAAGACTTCTTCGGCAAGCAGTCGTTCCTGACGGTGTCGGGGCAGCTCAACGTCGAGACGTACTGCTGTGCGCTTAGCCGGGTGTACACATTCGGACCCACGTTCCGTGCCGAGAACAGCAACACGAGCCGCCACCTGGCCGAGTTCTGGATGATCGAGCCGGAGATCGCGTTCGCGGACCTCAACGACAACGCGAAGCTGGCCGAGGGGTTGCTGAAGTACGTCTTCGACGACCTGCTGACGCACTGCGCCGATGACGCGCAGTTCTTCGACGAGCGGATCGAAAAGGGGCTGATCGATCGGCTCAAGCACGTGATCGCCTCGCCCTTCCGCATGCTGCCCTACACCGAGGCGGTGGACATCCTGCAAAAGAGCGGCAAGAAGTTCGAGTTCCCCGTCGAGTGGGGCACCGACCTGCAGAGCGAGCACGAGCGGTACCTGACCGAGGAGAAGTTCAAGCAGCCCGTGGTGGTGGTGGACTATCCCAAGGACATCAAGGCCTTCTACATGCGGCTGAACGACGACAAGAAGACTGTCGCCGCGATGGACGTACTGGTGCCGGGCGTGGGCGAGTTGATCGGGGGCAGCCAACGCGAGGAGCGGCTGGACGTGCTCGATCAGCGCATCGACGAGATGGGCCTGCCCAAGGACGAGTACGGCTGGTATCGCGATTTGCGTCGATATGGGACGGTGCCGCACGCAGGATTTGGCCTGGGCTTTGAACGCCTGGTGATGTACTGCACGGGCCTGCAGAACATCCGCGACGCGATTCCATTCCCGCGCGCGCCGGGGCAGGCGGCGTTCTGATCAGCCAAGCGACTTGATCGCACCGGCGAGCATGAACGAGCCGCAGGCGAGGATGAGGCCCGCCGGGCCTGCCAACTCGTGTGCGCGCTGAAGGGCTTGGGCAGGGTCGGCACGCACTTCGCTCGAGCATGCATAGATTACCGCGAGTTCTTCTGCCGGACGCGATCTTGGCCCGGCTTGCGTAAAGACCACCTGGCCGCCCGCTCTGGCGAGCTGGTCGAGCATGCCGGCGGCGTCCTTGTCCTTTGCGCAGCCGAAGATGATGACGAGGCCCCCGTCGTGCTCGGGGAGGGCTGCCAGCGTGGCGCGCAGGGAGGCGGGCGTGTGGGCGCCGTCGATGATGAGCGTGGGGCTCGTGGCGATCGTCTCCATGCGTCCGTCGCGGGGCGTGTGCGCGAGTCCATCGGCGACCACGGTCTCGGTGAGCCGCTCGCCGAGGAGCCGGGCGCATGCGGCGATCGCGGCGGCGGTGTTGGCCGCCTGATGCGCGCCCGGAAGGGGGCTTCGGACGTTGGAGAGCACGCGGCCGTCGATGGTCACCGTGACCATGGCGTGGCCCGCGTCCATGCGGTGCGTGAAGGCGATGTCGTCTCCCAGGACGAGCAGCGGAGCACCAACCTCGGCGGCGCATGCCTCGAACACCTCGAGCACCTCGGGCGGCTGGGGCGTACAGATGGCGGGCACGCCGGGCTTGAGGATGCCGGCCTTTTCGGCGGCGATCTTCGCGAGCGTGTCGCCCAGGATGTCGGTGTGCTCGAGCTCGATCGACGCGAGCACGCAAGCGGCAGGGCTGAGGATGTTGGTCGAGTCGAGCCGTCCGCCCAGGCCAACCTCGTAGACGGCCGCGTGGCAGCCCGAACGTGCGAAGTGGTCGAATGCGGCGGCGGTGATGGCCTCGAAGTAGGTGGGCGAGCCAAATCGCTCGATGACCTCGGCTGGGAGGGCAGCCTCGGCCTGGTTGACCCGCCAGATGGCCGTGGCCAGCTCGGCGTCACTGCATGGCTGGCGGTCGACGGCGATGCGCTCGTTGGGATGGATCAGGTGCGGGCTGGTGAAGGCGCCGCTGCGCATGCCCGCGGCGGTCAGGATGCTGGCGGCCATGCGGGTGATGCTGCCCTTGCCCTTGCTGCCGGCCACGTGGATGGCCGGCACGGCCAGGTGCGGGTCTCCCAGGGCGGCCGATAGCGCCCGCATGCGGTCGAGCTTCAACACGCGGGTGGCCAGGCTCCGGTCGGGCTGGCGCTCGAAGTTCACCTTGGCATTCAGCCAGGCCAGGGCGGCATGGAGCGACCAATCTGCAGGTGACCAGGGGGTGGGGGCTTGCTTATGGCCGTCGGGGGCCGATGATCCGGGCATGGCCGAGCATACGGACGGACGTGCGGGTGGCGAGACACGAGGCTCGAAGTTCGGGCCCTTCCCAGAGGCGCACCCCGATCGAGGCCACGACTCGTGGCGGGTCCTTCGCATCATGAGCGAGTTTGTCGAGGGTTTTGACACCCTCGAGC
This sequence comes from Phycisphaerales bacterium, assembly GCA_040221175.1. Classification (NCBI taxonomy): domain Bacteria; kingdom Pseudomonadati; phylum Planctomycetota; class Phycisphaerae; order Phycisphaerales; species Phycisphaerales bacterium. The sequence continues at coordinate 89,518 of JAVJVK010000001.1, forward strand.
GGCTGCCGCCGGCGGTCACGGTGTTCGGCTCGGCCCGCACCAAGGCCGATGACCCCATGTACGATGCCGCCCGGAAGATGGGAGCGGCATTGGCCGAGTCTGGGCTCACCGTGATCACCGGCGGCGGACCGGGCATCATGGAGGCGGCCAATCGCGGGGCGTACGACGTCGGTGGTCGATCGGTGGGCATGAACATCGCCTTGCCCATGGAACAGGAGCCAAACCCGTATCAGACCGACGAACTGACGTTCGAGTACTTCTTCGTGCGAAAGGTCATGCTGGTGAAGTACGCCCGTGCGTTCGTGATCTTTCCGGGCGGGTTCGGAACGCTGGACGAGTTCTTCGAGGCCATGACGCTGATGCAGACGCTGAAGGTCGAGCCCTTCCCGCTGATCCTGTACGGCTCGGAGTTCTGGGCCGAGCCGGTGGCGTGGATCCGAGACAAGATGTGGAACAAGTTCCGAACAATTTCTGAAGCCGACCTGTCCCTTTTTCATCTTGTGGACAGCATCGAGGGGGCCATGTCGCTGGTGAAGCGTGCGATCGAGGGCACGTACGAGACGTCTTTGCCCAGCGTCATCGGACCTGCCGCTCGCGAAAGTGGGGAGGGAACCCGCCGTGGCGTGCGTCCCAGGCACGGTGGGCAGGCTTCGGACCAGAAAGCCGAGGGCTACCGTTCGCGGTCGGTGCGTCATTTCGAAGCAGACTGAGGTTGATTCTCGTCGGCAAATCCGCGATACTGCCCGTTCGGGCGTCCGCGCTTTCGGTATGACGCCCGTCCGAATCGCGGCGGCCGGGCAAAGTGGGGGCCGGCCGCTCATAGCCTGCTCCGGCTAGACCCCTCCAGGAGTCGATATGGCTTCCAAAGGCAACGCGAGCGTCGGCAACGACAAGAACGTGACCAAGAAGCACCTGGTGGACGAGATCACTCGCCAGACCAAGCTTTCGCGACACGACGTCCAGACCGTCGTCCAGGGCGTCCTCGATCAGATGATCGAGGCCATTGGCAGCGGCCAGCGGATCGAGATCCGGGACTTTGGCGTCTTCGAGGTGAAGTCTCGCGCGGCGCGGACCGCTCAGAATCCGAAAACACTCGAACCGGTTCCCGTACCGCCCAAGCGTGCGGTTCGCTTCAAGCCGGGCCGGCTCATGAAGGCGGCGCTCGAGTCTCAGGTGAGCCAGCCCGCAGCCACGGGCGCGACGGCAAACGGCCATGCGGCCGAACTGCCCGAACCGCCCATCGTGGAAGTGCGCCGCGAAGAGCGCGTGCCGGCGGGGGCTGGACGGAGCTGATCCGCATCACAGCCGGGAATGCATTGGGGGAGACGGCCGCCCGGGATGACGGGGTGGTCGCGGCTTCTACAATGGCGACCTGAGCCGCACCATCCGAGCCGAAGGGCCTGATCCGGGCCCGATCGCGCTCGCTTCTGAGTTGGAGTCGTGATATGCCGCATGTGATCGCCGAGCCCTGCATCGGGACGAAGGACACCTCGTGCGTCGAGGTCTGCCCGGTTGACTGCATCCATCCGGGCAAGGACGAGGGCGACTTCGAGCAGGCCAACCAGTTGTACATCGATCCGGACACCTGCATCGATTGCGGGCTGTGCGTGGATGAATGCCCCGTTCAGGCGATCTTCCCCGAGGAAGACCTGCCCGAACAGTGGAACAAGTACGTCGAACTCAATCTGGACTACTACAAGGACAAGTAGCAGCCGGTGCCGGCCGCTCAGGAGCCGGGCCGATTTCGGACGCCCTGGAGCGTGGAGTTGCCCTGGCGCTCGCCTGTGGGCACGACGCTGAAGCTGCCATCGGTTTCGAGGACCACGGCATGGGCCTGCTCGAATGCGGCCAGGCCGTTGGTGCGGAGAGCCGACCGGATTTCGTCGGTCGTGACTCGGGTGCGCTTCATGGCCTCACTGAGCATGCGCCCCTCGAAGAGCAGGAGCACCGGCTCGCCGGTCACGGCCTGCTTGATGAGCCGCCATCGTGCGCTGCTCCAGGTGACCACGAACTGGAGCGTGATGAGCAGCCCGAGGGCGGTGACGCCCTGGGCCAGGCTGACATCTTTGCTTATCAAGACCGTGGCCAGCGTCGAACCCAGGGCGATCGTGACGATGAAGTCAAACGCATTCATCTTGGATAAGGTGCGCGGGCCTGAGATCCGAAGGAAGACCACCACGGCCACGTAGGCCAGGACGCCCACCAGCAGCGTCCGGCCGATGGTGTTCCAGTTGTCGAAGAAGATCTGCATCGCGGCCCTCCGCGTGCAGTCTATCGGAGGGATCGCCCGCGGCGTGGCTGGATGAGCGTTCGCTCAGGCGGCGCTGTCGCCCTTCCTGAAGGCCGCCCGAGCGGCCGCATTGCGCTGCAGTTGCTTGTCGGTCCGCACGTTGTGGGGCGCCTCGGGCGGTTCGGTCCAGTCCTCGGCTCGGCCCAGGTCCACGGCGGCCTTCTGCACCTTGCGGTAGCCCAGCAGGCGGATGATCTCCAGCACGTCGCTCCACGCGGGGAAGGTCACGTCGTTGCCCTTCTTGAATGCGTCGATGGCCATCAGGAACATGAACTGCTCCTGCGTCATCTCACCCTCCTCGGCAGAGCGGTGGAAGTCGCTCAGCCGGCGTCCGCGGCCGCGACGACGCTCCAGTCCCGTGGGCCGTTCGGCACCGGGCATGTTGCGACGGTCCAGGCCCAGGCGGCGATCGACGACCTCGGCGCGCCGGGTGTCGGGCGGCGGCGAATCGTCGTCGCTGGAGAGCGAATCGGAATCGGCCAACGGGGCGATCGCCTCGTCGAGCGAGGCGGACTCGTCTTCGTTGAGTTCGAAGTCGAAGGCGTCGGATTCGTTGGCGTGATGATCGTTGCGATGTGCTTGCGGCATGGACGGCGTGCTCCTGGCCGCCGGCTCAGAACACGCAAGCGAGCGTCGGCCGGAGGTGGCCGGGCTCAGGGCGTGATGGGCCCTTGGCCTTAGAGGTCTTCGTCGTCCTCATCGGCATCTTCGTCGTCGTCGGCCACCTCATCTTCGTCGTCGTCGAGGAAGTCGGCGTCGTAGTCCTCGTCTTCCTCTTCATCGTCGTAGTCGAGGTCGTCAAAATCGTCATCGTCCTCATCGTCGTCGTAGGCCACAAGGTCCGAGTTGTCGGGCAGCCAGGGCGAGGCGGGCTCGGGAGCCAGGCCCGGAGCGGCCCAGGTGACTTCTTCGGCATCGAGCATGAGCGTGGGCATGTCTGTTCGTCCGCAAGGGTGCGGCGGTAGAGAGCCGCACCGGTGGTCCAAGTGGGGAGCCGGTACACCGCGTGCTCCCGTGGCCCGTCGCCCGGCGGCCCCCTTTCCAAGGGCTGAGCGAGCGCGACCGGGGAGCGCCGCAAGGCTACACCCCTTTCGGGCCGTGTCAACTGTTCAGGCCGCCCGTCGCCGCACGCGGAGGCCCGGAGGCCCTGGGGCTACCATCGGCCTCATGTCCGACACCCCCGCACCGCCCGGCACCGCACCCACCCCGCCCGCTCCCCGGGCGAGCGTTTCGCGGTTCGCGCCGGGGCCGGAGCGGTTCCACCCCGTTGCCGGGGTTGCCGGGCTGCTGCTGCCCGGCCTTGGCCACCTCGTGCTTGGGCAACCCCGACGAGCCCTGGCCATCGGCCTGGGCATCCTGGGCCTGTTCTTCGGGGGCATCCTGCTGGGTGGCATCGACACGGTGGACAGCCGCGAGGACCGTCTCTGGTTCTACGTGCACGCGTTCGTCGGGCCGGCCACGTTCGTCGCCGACTGGGTCAACCAGAACCAGTTCAAGGCCTGGGCGATGGACGATTCGGCCCCGGGACGGCCGCAGCCGATCTTCCGGTCTGCCTTCCCGGGCGAGGTCCGTGTCGCAACCGCCCAGGATGGTCGCTTGCCCTACCCGCAACTGGCTCGCACGCCGCAGTGGGGCGATTCGGGTAGCTTCCAGGGGCGACCCGGGGCGGGCAAGTCGGTGGGCAAGGTCAACGAGGTCGCCCTCCTGATGGTCGCGCTGGCGGGCATGCTGAACCTGGTGGCGGTGCTCGATGCCCTGTTCAATCGTCGCCGACCCGAATCGGAGTTGTACGGACGGGGGGCCACGCCATGAGTTCGCTCCCGCTTGCGCTGACGCTCGGGTGGCGTCCGTTCATCGATCCCATCGATGCCCACGCGTGGTGGTTCCTGCTCTTGATCCCCATCGCGCTTCTCGTGAGCCTGTCCTGGAAGTCGGTGCGCATCGACGACATCAAGCGTCTGCCGCGTCCAGTGCTGGTCATGACGGCCCAGGTCATCCTGGCGATGCTGGGTCTGGGACTTGCGGCCTTCATCGGCCTGGTCGTCGTCCTTCCCCTGCTGGCGAGTATTTCGAGATGACGGCGCTTCGGCTGGTCTTGCTGGCCTGGGTGTTCGGAGCCATCGCAGCAGGCGGGTGCGTTACGCGCCCCACGGCCAACGTCGAGGGCGTCAGCATCCAGAACACGACCGCCGAGGCAGCGGTGCTCTCGTTCACCATCGTCGCGAACAACACGGGCGAGACCGAACTGCCCCTGCGGATGGTGGACTACACGCTGAGCATCGAGGGCGAGCGTGTGTTCCGTGGGCGACGCAGCGCCGAGGCGACGCTTAGCCGCAAGGACCAACAGTCGGTGGAACTTCCGGTGCCCATCGCGTGGGATGATCTGCCGGTGCGCGAGGTGCGGTATCGCTTGCGAGGCCGCCTCGGCTATACGCTACCGGGCATCTTCTGGCGCGCCATGTTCGACTCGGGGCTGTATCGCCCCGATGCGAGCTTCGAGTACGAGGGCACGCTCGATGCGTCGGCCCTGGCTCCCCGCGGCTGACGCCTACACGAAGTACAGGCCCGAGACGTATTCGCGCACCATCCGCTGTGTGGTGAAATGCGAGCCGTTGATGGCGATGGAGTGCGCCATGATGTCGGCCCACTTCGTGCGGTTTTCGTAGGTCGGCAGGATGACCTGATCGAGCTTGTCGTAGATGTCCTGGGCGTGGTTGCGGTCCTGGGTGTTGGTGGTGGGAGCCTTGCGCTTGCGGTTGGGTCCGAAGTCGTCCTTGCCGATGGCCCAGCCGGTGAGGCCCTCGATGCAGCCCTCCAGCCACCAGCCGTCCAGCGTGCTGAGGTTGGGCACGCCGTTGATGGCGGCCTTCATGCCGCTGGTGCCGCTGGCCTCCAGGGGTGGGCGCGGGGTGTTGAGCCAGATGTCGCTGCCAGCGGTCATGAGCCCGCACAGCGCCATGTTGTAGTTGGGCAGGTACACCACGCGGGCATGCTTGAGCCGCTTGGCCTTGCGCAGCGTGTCGACGATCATGGCCTGGCCCGGCTCGTCCTTGGGGTGGGCCTTGCCGGCCAGGACGACCTGGATGCCGTCGTGCTTCTCGGCGATTTCGTCGAACTTCTTAGGGTTGCGCAGCAGCAGCGTCAGCCGCTTGTACGCCGTGGCGCGGCGACCAAAGCCGATGGTGAAGGTGTCCAGGTCGAAGTCGGCGTGCGTCAGCTCGTTCACGCGATCGATCAGCGCGACCTTGGCGCGCAGGTGTGCCTTGAGCAAGGCCTTGCGATCCAGGTCGATGGCAAAGCGAAGCTCGCTGTTGTCGTCGCGCCAGCCGGGCATGTGCTTGTCAAACAGCTTCGCCATGTCGCCGCACACCCAGGTGCGGGCATGGATGCCATTGGTGACCGATTGGATATCGTCGCGGCCGAACATCTTGCGCGAGACCTCGGCGTGGCGGCGGGCGACGGCGTTGATGCGTCCGCTGCCCCAGAAGCCCGTGAGCGTCATGTTCAGCGTGCCCTTGGGCGGGGGCGGGGGCTCGGCCACGGCGGTACCGCCGCCGTAGCGACGGCTCGCACGCTCGACCATCGGTACGCCCGCGGGCAGGGCATACGCGGGAACCGGGCCATCGTGGCTGGCGACCGCCTGGGCCACGGGCTCGGGCGGCTCGGTTGTGGCGTTCGGATTGGCTTCCATCGGCGCCTCGTGCATCGCTCCCTCGGGTTCGGGATGCAGTAACTCGACGATCTCGGGGTCGAGGATGCTGTGCACCATCTCCATGGGGAAGCGGTCGTGGCCTGCCGGCACCGGAGTGTGCGTCGTGAACACGCACTTTTCCTGAACCTCGGCCAGCACGGACGGGTCCGTTGGCTTGCGATGGCTGAAGCGTGACGTATGTCGGATCAACTCGGGCACCAGCAGGCTGGCGTGGCCCTCGTTCATGTGGTAGATCTTGATGCCGTCGCCGCCCAGGATGTTGAGCATGCGCACGCCGCCGATGCCCAGGATCGCTTCCTGCCGCAGGCGCAGCTCGTCGTCCCCGCCGTAGAGGCGGTTGGTGATGCCGCGATGGTCCTTGCGGTTCTGGGGCAGATCGGTATCCAGGAAGATGACCGGCGTCTCGAAGCCATGGTACTTGTCGCGGATGGCGGTCTTCCACGCGCCCACGCGCACGGTGCGGCCATCGAGCTTCACGCTGATCTCGTTGGGCAGCCGGGTCATGAACTTCTCGGGTCGCCACGAGATGGGCTCGTCGTGCTGCGTGCCGTTGGCTTCGAGCGTCTGCTTGAAGTACCCGCCGCGATGCAGCAGCGACACGGCCACCATCGGCACCTTCAGGTTGCACGCCGACCGCACGGTGTCGCCGGCCAGGACGCCCAGCCCACCGGAGTAGGTCGGGATCTTGTCGTTGATGGCGATCTCCATCGTGAAGTAGGCCACGCGGGGATCGATGCCGAGATGCTGGTTTTGGCGTGCGGGCATGGGCGATGCTTCCTTCCGATAATCGATTCACTCGAGCGATGAAGAGCCAGACTCCCCAACTTCGGCAGGTTTGGGGCCTCGGTGCAGCGCAAGATCGTGGGCCTGGGCATATGCCTCGCCCATTTCCATCCAGTCGAACAGCCACGACCGCTGCTCGGCCGAGTTCCGCACGCGGATCCGCTCGCGCTGGGTGAGCTGGCAGAACTCGAGCATGCGGCGGGCCAGGGCCTCGACCGCCTGGGCCGTGGTCTTGTGCTTGCGCTGGAGCACCCACGGCGCCCAGCCGGCGGGCTGTGCGTGGCGTTCGGTGACGAAGTCGCCGAAGCCCGACATGTCGGTGGTGATGGCCGGTACACCCAGGGCCAGGCACTCCAGCGGCGTGTAACCCCAGGGCTCGTACGTGCTGGGAAAGATTCCCAGGTGGCAGCCGCGCACGAACTGGTCGTACTCCATGCCCCATAGGGGGTTCGTGGGGCTGATGAACTGGGGGTGGTAGACGATCTTGACACGGTCTTCAGGGTCGTTGCGCAGGCCGGCGACGGCGATCTCGCTGAGAACCTCGTCGCGGGGGTCGCCCTCGAGCGTGTGGGTGATGACGCTGGGCCAGCCCCGCGTGCGGAAGGCCGCCTGCGTGCGCTTGAGCCGGAGCATCCAGTACTCCTCGGCCATCGAGTCGAGCGAGACCCGCCCCTCGCTGGCCGCCGTCCGGAAGAGCCGCTCGCGCAGATCGTCGGCGATGTGTTCGCACACGTCCTCGAGTTCGTCCAGCACGGCCCGGTTCTGGAGCACCACCGGATCGATGGACCGCACGTCGCGCCGAGTGACGATGAACGATACCACCGTGTGGGGGTTGTCGGTCTCCTTCAGCAGTTCGTTCAGCCGGGCGTTGGCGCGGATGAACAGGTCGAAGCCCTTGTTGCGAGGCTCGTAGCGCCCGCTGGTGAAGAAGTAGAGCGTGTGGTCCAGGTCGATGGGCCGGGTGGGGAAGAAGTGCCCCATCGTGAAGTGGTGGACCTTGTCCTTGAACAGCGCGTGCAGCGTCTGGAACTCGTGGCCCACGCTCAGGCGGCCGATGTCCAGCCCGTTGGGCAGGATGGCGTCGGGCTTGCGTCCCAGCAGGTGCTCGCACTCCACGCCCGTCAGCGGGCTGATGGTCGTCATTACGTCGCAATCGCGCGCAGCCAGCCGCTCGTAGTCGTGCCGCGAGCGGATGCCGAAGCGGTCGGCCTCGGCGGCCGGGTCCAGCCCCACAACGGTCTCGGGTGGGTCGTCACTGCTGGCCAGGTAGCGGCCCAGCAGGGTGGCGTGCGTGGTGAACACCGTCGAGATCGGCTGCTCTTCACGCTTCATGAGCGGAATGGCAAGCCCGCCCATCCACTCGTGGAAGTGGGCCATCACGCGGCGCGGGTGGCGGCGGGCGGGCCGCTGATCTCGCCAGGCGTGGTCCACGGCCCGCATGAAGTGGCGCGTGACGTCGGCAAAGGCGATCACCCCGTCGACCATCTCGTCGCCGCTGGGCGAACTCACCTTGTCGTGCTGCCAGAGGTAGAACTTCTCGCTGTTGATGCGTTCGGCCGGCAGCTTGTTGTCCAGCAGCACCACGCGAGGCCGCCCCGGCACCAGCCAGCGCCCGGTATGGCACGCGATGCCGATGTCGTCCAGGGCGGCCACGGCCCGGGCCAGCCACCCCGTAGGCCGACGCGGCTCCATCTCCAGGGCCGCCTGCTCGGGCACGTACGGGCCGACCATCAGGTATCGATCATCCCAATGGTCGACCATGGTGGCCGCCTTCGACCGCAGCACCTGGTAGATGCCCCCGATGGGGTTGCACACCTCGTAGCCGACCTCGACCAGCAGCACCCCCGGCGAACCACGGCCGCCGGGCAGCGTCGTGGGTCGGTCTGGTTCATGTTCCGCTCTGATCGGGGCCACGTCGCTCTCCGTGCGAGGCATCGCCATGCCCGCGCCGCGCAATCCTTGCGCCGCTCGGGTCGGCTCGTCGTATCTTCGGCTCCGTCAGTGGGAGAGGAGCGTCAATCCACTATCGGTCTTGGCGGTGGCGGGCGTGAGCGGGAATCGGCCCACGATGTCGCGAAATGCGCATGCTCGCAGGCTGTTCGTTGGGGTTTTATGAATCCGTCGCCAGACTGCCGCAAAAGTCGGCCCTTCGGCTGGTCGATATTTTCGGCGAACCGTACGATTGATCAGGAGAATCAATCGGTGCGGCGGCTCTCGGCGGACGAATTCCGCCGCCCGGATGGAGGTGGGCCGTGATCGGCTCGAACAGCACAGCGCTCCGCCAGCATGCCTATTCGGTGTTCACCGCATCGCGGCGCGAGCGTGAGAGCAGGGCGCCGGAATCTGTTCGCCGGCTCCTCATTCCTGACCAGCCGGCATCGGGCCGGATAGAGCCCCAGCGAGTCGTCGAGGCCAAGCGCCCGCTCGGCGGTGTCGCCGCCAACGAGAGCCCCGGGGCCGTCCGGGCATCGCTGCTGCGAGCCGAGCCGGCAAAGTCCCGTGCGGCTTCGGAGCGAGCCCGTGGTCCCGAGCCAACGCACGAAGAGATCCGCCAGCGGGCCTATGAGTTGTTCGAGGCGCGGGGCGGCGCTCCCGGCGACCCCGTCGCAGACTGGCTCCAAGCCGAGAGAGAGCTTCGCCAGGAGCGAGGTCACGGCTGATTCAGCGGGCATGACTTCGATCTAAGGGGTTTCCGAAGGCGATCCGTGCTGGATCGGCCACGGTTTTCGGTCGATCTGGGCTCTGGCGGCCCTCGCGCCGCTCGGAGAGCCCAGACGTGACCAACCATCTCTTAATGATCCCGCCCGACGCACGCCACGCTGTAGGCCAGACCCAAGACCACGGCTGGATCTCTGCCGACGACCAGTACTGGTTCAACGAGGGCACCCACGCCCACCTGTACGAGAAGCTCGGCGCCCACCCGCTGCCGGGCGGGCAGGGCGTTCGGTTCGGCGTCTGGGCGCCCAATGCCCGGGCCGTCTCGGTGGTGGGGGATTGGAACTACTGGTCTCCCGGAGCCGACACCCTGACCCCGGTGGGCAGCAGCGGGCTGTGGGTCGGCGTCGCCGCCAACGCGCGCGAGGGCGCCCACTACAAGTACGTCATCGACTCGCACGCGGGCGGCAGGCGGCTCGAAAAAACCGATCCATTTGGTTTTCGGCAGGAGCAGCCGCCCCGTACGGCCTCGATCGTGCAGGGGCTCGGCTACGAATGGAATGACGACGCGTGGATGCGGACCCGCGGCCAGCGCCACAAGGTCGACCAGCCCATGAGCATCTACGAATTGCACCTGGGCTCGTGGCGGCGCGTGCCAGAAGACGGCAACCGAAGCCTGAACTACCGCGAACTCGCGCCCGTGCTGTCCGAGTACTGCAACCGGCTTGGGTTCACGCACGTCGAGCTCATGCCGGTCATGGAGCACCCGCTCTACAAGAGCTGGGGCTACCAGACCGTGGGCTACTTCGCGCCCACGAGCCGGTATGGCACGCCGCAGGACTTCATGTTCCTCATTGATACGCTGCACCAGGCGGGCATCGGCGTGATCCTCGACTGGGTGCCCAGCCACTTCCCGGCCGACGCCCACGGGCTGGCGCTGTTCGACGGCACGCACCTGTTCGAGCATGCCGACCCGCGCGAGGGCTTCCACCCCGACTGGAAGTCGATGATCTTCAACTATGGGCGGCACGAGGTCCGCAGCTTCCTCATCTCCAGCGCCATGTTCTGGCTGGACAAATACCACGTTGATGGCATCCGCGTCGACGCCGTCGCCTCGATGCTCTACCGCGACTACTCGCGCAAGGAAGGCGAGTGGGTGCCCAACCGCTTCGGCGGGCGCGAGAACCTGGAAGCCATCGACTTCCTCCGCCAGCTCAATACGACGCTGTACGGGGCCCATCCGGACATCGTGACCTTTGCCGAGGAATCGACCGCATGGCCCGGCGTGACGCGCCCGGCCCATCTGGGCGGGCTGGGCTTCGGGTACAAGTGGGACATGGGCTGGATGCACGACACACTGACGTACCTGGGGCACGAGCCCATCCACCGCAAGTACCACCACAACGAGATCAGCTTCCGCGCGGTCTACCAGTTCAGCGAGAACTACGTCATGCCGCTCAGCCACGACGAGGTCGTGCACGGCAAGGGCTCGCTGCTGGATCGCATGCCGGGTGACGAATGGCAGCGGCTTGCAAACCTTCGGCTTCTCTACGGATTGCAATGGACCCAGCCGGGCAAGAAGCTGCTGTTCATGGGCGGCGAGCTGGCGCAGGTGCCCGAATGGGACCACGACTCGAGCATCGAGTGGCATCTGGAGGGCGTGCCCAGCCACGCGGGCATCGCTGCGCTGGTGGGCACGCTGAACGATCTCTACAAGCGAGAGCCGGCGCTGCACGAGCGAGACTGCGAGCAGCGTGGGTTCGAATGGGTCGACTGCACCGATAGCGAAGACACGGTCATCGCGTTCCTCCGCCGCGGCGTGCGGGAGCGCGACACCGTGCTGGTGGTGGCAAACTTCACGCCCGTGGTTCGCTACGGCTACACGCTGGGCGTGCCCTTCGGCGGGCGGTGGCGCGAAGTGCTGAATACCGATGCCGAGTGCTTCGGTGGATCGGGCGTGGGCAACATGGGCGGTGTCGACGCCATCGAAGCGCCCTCGCACGGTCGACCGAATCGACTCGACCTCACGCTGCCGCCGCTGTCGGTCATCGTGCTGCGGTGCGAGCCGGCCGAATGAGCGTCCGAAGCGAAGATTCTCGCGATCCCGCCCTGCTGCGCGTCGCACGGGCCCATGGCCTGCTCACCGAGCACGAGAACGGGATGGGCGTGCGGTGCTTCCCGAGCGAGGCGGCGATCATTGCCGTGCTGCGTGGGCTGGGCGTCGATCCCGATCGCCCCAGCGACGCGCAACCCAGATCGCCAGTAGCCGGTCCGCCCAAGCGGTTCTGGCGCGACGAGCGGCGGCGCCTGGGCATTTTTGCGCCGCTCTATGCGATCCGATCCATGCGTAGTGCCGGGGTGGGGGGACTGGAAGACCTCGGTCGCCTGTGCGAGTGGGCCGGTGGCCTGGGCGTCTCGCTGGTGAGCACGCTGCCGCTGCTGTCGGGTCGCTATGCCACACCCATCGATGGCTGCCCTTATGCGCCGCTGAGCCGAAGCGTGTTCAGCGAACTCTTCCTCGATCTATGGGATGTCATGACGCCCACTGAACGTGAGGAATCGGCAAGGCTCACCGCGTCTCCCATGATTGACTATGAAGCGAGCTGGCAGCTCAAGCGCGGCGTGCTGGCGCGAGAATCCACCGCGGCCGATCCGGTGGCGATCGAGACCCTTCTTGACGCCGATCCGCTCGTGGCCCAGTACGTCCGCTGGCGGGCCGAGCACGAGGGCGGCGGCCCCGACGCCGAGCGACTCTATGGCTTTGCCCAGTTGCGGCTGCACGAGCAACTCTCGGCCCTGCGATCGCGTGCCGAGGCGGCCGGCTGCGGGCTCTACCTCGACCTGCCCGTGGGCGTGACCGCCAACGGGTTCGACGTCCATCGCACGCCCGATGCGTACGCCAAGGGCATCGCCGTCGGTGCGCCGCCCGACGCATACTTCCCCGAGGGCCAGGTCTGGGGCTTCCCGCCGATGCTGCCCGAGCACGCCCGCCTGAGCGGCCACGGCGAACTGATCGAGGCCACGCGACGACACCTGCGCTACGCCAGCACCCTGCGGCTCGACCACGTCATGGGCCTGTGGCGGTTGTACTGGGTGCCCGAAGGCCACGGCGCCGACGACGGCGTCTATGTTCAGTACGATGCGGGCGGGGCGCTCGACGCAATGGCCGAACTCTCCCAAGAGCACGAAGCGCTCTTCATCGGCGAGAACCTGGGAACGGTGCCGCCCGAAGTCGATGCGGCCATGATCGACCGGGGCCTGGTCGGCATGACGGCCGCCCAGTACGACGGCGGCGATCAGGCCATGGCTCCCGGGGCCGCCAAGCCCGATCTCATCGCCGCCCCGAACACCCACGACATGCCGACCTTCGCGGGCTATCTGGCGGGCCGGGACATCGACCTGCGTCGATCGCTACGACTGCTCGATGCCTCGGGCGCCGCGTTCGATCATCGCATTCGGTCGGCTGCCGTAAAGGCCCTGCACGAGCGGCTGAGCGTGCGCGATGAAGCGGGGTTGTTTGATGCACTCGTCGATCGGCTGTGCGCTTCGCCGGCGCCGATCGTGATGGTGGCGCTCGAGGACCTGTGGGCGGAGACCGAACCACAGAACATTCCAGGCGTCAGCGAGGGCTACCCATGCTGGCGGCGGCCCATGCGATGGACGCTTGAAGAAGTGATCGCCGACGATAGCATCGCGGCCCGGCTGCGCGGCTGGGCGAGCGGTATTGGTCAGCGATCCGGAGCAGGCGCCTCATGAATCGGTACGTGTGCATCCATGGCCACTTCTATCAGCCGCCGCGCGAGAACCCATGGCTCGAAGCGGTCGAAGTGCAGGACTCGGCCTATCCGTATCACGATTGGAACGAGCGGATCACCGCCGAGTGCTACCAGCCTAACGGGCAGGCGCGAATCCTTGACGAGCAGGGCTGGATCGAGCGCATCAACAACAACTACGCCCACATCAGCTTCAACTTCGGCCCCACGCTGCTCTCATGGATGCAGGAACATGCGCCGGAGGCCTACCAGGCGATCCTCGAAGCCGATCGGCACAGCATCGAGATCAACGCCGGGCACGGCTCGGCCATCGCCCAGGCGTACAACCACATGATCATGCCGCTCGCCAACGCGCGAGACCGGCGGACGCAGGTGCTGTGGGGCATCCGAGACTTCGAGCATCGCTTCGGCCGTCGCCCGGAGGGCATGTGGCTGCCCGAGACCGCGGCAAATCGCGACACGCTCGACGAACTGGCTCGTCAGCGGGTTGCCTTTACGATACTCGCGCCACGCCAGGCGATGCGCTATCGCAGGATCGGCAGCGACCAGTGGATTGACGCCAGGCATCACGGCGTCGATCCGCGGCGGCCGTATCTCGTCAGGCTCGAGGATGGACGCAGCATCGCCGTCTTCTTCTACGACGGCCCGCTCTCCCAAGCGGTCGCCTTCGAGCGTCTGCTGGCAAACGGCGAGCAATTCGCCAACCGCCTGCTCGGAGGCATCGATCACGGCCGCCACGAGCCCCAACTGGTCCACATCGCCACCGATGGCGAGAGCTACGGCCACCATCACCCCTATGGCGACATGGCCCTGTCGTACGCGGTGCGACGGATCATGACCGGCAGCGAGGCGACGCTGGTCAACTACGGCCGCTTCCTCGAATTGCACCCGCCAGAATGGGAAGCCGAGATCATCGATGATTCGTCCTGGAGCTGCGTGCACGGCGTGGAGCGTTGGCGGAGCGACTGCGGCTGTCATTCCGGTGGCCGACCGAACTGGAACCAATCCTGGCGTGCCCCGCTGCGAGAAGCGCTCGACTGGCTCCGAGACGAGATGGCGCCACGCTTCGAGCGCGAGGCGGGGGCCCTGCTCATCGATACGTGGGCGGCTCGAGACGAGTACATCGAGGTCATCCTCGACCGAGACCAGGGACGGGTCAAGGACTTCATCGAGCGACACGTCGGCGCCCACGAGGGCACGATCGACTACACGCGTATCCTGCGACTGCTCGAGATCCAGCGCAACGCCATGCTCATGTACACGAGCTGCGGCTGGTTCTTCGACGAGCTGACGGGCATCGAGACCGTGCAGGTCTTGCAGTATGCCGGCCGCGTGATTCAGATCGCCGAAGGCCTGTTCGAAGAGAGCTTCGAGGAAGCGTTCCTGGATCGCCTCAGCAAGGCGCGCAGCAATCTCCCCGAGCATGGCGATGGACGTGAGGTGTATCTGAGCATGGTCCGGCCGGCCAAGGTCGACCTCCTGAAGATGGCCGAGCACTACGCGGTCATCTCGCTCTTCGAAGAGACCGACGAAGCCAGCCAGGTGTACTGCTATGACGTTCGGAGCGACGATCGACACGAAATGAGTGCGGGGCGGACGCGACTGCGCGTGGGTCGGGCCACGCTGACCAGTCGCATCAGCCTCAACAGCCAGCAAGTGACCTATGCCGTTCTTCACCTGGCCGATCACATCATCACCGGCGGCGCCGGGCTTGAGGTCAGCGACGAGGTGCTCGCGGGTTTCCTGGGGGAGGCCCGGCAGGCGTTCGACATGGCCCAGTACGGCAAGCTGCTGCGGCTGATCGAGCAGAACTTCGGCAGTTCCACATTCTCGCTGGCCTCGCTCTTTAAGGACGAGCAGCGCCGCGTGGCCGAACAAGTTCTCGAGGGCGCTCTGGATAGCGCCGAGGCGACCTATCGGCGGATGTACGACGACCAGGCGCCGCTGCTGCACTTCCTGCATGCGTTGAAGATTCCGGCCCCACGGGCCCTGTACTTCCCGGTCGAACTGGTGCTCAATGCCGACCTGGTCCGCATCCTGCGCGACGATCATCCTGACGTAGGCAAGGCCCGGCAGATCCTCCAGCGGGCAGAGCAGGCCGGCGTCGAACTCGATCGCTCGACGCTGTCATACGTGGCCGAAGCCGCCCTGGCCCGCCTGAGCGAGCGGCTGCTGGCCGACCCAGCCGACGCCGAATCACTGCATTCGATCGGCATCCTCGTGGACATGGTCGAGGCTTCGCCATTCCAGGTGCGATTGGACGCTGCGCAGAACGCCTTGTACCGGGTGCTCCAGGACCTCGACCACACGCTGCACTCCGGCCGCGTCGTCGATGCATCCGCGTGGCGGCACGAGGTCGAGCGGGTCGCGGCGCTCCTGAAAATCCGTTCATAAGATGTTCTTAAGAAAACATTCACGCGAAAAGCCGCGTCCGACGGGGGAAACGTGCGCCTCCATGCCGAAGAATACGGCATGGAGGAATACGAGAGAGCATGCGACACCCGGGCCGTGTCCGATCCCGACCCTCGGGAAGCGATCTGGACCGAGCCGGCAGTCCTTCGAGACGAGCAAACCGGCGCCGAGCGACTGGACCTGCGGTACCGGACCATCTTCTTGAGCGACCTGCACCTGGGCAGCAACGGTTGCCAGGCAAAGGAACTCAGCGCCTTCCTCAAGAGCGTGCGTTGCGACACGCTCTATCTCGTGGGCGACGTCATCGACATGTGGCGCCTCAAGAGCAAGTGGTACTGGCCCGGCAAGCACAACCGCGTCATCAGCCGCATCCTCAAGATGGCACGCAAGGGAACGCGGGTGGTCTACATCCCGGGCAACCACGACGAGGGCGCACGCCAGTACGCGGGCCTGAGCTTCGGGGGTGTCGAACTCGTACTCGATGCCGAGCACGTCACGGCGGATGGCCGTCGTCTGTACATCAGCCACGGCGACCAGTTCGACATGGTGGTCAAGCACGCACGGGCGTTGTCCATGCTTGGTTCGGCCAGCTACGAACTTCTGCTGCGGCTGAATCGACACTATAACCGTGTCCGCCGGCTCTTTGGTCTGAACTACTGGAGCCTCAGCCAGTTCCTCAAGCTGAAGGTCAAGAGCGCATGCACCTACATCAGCAAGTTCGAAGAGGCGCTGGTTGAAGAAGCGAAGGGCAAGGGGTTCGACGGGGTCGTCTGCGGACACATCCACAAGGCCGAGATCCGGCCCGATGACACGCACCCGGGCATGATGTACTACAACTGTGGCGACTGGGTCGAGAGCTGTACGGCCCTGGTCGAGGACTTCGATGGTTCCATCCGGCTGTTGGATGGCAAGGCCGTCGTGGAGCGTTTGCGGCAGTATGGCCAGGTCTCGGGCGGCAAGAAAGCACGGCGCACTCGCCGGCGTGTCGTGCCCGTGTCCCTCCGCCAGCAGGGCGTCGAAGCCAGCTAGCCGAGCACACTACCCTTGGCCATGGCCGGGGGCATTCAGATCACGTGGACCAGCGAACGCAGCCTGTGCGTGCGTGGCGCGCGTTCAGATCCGGCGGCAGTCGTGGCGCTGCGGAGCGTGGAGGGCGTGCGTGACGCCGCACCGGCGGAGATGGATCTCTACGTCCAGGTCGATCCGCTCGCGGGCGTCACCGAACGCGAGATTCTGCAAGCGCTCGAATCTGCCTCGGGCCGAACGGCCTTTGAACCGCGTACGCACGAGATCCCGGTGTGCTATGACGCTCGGTACGGGCCGGATCTCGCCTACGTCGCCGAGCATTGTGGGCTCTCATCGGGCGACGTCGTCGAGTTGCACGCATCGATCGAGTTCAGGGTCAAGTTCCTCGGCTTTGCGCCAGGGTTCGGATACCTCGACGGCCTGCCCGAGTCGCTCCACGTGCCCAGGCTTGCCTCGCCCCGCACGCGCGTGGAGGCGGGCAGCGTGGGCCTTGCGGGTCCCTATTCGGGCGTATACGGGCTGGCCGGGCCTGGCGGGTGGCGCATCATCGGGCGCACGAAGGCGGTTATGTTCGGCGTGGAACGCGCCGAGCCCGCATTACTGCGCGCCGGAGACGTCGTGCGGTTCTGCCCGGTGAGCGCGCAGAGGTTCGAGTCGTGAGCCTGCGCGTGGTCAATGTGCACGGCATCGCGACGGTGCAGGACCTGGGGCGGCCCGGGCTGGCGCACCAGGGCGTGCCCATCGGCGGCGCGGCCGACACCCTCTCATTGCGTGTTGCCAATCTGGCGGCGGGGAACGACCCGGGAGACGCCGCGGTCGAACTCGCGATGGGCGAACTCGAATTGGAGGCTACCAAGCCCTGCACGGTCGTGGTCAGTTCCGGCGAACGACCCTTCGAGCCGGTCAACCTGGCGGTGGGCAAACGAGTCGCCGTTCGGCCCGACGATGGGCACTGCCGGGCTTACCTGTCCGTTGCCGGAGGCATCGAAGTTCCTCGCGTGCTCCATTCGCGGTCGACCTTTCGGAGCGCCGGCCTTGGTGGTGTGGAGGGTCGGGCGCTGCGCGCGGGAGATGTGTTGCCCATTGGCCTGCCGGGGGCGTCGTGCCGGAATATCGCCCTGCATGTGCGCGCGATGATCGCGTTCTCCTTGCAACGGAGGCTGCTTCGGATCGTCACCGACGGCGCCGAAGCGCGACTGCCCGAGGGCCTGCTTCGCATCTCGCCCCACGGCGACCGGGTGGGCGTTCGCCTGACGCGTGCGGGGGGCGGCCCGGCGCGAACGACGGGTCCGAGTCGTGGCGTGCTGCACGGCACGATCCAGGCGCCGTCCGCCGGCGAACTGGTCATCCTGGGCCCTGATGGCCCGACGACGGGTGGGTATGCCACGGTGGGAACGGTGATCGCGGCGGACCTCCCCGCGGTCGGTCAGTTCGTGCCCGGGCAGTGGGTGGGCTTCGAGCCGGTTGGCCGGGACAACGCCATCGCCGTCCTTCGCGAACGGGAAGCCATACTGGCCTCGCTCTAGCCCGCCTTCAGCAGCCCAGGTCGAATGCGTTCTGGAACGCCAGGAAGTCAAACAGCGTCAGTTCGCCATCACCGTCGAAGTCGGCGACGGGGTCGCCGGCGTCGAACGCGTTCTGGAAGGCCAGGAAATCGAAGAGTGTCGCCCGACCATCGCCATCGAGGTCCACGCGACAGCCGGCGCCCGGTTCGAACGCAATCGTACGGTCGTCGCCCGAAGCCGTTGCCTGGAATCGCTCGTCGACCGCCACGATGCGAACACGCACGTTCTCGAGCGTGGCGTCGAGCGGTGGCAGGCGGAGGTCGTACGCTCGGCGATCGCCCGCGATGGTGTCGAACGTGCTCCACGTGCGACCGTCGTTCAGCGAGACCTGGATGCGAAACTCGCGCAGCGACTCATCGTCGCTGGCCGTCCACGTCATGGGCACGACCGATCCACCGCTGAACCGATCGCCCTGCACGGGCGTGAGCATGCTTGCGGTCGGCGGTCGATCGGGAAAGTGGGCACTGGGACGGACCTCGAAGGGATGGGAGAAGTACCAGTCGTTGTCGTTGCCCACGCCGTCCGAGAAGAGCAGGAAGCGGGCGCGATTGGTCGAGACGGCCGGGAAACGCAGGGAACTGATCGAGCACTCCCCGATGCCCGCTCTGCCGCTCGGGCCTCGCTGCAGGCTGTTGGCTTCGGTATCGAGCACGAGGAAGAACGTGATGTTTCCTGCCGCGATGCCGGTGGCGTCGTAGCAGATATTGCGTTCTTCCCGCGGCACGAACCCTTCGGCCGGGCTGGGCCGGAAGGTAACCAGGCCGTCGGGGCGGTTCTGGGTTGGAACCTGCAGCGTGATGTCGTGCGTGCCGACGTTGCCGGCGTCGTCGGCGGCCTCGACACGGAGTAGGCTCGAACGGGCATCGCCAGTCAGGCCGATATCAGGAATGGTGATGAAGGCGCTGCGCTGGTCGCCGTCCAGGCCGTCCTTCAGCACGACGTACTCGAAGGCGCCGCCACCCGAAATATCCAGCAGGATGCGTTGGTCGGTGATGCTGCCATCGTCCCGGGCATCCCAGCGCAGCAGCAGCGTGTCGCCAGGCTCGGCCAGGATGAAGGGATAATGGATGTCGACGTACGGCGGGGTATCGGTCAGGTCCGGTCGCTGCGTCAGCCAGGGCTCGGCTTCGACGGCAAATCCGATCTCGTCTCCGCGGCCGTCGGGGTTGATGAACGGCGAGAACGGGCCTGAAGTGTCGCCCCACCAATTGAGCTGTGCGGGGAAGTCGCCGCTACGGCCGCTGGGGCTCGCGTTGTTCTGCGCGGCGATCGTGTTTCCTTCGAGGATGTTGGGTCGCCCGCCCGCACCAGGAACACCGCCCGCCATGTCGATCGCGGGCGAACTGGACGCATCGTCTTCCACGCCGACGTCGTTGTCGTAGATCTGGCACCCTCGAATCTCCACCGTGGCGCTCGCGTCGCCGAAGATCCCAACGAGACTCTGACGAATCGTGCTCTCGCGGATGAAGTTGAAGCCCGAGGTGGAGGTGATGCGCATGCCCGTCACGTCGAGGTACTCAGCGGTGGACGTGAAGAGCGCCAGGCCGCCGGGCTCGTCATCCGGATGGAGCCGCTCCAGGTAGACGGGCGTCTCGGGCGTACCACGGAAGATGGTGGAGTCGTCGAAGAAGTTGCCGAAGATCTGGAGGCTGTCGAACAGGCCAAGCTTGAAGACCGTGCCGGGAGCCGGTCGTACGCGCCCCTGGACGCGTGCGTCGTCTTCGACGTGGTAGGGAAGGCCAAGGTCAGGCCAGTCGCAGACGCCCGAACCGGCGCCCGCCCCGCCGATGGCGATGGCGTTTCGGTCGTTTCCGGTCAAGGGGAGCACGCTGTCGGGGTGGAGCCCTCCGGTGCGCAGCCGAACGGGATATTCGGCGCCGACGAGCTGGCAATCGGCATCGATCAGGAGATTGCTTCCGGGTCCGACGCCGCCAGCCGTGGCGATGATGGCCGCGCCCTGGAAGGGGTCCAGGACGTCGACGTTGCTCAGCAGCCGAGGCTGGTAGTCCACGACGACCTCGAGATTGCGCCCGTGCATGACCACGTCCCGTGCCAGCAGGTAGGCGCCCACGCTGGTAAACGGACCGGGATCGCGGAACTCGACGCCATGGAAGGCAAGCTGGCCAAAGGCATTGACAAAGCCTCGCTCGACCACAACGTCTTCGAGCGCGACGACCGCGTCGCGCACGGGCTGGGAAAGATCGCTTCCATCGGGCACGACGCCGTGGGCGAGCCTGATCGCCGCGCGCGCACCGCTGGCCGCGTTGACGTCCAGCGTCACGGTGGCGTGCTCCATGTCCATGAGGCCGGCCACCAGCGCCTGGCCGCCGCCCTCGATCGTGATGGGGCTGGCTTCCGTTCCCAGTGCTCGCAGTTCGCCCTGCACCGAGAGCGTGACGCCGCTCGAAACGACGAGCCGCGTGCCCGGGGCCAACTCGACGGTGGCGCCTGCGGGAATGGTGGTGTCCTGGCAGATCTGGATCGGGCTGAGGCTGGCGTCCCAAACGAGGGTCTCCCCCGGTGCCGGGATGGGCGGGTCGCAGGCGACGGCGACGGCGCTCGCGGCCTGGATTGGCATCGTCGTGAGCCCGATGGCGGCGCCTGAGAGTGCGAGAATGAGGAAAATGCTGGGGACGGGCGACCGCGGCATGATATTGGCTCTCCGTGTTGATCGGACCTCGGGCGATGGCAACGCTGCGGCACGTTGACCGCTGGGTTCGGCGATACAACTCGCATGCCAGGCGTGACATGGATCTAGAATACTCATTCTAGTTCTTGCGTAGGGCCTTCGGGGCCTGGTCTGGCTTGCATCAAACGGCTCGCGTGCACCGCCAGGTGGCTGGTGGTGGCCGCAAAGTGGTGGCGGCCTGGCCAGCATTGGCCGCCGCGCGCCATCCCGTACACTGCTGCATGGACGACGCAAGCCTGCTTGGACCGGTCATCGATCTCAATGCCGACGCCGGCGAGCGCGATGACCTGCTCGCCAGCGACAGCGCGTTGCTGGGCCTGGTGACGTCGGTCAACGTTGCGTGCGGCGGGCACGCCGGCACTGAGCAACTGATGCGAGCGGTGATCAGACGTGCGGCCGACCAGGGTGTTGCGATCGGAGCCCACCCGGGATTCGCCGACCCGGAGGGGTTCGGCCGTAAAGATATGGGGCTCGCCCCTGATGCCGTCTATACGCTCTGCCGAGAGCAGGTTGGGCGATTGGCACGGGTGGCCGCCGCCGACGGGCTGACGCTCTCGCACGCGAAGCCCCACGGGGCGTTGTACCACCGGGCGATGACCGAGCCCGACGTGGCCGAAGCCGTCGGGCGTGGATGCCTCGATGCGGTGGCGGAGGTCAGCGGCGACCCGTTCGCGTCGCTGGTGTTCTTCGGGCTGCCGAAGACCCCCGGCATCGCCCGGTGGGAAGAGATGGACCTTCCCGTGCGGCGCGAGGGTTTTGCCGATCGCCGGTACGGATCCGATGGCTCGCTGATTGCTCGCAGCGAACCCGACGCGGTGCTTCACGATGCCGGGGCCGCGGCCGCTCAGGCCCTCTCGCTGGCCCGCAGCGGTGATTTCGACACGCTGTGCGTGCACGGTGACAGCCCCGAAGCGCTGGCGATCGCACGCGCCGTTCGCGAGGCGTTGCTCGCTGGGGGCGTGCGGGTCGGTTGACCGCGCACGGGATGGGCGCTTGACCGGCGTCGGAGCAAGGCTAATGTCTGCCGAGATGAATCGACCCACGTTCCATCATCATGTCCATGCCAAGCACCCGCGAGGGAGCCGGATGTGCGCGTGATCTGATGGATCGTTGATCCGTAGGACGCAAACGCCGGCCCCCGAGCCGGCGTTTTTCGTGCACGGGCAGCGTCCTCGTGCGGGAGCGTCGGCGGGGGCCAGGCCCGGAGCCGACCGATGACCGTCATGCAGGAAGCCGTCGCGACCGCGACGACGATCAAGTTCGCGATTCCCAAGGGGCGGATGTTCGAGGGCGTGCGCCGGTTGCTGGCCGACGGCGGCATCGACATTCGTTCGACCGAGCGCGGCTATCGGCCATCGGTGCCGTTGCCGGGCTTTGGTGTGAAGCTGCTGAAGCCGCGCGCGATCGTGGAGATGCTCGACGCCGGGGCGCGAGACCTTGGCTTTGCCGGAGCCGACTGGGTGCGCGAGACCGGGGCGGACCTGGTCGAAGTGGTGGATACGGGGCTGGATCGGGTTCGGCTGGTCGCGGCGGCGCCGGCAGGACTGCTAGAGGATGGTCGGTTGCCCGACCGATCTCTGGTGGTCGCCTCCGAGTACGAGCGGATCGCGCGGGCATGGATCAAAGAGCGCGGGCTGGATGCGACGCTGCTGCGGTCGTATGGCGCGACCGAAGTGCTGCCGCCCGAAGACGCCGACTGCATCATTGACAACACCGCAACCGGCGCCACCCTGGCTGCCAATGGGCTGGTGATCATCGATGAGCTTATGACCTCTTCGACTCGGCTGTATGCGTCGCGGGCGGCGATGGAAGACCCTCGCAAGCGCGAGCAGGTCCAGCGGATCGGGCTCATCGTGCGGTCCGTGCTGGAAGCACGTCAACGCGTGATGATCGAGATCAACGTGCCGGCGGAAAAGCTCGATGCGGTGGTCGGCGTGCTGCCGTGCATGCGTGAGCCCACGGTGTCTGCGCTGCGGTCGCAGTCTGGCTTTGCGGTGAAGGCGGCGGTGCGGCGGAGCGAACTGGCCGAGGTCGTGCCGATGGTCAAGCAGTTGGGTGGGACGGACATCGTGGTGACCCGGCCGGAGCAGATCGTGCCATGAGCGTTGCGACCAAAGACATACCGCTTCGGCCGGCGGCGCGGCTGACGGGGCTCACGCCCTATGGCACGGGTAGCGTGCGATCACCGGATGCGCTGCTTCTGGACGCCAACGAGGGGCCGTCCGCTTCCAAGGCGTGGCTCGATCGATTGCACGCCGTTGATGCCGAGGCGTTGCGGCGGTATCCGGAGGCCGGCGATCTCGAAGCGGCGCTTGCGGAGCAATTCGGAGTCGACGCCGGCTGCGTCGTGCTCACGGCGGGAGGCGACGACGCGATCGATCGCATCTGCCGGGTATCTCTCGAGCCCGGACGCGTGCTGGTCGTACACACGCCGACGTTCGAAATGATCACGCGTGGAGCGATGCTGGCGGGCGCTGAGGTTCGCGCCGTGCCGTGGATGAGCGGCCGCTTTCCGGTCGAGGCGTTCGAGGCGGCGATCTCGCCCGATACGGGCCTGGTCGCGATCGTTTCACCAAATAATCCAACGGGCGGCGTGGTATCGGTCGAGGACATCGAGCGTGTGTGCCGGGTGGCGCGAGGGGTTAGCGCGTTTGTGCTGGTCGATCTGGCGTACGTCGAGTACGCCGATGAAGACCCGACGGCGCGGCTCACGGAATTCGACAACGTAGTAATTGTGCGGACGTTCTCCAAGGCGTTCGGCCTGGCCGGATTGCGCGTCGGCTATGCGATCGCGAGCGAGCCGGTTGCCGGATGGTTGCGCACGGTGGGGGGGCCGTATCCAGTGTCGGCTCCCGGGCTTGCGGTCGCGGGGCTGGCGCTCGAGACGGGTGTAGATGGTGCGTACCTGAGCCGCATCAGGCAAGAGCGGAGCGCATTGATCGACTGGCTTCGTGGCCGGGAGATCGACGTGCAGGATTCGCAGGCGAACTTCGTGCTCGCGCGCGTCGATGCCGATCGGCTGGCAAACGTCGGCGTCGTCGTCCGGGCGTTCCGTGGCGAACTGGCCGGCTGGGCGCGGATCTCGCTGCCCGGTGACGACCGTTTGTTTGCACAATTGTTGGACGCGCTGGCGGAGGTGTGCGGTGACTGATCGAAGGGCCCGAATCGAACGAACGACACGCGAGACGAAGATCGAGGCGTTGATCGATCTTGATGGCGTTGGCAATGGCGCAATCAATACGGGCATCGGCTTTCTGGATCACATGCTCAGCGCAGTCGCGCTGCACGGCCGGGTCGATCTCGATCTCACGTGCGAGGGCGACCTGGACGTCGACGATCACCACACTGTGGAGGACGTTGCGATCGTCGTTGGGCAGTTGGTCGATCAGGCCCTGGGCGATCGGACCGGCATCGTGCGGTTCGCCCACGCGTATGCGCCGCTGGACGAGGCGCTGGCGCGGGTGGTCGTCGACCTCTCGGGCCGCCCATCGGCGACGATCGCTCTCGGTCTGAAGCGCGAGATGCTCGGGGGCGTGGCCTGCGAAAACCTCACGCACTGGTTCGTCTCGTTCGCCACGGCCGCGCGGTGCGCCTTGCACGTCGACGTGCTGCGGGGCGAGAATGACCACCACAGGGCCGAGGCGGCGTTCAAGGCCTTCACGCTCGCGTTGCGCGGGGCGATTGCGATGGATCCGCGGCCGGCGGGCGTGCCATCGACCAAGGGGGTGCTGTGATGGTGTCGATCGTGCAAACCGGAGTTGCGAATACGGCATCCGTCGTTGCGGCGTTCGAGCGTTGCGGCGTGGAGGCGACGCGAGCGGCAACGGCCGGGGACGTCGAGGCCGCGTCGTTGCTCGTGCTGCCGGGCGTGGGGTCGTTCGGCGCCGGCATGGAGGCATTGCGGGCGGCGGGAATTGTCGACGTCCTGCGGGCGCGGATCGAGGCGGATCGGCCCACGCTGGCGATCTGCCTGGGGATGCAGCTCTTGTGCGCCTCGTCCGAGGAATCCCCGGGCGTCGAGGGGCTGGGCGTGATCGATGCACGGGTCGAAAGTCTGTCGCAACCACCCAAGCCGCGGTTTGGATGGAACCGCGTGGCGCCCGAGGCCGGGTGCGAGGTAATCACGGAGGGCTTTGCGTACTACGCGAACTCCTTCGGCGTGCGCGAGCGGCCGGCGGGCTGGGCGTGCGCGACGTCGGCGCTCGAGGCGCCCTTCGTGGGCGCGTTGCAGCGTGGCGCCGTCGTGGCGTGCCAGTTCCACCCGGAACTGTCGGGCCCGTGGGGGCTCGATCTGTTGCGGCGATGGATGGCGATGGAGGTGGCGGCATGCTGACCAAGCGCGTGATCCCGTGCCTGGACGTCCGCGACGGGCGCATCGTCAAGGGTACGAGCTTTGCCAACCTGCGCGACGCGGGCGATCCGGTCGAGCGGGCGACGGCGTACGAGGCGCAGGGAGCCGACGAGCTCGTCATGCTTGACGTGTCGGCGACGCCCGATGGTCGTGAGGCGGCCCTGCACACGGTCGGGGCGATTCGGCGGGCGATCTCGATCCCGCTGACCGTTGGGGGCGGCGTGCGCACTGTCGCGCACGCGCGGGCGCTGCTGGAAGCCGGCGCCGACAAGGTGGGTGTGAACTCGGCGGCGGTCGATCGGCCAGAGCTCTTGACCGAGATTGCCGAGCGCATGGGGGGCCAGTGCGTGGTGCTGGCGATCGACGCGGCGCGCGCGGGCTATTCGTGGGAGGTCGTCACGCGATCGGGCACGCAGCGCACGGGCATCGACGCGGTGGCGTGGGCGCGCGCCGGCGTGGCGGCAGGCGCGGGCGAGATCCTGCTGACCAGCTTCGACCAGGACGGCCGCGGCAACGGGTACGACCTGGCGTTGATCCGGTCGGTCGCGAGCGCGGTCAACGTCTCGATCATCGCCTCGGGTGGGGCGTCGACGGCTGCGCACATGGCCCAAGGCTTCGAGGCCGGGGCCGACGCGGTGCTGGCGGCGTCGATCTTCCACGACGGCGTGACGAGCGTGGGCGAACTGAAGGGCGAGCTGGCGGCCGCGGGCGTGCCGGTGCGGACCATGGAGGTGGCGCGATGATGGTTCCATCGGTGGATCTTCGCGGCGGCAATGCCGTGCAGCTCGTGGGTGGCAGGAAGCTGGCGGTCGATGCGGGCGATCCGGTGCCGATCGCCGAGCGCTTCGGCCTGGTGGGCGAGGTCGCGGTCATCGACCTGGACGCGGCGATGGGCAGTGGCTCGAACCGCGCCGTGGTGCTCGATCTGGTGCGGCGGGTGCCGTGCCGGGTGGGCGGGGGCATTCGCGATGCGCAGTCGGCGATCGAGCTCTTGGACGCGGGAGCACGCCGGGTCATCCTGGGAACGGCCGCACGCCCCGACGTGCTTCGCGAGCTGCCGCGCGAGCGCGTGATCGCCGCCTTGGACGCCCGCGATGGCGAGGTGGTCGACCAGGGCTGGACGCGCGGCACGGGCCGGCGCGTCGAGGATCGCATCGCCGAGCTGCGCGACTATGTCGGCGGGTTCCTCGTCACGTTCGTCGAGCAGGAGGGCGGGCTCGGCGGGTGGAGCGAGCCCCAGCTCGAGCGGATCGCCGCGCTTGTTGATCTGGCCGGGCCGGCGCGGCTGACGGTGGCGGGGGGCGTGAAGACGCCGGCGGACGTCGCGGCGGTCGATCGCCTGGGCGCCGATGCGCAGGTGGGCATGGCGCTGTACACCGGGGCGTTCGACCTGGCCGAGGGCTTCTGTGCACCGCTCACGAGCGACCGGCCCGACGGGCTGTGGCCGACCATCGTGGCCGACCCCGGTGGGCGCGCGCTCGGGCTGGTGTACTCGAACCTGGACTCGGTGCGGGCGTCGATCGAGCGGCGGCGGGGCGTGTACTACTCGCGATCGCGCAGCGGGCTGTGGGCCAAGGGGGAGTCGTCTGGCAATACGCAGGAACTCCTGGGCATCTCGGCCGACTGCGACCGCGATGCCTTGCGGTTCACCGTGCGGCAGCGCGGGCCGTTCTGCCACACCGGGACGACCACGTGCTTCGGCGCATCGCGGGGCATGGCGAGCCTGGACCAAGCACTGGAACAGCGGATGCTGGCGCCGCCGGCGGGCTCGTACACCGCGCGGCTGCTCGGTGGTCCCTCGCTGCTGAAGGCCAAGCTGCTCGAAGAAGCCGAAGAACTGATAGACGCGTCTTCGCCCCAAGCGGCGGCGCACGAGGCGGCCGACGTCGCGTACTTCGCGCTCGTGGCCGCGCGGGCGCGGGGGGCATCGCTCGAGGACGTCGAACGCGAACTGGACCAACGCGGCCTGCGCATAACGCGCCGGCCGGGCAACGCGAAAGTGAAGACGGGGAACGCGTCATGATGCTCGAACGGATCACCGAGGCCGAGGCGATGCGGCGCAGCCGCCGGGGCGCGATCGACGCCGACGCGATGGCCGACGCGGCGAAGATCGTTGGGGACGTCCGTGAGCGCGGCGAGGCGGCGGTGCGCGAGCAGGCCGAGCGGTTCGGCGAGCGGCGCGCGGACGAGCCGCTCGTGCTGGATCGATCGGCGATGCAGGCGGCGCTCGGGTCGCTCGACCTTGAGACCCGCGGCGTGCTGGAGCGCACGGCCTGCAGGATCGAGGCGTTCGCCCGGGCGCAGCGAGACTCGATCCGGGACCTGGACGCGGCCATCGAGGGCGGCCGGGCCGGGCACACGCTCGTACCCATCCGGGCCGCGGGGTGCTACGCGCCGGCGGGGCTGCACCCGCTGCCGTCCTCAGCGCTCATGGGCGCCATCCCTGCGCGGGTCGCCGGGTGCGAGCGGGTCGTCGTTGCCTCGCCCGGTGCTTCTCCTGTCATGCTGGCCGCGGCGGCGATCGCCGGGGCCGACGCGTTCCTGGCCGTCGGCGGCGCACACGCCGTCGCGGCGCTCGCCTGCGGCTTCGATGGCTTCGAGCCGGTGGACCTCATCGCCGGTCCGGGCAACGCCTGGGTCACCGCCGCCAAGCACCTGGTCTCGCCCGGTGTTGGCATCGACATGCTCGCGGGTCCCAGCGAACTGCTGGTGATCGCCGACGACTCGGCCGACCCGGCGCTCGTGGCCGCCGACCTGTTGGCCCAGGCCGAGCACGATCCCAGGGCCGCGGCGATGCTGGTGACGACCAGCGCGAGCCTCGCGGGCGCGGTCGATGGCGAGCTCTCCCGCCAGATACGTGAGCTTCAGACCAGGGACGTCGCCGCGCGCGGCATCGCCCACGGCTTTACGTGCGTGGTCGGCTCGATCGACGCGGCATTGCGCGTGGCCGACGCCATCGCCGCCGAGCACGTGGAGGTGCTGACGCGAGATGCCCAGGCCGATGCGGCGCGGCTGCGGCACGCGGGGGGCGTCTTCATCGGCCCCCAGAGCGCCGAGGTCTTTGGCGACTACGGCGCCGGCCCCAACCACACCCTGCCCACCGGGGGCGGGGCGCGGTTCGCGGCCGGGCTGAGCGTGCTGACCTTCCTGCGGGCCCGGACGTGGCTGCGCATGGACGACGGCCCCTCGGCCGACGCGGTGCGCGCCGACGCGGCGGCGCTGGCGGCCATCGAGGGGCTCGACGGGCACCGGCGGGCGGCGGCCCGGCGTTGCCGGGAGCATCCCCGACGTGGGCAACCCGTGCCATGATTTTCGCCAACCGCTCACGCTGCACGGAGCCGCCGACCGACAAGGTCTTCGGACGAAGCGCACGCTCGAAGCGCACGAACGGGAGAGAGAGGGCGCGGCCGACCCCTGGCCGCGTCGTCCCCGAGGGGCCCACGAGGGCCGTCCGAAGCCGCGACCGCAGTGTTTGAGACCCGTCGCGGCTTTCGGACGCCGGCGGGTGTCAAGGTGGGACAAGTGGGGGGCTTGGGCGTGACGGTTCAGGCGTCGCCGCGAGGCGTGGGCTTGCGCAGCAGCTTCGCGTCCACCGGCCCGGTCAGCACGTCGTCGATGCGCTGGGGCTTGATGACGCTCGTCAGCGTCGGCAACGCCTCGCGCAGCTCGGCCTCAAGCAAGTCTGGGTCTTCGCCGGTTGCCAGGACGATCCAGCCGCGGTTGGTGTGGGCCAACTGCACGTTGCCGACGGTGAACGCGCGGGCGAAGTGCAGCAGCGTTGTGGTGATCGGCCCTCGCTCGAACTCGATTTCTTTCGGCGGCGTGAGCCTGCCGTGCAGCACGGCGACCGATGCGTAGCCCGTGATGGCCAGGGGCTGGCCCCGGGCCAGCATCGGACAGACGTAGAGGTGCAGTCCGTCGACGTCGCCCTTCCAGCAGGCAAACTCCATGTCGGGCCATCGAAGGTCGGCGGCGCCTGTGCGCAGGTCGATGCGCAGGCGGCGCTCCACGGGTAGCCCGGCCAGCATGAAGAGCAGGGTCGCGGCCAGCAACGAGAGCGAGACCCAGGCAGACAGCATCACGACGGACGTGGCCGGCCGGACGACCGGCAGCAGGGACAGGCCGAGCGCTGCCATGGCTAGGCACGTGGTCATCGTCCATAGCAGCGTCCGGTTGCTCATTCCCGGATGCCGCCGCGCGGAGTCGTACATCGTCACCACGTCGCCCGCATGCTCCACGTCCAGCGGCGCATGCAGGAAGCGCACGGTCAGCCGCTGGCTGTCGCGCGGGGTGGGTAGGGGGCCGGCGTCGGGCATGGGGCGATGGTATTGCGAGGCAGCGCCTGTGCGTAGCCTGCCGTCGATGGTCTTCGCCGTGCTTATCGCGATCGTGGTGGGGCTGCTCTTGGTCCTTGCGTGGGCGGGGCTGCGAGGCCTGTTGTATGGCGACCTGCCCCCGGAGCGGGGCGTGCGTGCGTCGGACGCCTCGCGCCTGCTCGCCCGCTGCGTGGGCGCGGCCCTGGTGCTGGCGCTGCTCGGCGCGGTGTTGCTGGTGGGGTGGTTCACATCGGTGGACTGAGTTGCCCCTGGGCCCTACGCCGCGTCTTGCCCGCGTTGGCCAGCCCGGCCGCCGTTCCCCGCCTGATTCGGATCGGCCGCCGGCTCGCTCACCCCCTGCCGGCAGCCGAAGGTCACCTGCCCGGGCACGCACCAGTCGCTCTGGCGGCCGGTGCTCAGGCGGGCCCGCACCCGGTAGCGCACGGCGTAGACGCCCCGCGGCACGCGGCGGTCGCGCACGCGCTTGTGCCCGGTGTGGGCGATCGTCTCCCAGGGCTGCTCGCGGAAGTCCAGGTCGATCACGCTCCGCTGCACCTCGTACTGGGCCCCCTCGCCGCTGGGGGTGAACGAGAGTTCGACCGGCCCGTAGCCGAGCATCCTCGGCCGGCGCAGCACGGGCGTGGGCGGGGCCGGCCGCTTGCCGGGCTTCTCGGGCCGGGGGATGCCGGCCTTCGGGTAGACGCCCGCATCGCCGGTGGCCTTGGCGTGAGCGTCGATCTGGCCGGTGGCGGCGCCGAAGCTGGCCCGCAGGGCGCCCATCGCGATCTGCTTGCGCAGCATCGCGTTGGCCAGGGCGTTCTGGGCCCGTTCCGCGGCGCGTGCGGCGTCGGTGGCGGCCTGGCGCTTCTCCTCGAAGCTGCCCACGAACTGGCTGGACAGCCCGATGAGCGCCGGATCGATCTTGTCCCACTTGCCCGCCAGCACCATGCACTGGTTCAGGAAGTCCGCCTCGCCCTTCTTCGCCCGCCGCGCCATGGTCCGCCCGCCTTCCTGCACATTCCAGCACGCCCGCCGCCCGGCCCATCGCCGGGGGTCCAGCATGTCTTCGTCCCGTTGCGAGCGCGACTTGAGCGAACGCGACGGGCCGGTACGAGAACGCGTCGCCGGCCCGTCAGCACGCGTCCCGGCAGCGCCCGGACGCGTTGGCGCGGGCCCCGAACGCGTTCCCGTCGCGCCGGAACGCTGTCCCGGGGGTTGGGACAGCGTTCCGGGGGCGCCAGGACGCGTTCGGAGCGTCGCGGGACGTGCGGGCAGTGGTGGAGCGGGCACGCGGAGGGGCTCGGTGGGCGTGGGGCGGGGGTCTGGCCATGCGCAGAGCCCCGACAGTGGCATCAGGGGGGCGTGCTTCGGGGCGGAACCCGAGTGCGTGCGGCCGGTAGACTCCCGCGATGACGCCGTGGATCTTCCTGGCCTTGGCGTGGGTGCTGGGCGTCGGGGGCGTGCTCCTGCTCGCGTGGGCCCTGGTGGGCGATCGGGCCAGGGGACGCACGCGATGCCCCAAGTGCTGGCACGACCTGTCGGGGGCCTCGCCCGAGGCTGGCCCGGTCGTCTGCCCCGAGTGCGGCCGACGGATCACGCGGGTCCGGTCGCTTCGTCGCGCCCGCCGGCGGTGGCGGTGGGCGGCGCTCGCGTGCGTCATGATCATCGGCGCCGTCGCCAGCCGCTCGTGGCACGTGGCGCGCGTGCACGACTGGTGGCGCGTGGCGCCCGACGCGGTGCTCATCGCGTGCCTGCCGCGGACCGAGGCGTGGTGCACGCAATCCTGGATCGGCAGCCCGGGCGCCGTGCTCACCAGCGCTCGCACCGGTCCTTACAAGCGAGAGCTGTACGAACGCTGGGCGCCCGTCGAGCACGCCGAGGGAGCATGGCGGCACGGCGGGCTGAACGCGTTCGAGCGGTGGCTGCTGGGCCGCAGGGCCGCGGCGTGGCTGCGCTCGGCCGAGGAAAGCGAGTTCCGTTACGTCGCGTGCGAGATGCTCGCTTGGGCGACCGACGAGAACCCGCCCGGCTTGTCGCCCGAAGACCTGGGCATGCTCGTGCTCGCGCGGTCGCGCCTGGCCTACCAGACGGCGGCCACCTACATGGACATCGGCGTGCAGGTCGAGGACTGGTCACGCATCGAACCAGACGATGCGCTGCATTACACGATGGTCGTGAGCGGATTCCAGCGGGGCGTGGGCACGCGCTTCGAGTGCTCGACGGCCTCGGCGGACTTCGTCGATTCCGATTGGCGCTCGAGCAGGCACTCGGTCACGCTGCAAAGGGCCGGCGGCCCGACGCGCACGTGGGACCATGACGGCGAGTTGCCTCCCGACGACGATCCGCCGGCCCCGTACTGGGTGTCGCTGCACCCCGCCGAGGCCCTGGACGCCGATGGCCTGTGGGGCTCGGTGCTGCGGCCGCAGGATTATGAAGACTGGCTCGCACGCCCCGCGATGGTCCGCGGCCGAGCGTGCTACTACCTCGCCGAGCCATGGCCCGACATCGAGCTGTGGATCGACCCCGACACCTGGCTCGTGCTTCGCGTGCGCGAGGACTCGATCGATCTCCATATCGAGCCCACGCTGGACGCGAGGTTCGACGACGCGTGGTGGCGCTTCGATCCCGCCGATCCGGCCGACACGCCGCTGGAGCAACGATTGCACGAGATCGACGCGCTGCTGCCCGATGCGAACGTGCTGGAGGGTTACACGCGGCGACGGCGGTAGGGCACGCCGGGACGCTCCGTGTCTGCCCTTGCAACCCTCGGGTCTCCCAAGGTGTAGGCAATGCTGGAAGGAGCACGACGATGCGAGCGATGCGCGATGGGCGTGGTTGGGGTGTGGCCGGTGCGGTGGTGTTGGCTGTGGCGTGGGGCGGGTCGGCGATGGCCGAGGACCTGCTGGTGCCCGGCCAGTATCCGACCATCTCGGCGGCCGTGGCCGCAGCGGCGCCGGGCGATGCGGTCGTCATCGCCGCGGGCGTGTACGAGGGC
Source organism: Phycisphaerales bacterium (assembly GCA_040221175.1). Taxonomy (NCBI): domain Bacteria; kingdom Pseudomonadati; phylum Planctomycetota; class Phycisphaerae; order Phycisphaerales; species Phycisphaerales bacterium. Next base: position 122,085 of record JAVJVK010000001.1, read on the forward strand.
GAGGGCAACTGGGACGTGGTGATCGACCTGCCGCTGGTGGTGCGGTCGGCCTCGGGCGACCCGGCCGACGTGGTGATCCTGGGCCCGGACATCGTCTTCGAGATCCCCAACAACCGCGCGTTCCGCGTGGTGGCCGGCGGCGAGGTGGCGTTCGGGGCGATCACGTTCCGCGCGCTCACGGGCGTGGACGGCGGGGCCGTGCTCATCGAGGGCGGCCAGGGCACGTTTACCGGCTGTTCGTTCGAGGACAACCGCTCGGGCCACGAGTACGACTGCCGCAACTCCACCGGCGGCGCGGTGGCCGTGATGGGCGGGTCGGCCGTGTTCGATTCCTGCCTGTTCGACGACAACCGGGCTTCGCCCGCGGCGTGCACGGGCACGGGCGACGCGCTGGGCGGGGCGATCGGCGCCGTCGGCGCGAGCGTCGGCGTGGTCGACTGCACGTTCACCGGCAACTGGGCCTCGGGCGTCGGCGCCGGGTTTGGGGGGGCGATCTACGGCGGCGACGGATCGACGGTCTCGGTGCGCGACTGCGTCTTCGAGGCCAACAGCGGCAGCGGCGACTTCGGCGTGGGCGGCGGGGCCGTCTCGGTGCGCAACAGCCGCCTCGAGGCGCTGCGGTGCGACTTTACGGGCAACACGGTGCACTCCAGCGACACCTCGAGCGGCGGGGCGCTCGACGTGCGCGGCGGCACGGCCGACCTGGTCTCGTGCGATTTCCGAGACAACATCGTCAGCCCGTCGGGCGAGGGCTACTTCAACTTCGGCGGTGCGATGGTCATCCGCCTTGGGGCGCAGGTGACGCTGACGAACGTGGTGCTCGAGGGCAACCAGGTCCGCATGGACCAGCCCTGCGACTATGACGACTGGATCGCCCGCGGCGGGGCGATCGCCGTCACCGGGTCGAGCGTGACGCTGCACCACTGCACGCTGGTGGCCAACACGTCGGCGTGCCCCGGCACGGTGTACGCGGCCGAGTCGGCGGTGGAGCAGGCCGTCGTGGCGGCGGGCAACTCGATCCTGCGGGGGAGCTCGTTCTTCGACTTGCTCTCGGGCGTGCAGGCCGAGGTCTCGTACAGCAACATCGAGGGCGGCTTCCCCGGCGAGGGCAACATCGACGCTGACCCGCTGCTGACGGCCGACCTCATGCTGGGCGAGGGCTCGCCGTCGATCGATGCGGGCAGCGTGCTGCTCGTCCCCGCCGACGTGCTCGACGTCGATGGCGACGGCGACACGGCCGAACTGCTGCCGCTCGACCTGGCGGGCGGCCGGCGCATCGCGGGCGACGGACCCGACATGGGCGCCTTCGAAGTGCAGGGCTGCCGCGTGGACATTGATGGAGACGGCGAGCTGACCATCTTCGATTTCCTGGCCTTCCAGAACGCCTTCGACGCGATGGACCCGGTGGCCGACTTCGACGGCGATGGCGCGTTCACGATCTTCGACTTCCTGGCGTTCCAGAACGAGTTCGGTGCAGGGTGCTGATGGGCGTACGTGCCATGACGACGTATCAAACCACCTCGGTGGCCGTGCTCGCCTCGACACTGTTGGTCGCCGCGTGTGCTGGGCAGGGCACGAAGGCGCCGCCGGTCCAACGGACCGTCGAAACCGCAGCGGCTCCCGAGCCCGAGATCGCGCCAGCCCCCGGCCCGCGCGTGCACCTGCCCAACCCCGTCATCGATCTGGGCACGCACCTGGACACCGAGGTGCTGACGACCGAGGCGGTGATCCAGAACGTGGGCGACGCGGTGCTCGAGCTGGTGTACACCCAGCCGGGTGCGAACTTTGCCGGCGGCGCGACGCTCGTGGAGCCGGGCGAGACCTACAGGGCTCCGGTGGCGGTGGACCTGAACCGCAGGCCCGGCGGCCCGAACGAGGTGAAGCTGCGGTGGCACACGAACGATCCGGAGAACCGCCTCATGGTCATCACGCTTCGTTTCCACGTCCGTCCGGTGGTCGATATCACCGTCACGCCGCTGGATCCCGGCCGGTGAGCAGCATCGTGCAAGCCGTCGGCGAAACCCGGTGGGCTGCTTGCGGATAGAAGCAATTGACACCCGCCATCAATGTTCCGTAGGCCCGCCCCGGAGGACCGTTCCATGCGCCGCATCCTTGCCCCGATTGCCTGTGCTTCCTTGCTCGCGAGCGCCGCGCTCGCCAACGAAACGGGCTTCGACGAATTCGTGCCGGGGTTCCTCGGCTTGTCCTTCGAGTCCGGGGGCATCACGTTCTCCAACAACATCCAGTTCCGCGGCGAGGACCCGCTGCAGTTCGCCGCGACCAACAGCACGGGCACGTTCACCGGCGATCCGGCGTTCAGCCCGCTGAACACCATGAACTCGGGGCTGTTCACCTCCGGCACCACCGCCTGGCTCGTGCGCAGCCACCAGTGGCTGGCAACCACGGGCGAACTGGCCAACCACGCCTCGGTCGAGCTGTGGTACAACTCGGGCGCCGACTGGGACGGCATCGAGGTTTCGCTGGAGGGCCTGGTGGGCGACGCCGTGGTCGTCAGCGACTCGTTCATCCACCGCGAGACGACCGCCAAGTACGAGCACGCGCGCCTGGAGATCGAGGGCACGCCCTTCGAGCGCATCCGCTTCATCTGCCGCGGCGTGGGGCCGACGGGCGACCGCGACGGCATCCTGGCCTGCTTCGACAACGTCGTCATCGAGATGACCGCGTGCGCCGCCGACTTCGACGGCGACGGCGAGCTGACCATCTTCGACTTCCTGGCCTTCCAGAACGCCTTCGACGCGATGGACCCGCTGGCCGACTTCGATGGCGACGGCGAGTTGACCATCTTCGACTTCCTGGCGTTCCAGAACGCGTTCGCGGCAGGGTGCCCCTGAAACCGCGGCGGCGGCTTTGGTGTATACCAGGCGGGAGGAACCGCCAGCATGGACCGATATGCCCCCGCCATCGCCTCGCTTCTCGCTGCCGCCGGGGTTGCCCAGGCCCAGGGGCCGCTGGCCGAGCCATTTACCGCTGATTTCGCAGTCGAGCAGATCCTGCCCGATCTTGGGGGCGATGGATCCCTCGGGCTTGCCTTCATCGGGCGGGCGGGGGATACCGCGCGGCTGCCGGCCGGGGTGGGGGACATCAACGGTGACGGTGTCGACGACTTCGCGGTCATCAGCCGAGATGACGTGGTCGTGGTGTTCGGGCGCGGCGACGGTGCGCTGCCTCCGCTTCTTGATGAGTCCGTAGCCGATGGCGTGCGTGGGTTCCGGGTGGCCGGCGATTTCCGCTATGGCGGGGCGGACTCGATCGGCCAGGCTGGCGATGTCAACGGCGATGGGCTGGATGATCTGTTGATCTCGGCCCGCGGGGCGACCTTGGGGCTGACACGCGAGGGCATGGCGTGGGTGATCTTTGGCCGTGGCATGGGCGATCCGTTCCCCGCTGAGGTCGCCGTTGGCGCGCTCGGCGGAGGCGGCGTCGCGATCCGCGGCGGCGAGGCGGAGGCCGGGGCCGGCGCGAGTGCGGCCGCGTCGGGCGACGTCAACGGCGATGGGCTGGACGACATCCTGATTGGTGCGCCGGGCCTGAGCCTGGACGGCTATTCGCTTGTGAACGCCGGGGCGGCGTACGTGGTGTTCGGTCGCGAGACGTGGCCGGGCATGCCGGTGGACCTCTCGCAGCTGGATGGCATGGACGGCTTTCGCATGGAAGGGCCGGCTCGTGTTGCACGCATGGGCTCGGCGGTGTCGGCCGCGGGCGACATCAACGGCGACGGCGTCAATGACGTGCTACTGGGCGCGTACTACGACCAGCGGATCGAACGCTGCTCGACCTACTCGTGCTACTACATGTCTGCGGGCCGGGCGTTCGTGGTGTATGGTCGGCCCGATGGCACGCCGTTCCCCGTCACGATGTCGGTCAACGACTTGGATGGCACGGACGGGTTCGCCATCTCTGGCGGTGATGTTTCGTCGTACCTCGGGCGTAGCGTCAGCGGCGGTCGAGATCTCAACGGAGACGGGCTCGACGACATCGCCATCGGTGCACCCGGCAGCGATCCCGAGCGTCGATCCACGGGGCTCCCCGAGAACAATGGTGGTGAGGCGTACGTGCTCTTCGGCAACGCGCGTGGGTTCCCGGCCGCCGTCGATCTCGACGCGTTGCAAGATGGCGAAGTGCTACGCATACGCGGCGTGGGCGATCATGCCTGGCTTGGCTGGTCGCTCTCGCTGCTCGACGATTTCAGCGGCGACAACCGCCCCGACTTGTTGGTGGGAGCGCCTTCGAGCGGCTCTGGCATCGGCTTGGGATATGTTGTTCTCGGCTCGGACGCGCTGCCCGATGTCGTCGACGCCGCAGACTTGGACGGCAGCCTCGGGTTCCGTGTATCGCCCGAGGCGACCGACGAACGTTTTGGCGTGATCACTGCGCACGCGGGCGACCCCAACAGATACGGACGTGCCGACTTCTTCATCGGTTCGCCGCAAGCCGAGCACGGTGCCGACGCCCTGCCGGGGCGACACTACCTGGTGTACGGCCGCTCTCCCTGCCCCGCCGACTTCGACGGCGACGGCGAGCTGACCATCTTCGACTTCCTCGCCCTCCAGAACGCCTTCGACGCGATGGACCCGGTGGCCGACTTCGACGGCGACGGCGAGTTGACCATCTTCGACTTCCTGGCGTTCCAGAACGCCTTCGACGCCGGCTGCCCCTGATGGCGCGTGAGTAACCGGCGCGGCGTGCGCTGCAAGGGGCGCCGGAGCGGGGTCTTCAAGCGTGGATCCGCGGCCTGGCCCGGCCGGCGACGGCGTCGTCGCCGATGGCCGCGGTCCGGAAAGGACGCGTCATGGCACGCACGATGCTCATGGTGTGCGGATGCACGGCCGCGTTGGCGTCGCTCGCCCAAGCCGACGACACCGCCGGCTCGACCAGGGCGGTGACCGATACCCAGCTTTCGTACGTGGCGACGGGCGAACTGCTGATGCACGAGTCGGGCGCCGACGGATTCAACATCGCCGCGCCCCTGGCGCCGGCGACGTTCTATCCGGTTCCCGGTAGCCACTGGACCTTCGACCTGTGGTACGTGGTGGACGGGTGGGCCTTCCCGCCCGGCCCGGGCCCCGACGGGGCGTACGCCACGCGGATCGGCATCCGGGGCGAGCACTTCGACCCGCCCAGGGATCCGCCCCATGGCGAGCCGCCGCTGCCCCTGGACCCGGTGCTGGGCGGCGAGCCCATGGCCGGCGGCGCCATGGCGGCCGACATCCGCTTTGGCAGCGGGGCCAACCTCTCGGTCTCGGCGACGAAGATGCACGGCGGACACCTGGACTGGTACGGCGTGTCCGCCAACGTGCGGGCGTACGACCCGGTCGTCTTTGCGTACGACCCCACCGACCCGACCGAGCGTCGGCACCTGCGCGGCGGGTACGAGATCAAGGCCTTCCACACCGACGAGTCGTTCACGCCACCGTGGAACGACGACGGCACGCTGGCCACGCCCGAGGATACCGTGGTGACCTACGACCCCGACGCTCGCGTGCTCACGATCACCCCGGGGCGGGTCGCCGTGCTGGACACCCAGGGCGGGCGCACCGGCGGCATCGCGCCCGAGTTCGCCGACGATCCGCTCGTTGGCGTGCGGCCCGAGAGGATCGAGATGCGCTACGCCGGCTTCGATCCCGATCGCGATGCGCACCTGTTCCGCCGGGGCAGGCTGCTTATTGAGGGACGTGACGGCTCGGCCGTGGCCATCGGCGGCGAGATCGCAGAACTGGCGATCACCACGACGGTACCGGGCAACGCGCTGGGCGCCTGGGCGCCCTTCGATCGCGTGTGGGTGGTCGACGCCGATGACCCGGACGTGCAGCCGTCCGCCTGGGCGGACGCCTTCGTGCGCGAGGGCTGGTTCGGCGAGGGGCCCCGGCTCTACCCCGTCTTGAGCCTGACCACGCCCGACGGCGACCTGGTCGCAGCGACCGATGGCTTCCGCGCGCGGGCGGAGATGTCCGCGACGCTCTGGCTGACCATCGCCGTGCCGGCCCCGTGCGCGGTCGATCTGGACGGCGACGGCGAGCTGACCGTGTTCGACTTCCTCGCGTTCCAGAACTTCTTTGCCACCGGCGACCGGCGGGCAGACTTCGACGGCGACGGCGCGCTCACGCTGTTCGACTTCCTTGCCTTCCAGAACGCCTTCGACGCGGGCTGCCCGTAGCCATCGGCGCCGGCGGGGCGCCGCGGGTGGCCCGGCGCCGAGCCCGGCCCGGGCGCCGGCGGGCGGTTATCCTGTGTCCCATGCCAGACCACGCCGGCGATCCGTCCGCTTCGCCCCTTCCCCCCTTTGCGCCCTTCGACGCCGAGGGCGGGCTCATCCTCGCCACGCGGCTGCCCGGCGAGCCGGGAGACTTCGACCGGAATCGGCGCAGCTTAGCCCAGCTCGATCGGCCCGATGGCCCGCCGCCCCTGTGGGTCCACCTCGACCGCACGCGACCGCAGGCACAGCAGTGGCTCCGCGAGCGGGCGGGGCTGGACCCCATCGTGGCCGATGCGCTGCTGGCCGAAGAGACGCGCCCACGCGCCGACGTCTTCGGCGATGGGCTGCTGGTGATCCTGCGGGGCATCAACATGAACCCCGGGGCCGAGCCGGATGAGCTCATCTCGGTGCGCATGTGGTTCGAGCCCGCGCGGATCATCACGCTGCGCCAGTACCGATTGCAGACCGTCTCCGACCTGCGCGTGCGGGCCGAGCAGGGCAAGGCGCCCGCGACCGTGGGCTCGTTCCTGGCGGCGGTGGCCCTGGGGCTGGCGTCGCGCATCGCGCCGACCATCGGCAACCTCGAGGAGATGCTCGACGACATCGAGGACGAGATGCTCGATCGCGAGACCGACGACCCGTCCCGCCGCTCGCAGCTCTCGACCATTCGCCGCCAGGCCATCACCTACCGGCGGTACCTGGTGCCCCAGCGCGATGCGCTCAGCGCCCTGGCCAATGGGCGCAGCGAGATGCTGAGCCAGCGCGAGCAGGCCGAGATCCGCGTGGCCTTCGAGCAGACCACCCGCGTGTGCGAGGCGCTCGAGGAACTCCGCGATCGCGCCGCCGTCACGCAGGAAGAGATGCGGGCCCGTCACGAGGCACGCATCGGCCGCACGCTCTACCTCCTGACGATCGTGGCGACGGTGATGCTGCCGCTGAGCTTCATCACCGGCCTGCTTGGCATCAACGTCGGCGGCATCCCGCTGGCCGACTCGGGGCTCGGCTTCGCGCTCGTGTGCCTGCTGATGCTGGGCATCGCGGCGCTGGAAGTCTGGTGGTTCCGCCGCAAGCGATGGCTGTGATCGCCCGCGTAGGCTTGCGACTCTTCGCATCCGGTCTCAAGAAGGAGCATCGCCATGGCCCGACGAATCACCCTGAGCGCCACCGGCCCCATCCGCATCGACCCGCAGGACAAGCCCGTCTTCGTCTGCGGCTGCGGGCTGACGGGCAACTTCCCCTTCTGCGACGGCACGCACAAGACCTGCAAGGACGAAGAAGACGGCAAGGTGTACGAGTACGACGAGCAGGGGCACCGGCGCGAAGTCGAGGACTGAGGCAAGGGCTCCCAGAGCTACCTTGGAGATAGACTGGTCCGTGCAAAGCTGGCTGCGTGCGATCGTGCAGCGGATGTCGGGCCTGATCCACGATCAGGGTGAGAATTGGCGTGGCTGGGTGCCGCCATCCGTCTCGAGTGTGCCCACTGGTATCGAGTGGCTGAGCGAGATTGCTGGTGGGGGCGATGCGGCGCTCGCCCAGCAGGTTGCGTCGCTCATGCGCGGCGTGCCGATCACCAAGTGGACTGAGCTCGATCCGGCGTTGCGGTCGCCCTGGTTAACCTCAAAAGGGGTACGCCGTCTGATCGCGCACGAGCCACCGGTTGCCGTGGAGTTGCTTGGTGTCGCCACGATGAGCGCCGATGGCTACACGCGGCAGGCGGCGCTAGAGCTATTGGCCGGACTCGGACACCCGCGTGCCATCCCATACGTGCTGCTGCGTCTGGCAGACTGGGTGGGGCCCGTGCGCGAATCTGCAAGGCAAACCCTTCGATCTCTGATAGCGAACGCCCCGGTAGAGGTGATCGAGTCGCTACTCGACCATCATCCACTGATCGAGCGGCTTCCACGCGTCGAGCGCGCAGACCTTACCGGAGTTCATGTAGAGATCATGGAATTGCTGCGGTCCGAGGCGTCGAGAGCATCGGTGCGCTCGGGAATGTCGCGCATAGGCCCGCCAAGGCGTCGACGATTCTGCTTCACCGTGCTGGGAGATCCAGTTGTTCGCGATGATCGACTCTTGAGCGCCGCGATCGCGGACCACGACCCGGCCGTGCGTGCGTGGCTCGCGCGGATGCTGGCCGAGAAGCCCGATTCGGCGAGTCACGAAGACATCGAGCGGCTTCTACGTGACCCTTCGTCCTCGGTGGCCACGATCATGATTCGCTCGCTCCCGAGCGCCACCATGAAGGAACACGTCGAGGCATTGCAAGAGTGTGCGATTGCCGACGCCCGAGCCATCCGCGAGGCGGCCCGATTCGCGCTGCGTGACCTCGGCGGATTCGACGCGGCCGCTGCGGCCCGAGCTTTGCTGGACCGCACGCCCCCTGGATTGGTGCGGCCGGGCTGGGTCGCCACGCTGGGCGAGCTTGGAAGCGACCACGACGCGGCTCGGGTGCGGCCATTCCTGTTTGCAGGCCGTGCCCGCTTGCGTGAGTCGGCGCTCTTCGCGCTCGGGCGTGTGGCGCCCGGCGAAGCCGTTCCGCAGGCGGCCGCGATGCTGCGGGATGCGAGCGGACGCGTCCGCCGGTTGGCCGTCGCGATCCTGACCCGATCGCCACACGAAAGCTGGCGCGACCTGGCCGCTGCGGTGTTCCAGGACGAGTCTGGACGTGCACGCGCTGCGGCGCTTTCGGTGCTGTCCACGCTGCCGGGTTGGGAATCCGTGCCCACCTTGCTCGACGGGCTGCAGGACGACCATGAGCTCGTGCGATCACGCGCCTGGCAGAATATCGATGCGTGGCAACGCCGTTACGGCACGCGGGGCTGGGTGACGCCTTCTGCAACGTGCCGTGAGGCCGTCCGTCTGCGAACTGCGAGCCTTGGGACTGTCGACAACGTACCGGACTTCGCCGCCGGTTCGTGGGCGGCGTTCCGTAAGCGTTTGGAGTCCGACATCGATTGAATGCACACAGAAGAAGGGCGGCCCGCACGGAGCCGCCCTTGTCTCGCTCGATCGACAATCCGATGCCCGGGCTGAGGCTTACTTGTCCTCGTCCTTCACCTTGAACTCCGCGTCGATCACGTCGTCGTCGTTCTCGGCGGCGTCCTTGGGCTCGGCCTGGCTTGATGCGCCCGCATCGGCACCCTGGGCTCCCTGGGCCTCGTAGATGGCCTTGCCCAGCTCCATCGCGACGGTCTCGAGCTGCTTGCTCGCGGCCTCGATGGCGTCCTTGTCGTCGGTCTTGAGCTTCTCCTCGAGGTTGGAGATGGCGCTCTCGATGTTGCCGCGGATGTCGCTGGATACCTTCTCGCCGTGCTCTTCGAGCTGCTGGCGAATCTGGTGGACCATCTGGTCGCCGCGGTTCTTGGTTTCGACGAGCTCGCGCCGCTTCTTGTCTTCCTCGGCGTGCATCTCGGCGTCGCGCTTCATCTTGTCGATCTCTTCCTCGGACAGGCCGCCCGAGTTGGTGATCTTGATGTCGGCGCTCTTGCCGGTCTTCTTCTCGGTCGCGGTGACCTGAAGAATGCCGTTGGCGTCGATGTTGAACTCGACCTCGATCTGCGGCATGCCGCGCGGGGCGGGCGGGATGCCCTCCAGGTCGAACTGGCCCAGCAATCGGTTGTCGCTGGCCATCTTGCGCTCGCCCTGGTAGACCTTGATGGTCACGCTGGGCTGGTTGTCGGTGGCCGTCGAGAACGTCTCGCTCTTCTTGGTGGGGATGGTCGTGTTGCGCTCGATGAGCGTGGTCATCACGCCGCCCATGGTCTCCACGCCCAGCGAAAGGGGCGTGACGTCCAGCAGCAGCACGTCCTTCACGTCGCCCTTGAGCACGCCGCCCTGCACGGCCGCGCCAATGGCGACGACCTCGTCGGGGTTCACGCTCTTGTTGGGGTCCTTGCCGAAGATCTCCTTGGCGATCTGCTGGACCTTGGGCATGCGCGTCGAACCACCAACCAGGACGATCTCGTCGATCTTGCTCGCGTCGAGCTTGGCGTCCTTGATGGCCGCCAGGCACGGCTCACGCAGCCGCTTGTACAGGTCTTCGCAGAGGCTCTCGAACTTGCTGCGCGTGATGGTGATCTGCAGGTGCTTGGGACCCGTGTCGGTTGCCGTGATGAACGGCAGGTTGATCGTGGTCTCCTGCATCGTCGACAGCTCGACCTTGGCCTTCTCGGCGGCTTCCTTCAGGCGCTGGAGGGCCATCGCGTCGCTGCGGATGTCCACGCCTTCCTGCCGCTTGAATTCGTCGGCCAGGTAGTTGATCAGCCGCTGGTCCCAGTCGTCGCCACCCAGGTGGGTGTCGCCGTTGGTGCTCAAGACCTCGAACACGCCGTCGGCGACGTCGAGGATTGAAATGTCGAACGTACCACCACCCAGGTCGAAGACGGCGACCTTCTCGTTCTTCTTGCGATCGAGGCCGTAGGCCAGCGCGGCGGCGGTGGGCTCGTTGATGATGCGCTTGACCGTCAGGCCCGCGATCTCGCCGGCGTCCTTGGTCGCCTGCCGCTGGCTGTCGTTGAAGTAGGCCGGCACGGTAATGACCGCTTCGGTGACGGGCTCGCCCAAGTAGTCCTCGGCGACCTTCTTGAGTTCCTGCAGGATGAACGCGCTGATCTGCTGCGGCGTATAGCTCTCGCCACGAACGGTGACGTTCACGAACTCGTCCGGCCCGCCGGTGACCTCGTAGGGCACGTTCTTCTCTTCGCTGGCGACTTCCTTGTGGCGGCGGCCCATGAAGCGCTTGATCGAGTAGACCGTGTTCTTGGGGTTGGTCACCTGCTGGTGCTTGGCCTGCTGGCCCACCAGGCGCTCGCCCTTGTCGGTAAACGCGACGACCGAGGGGGTCGTGCGGTTGCCGCTGGCGTTGATGAGCACCTTGGCCTCGCTGCCTTCCATGACGGCCACGACCGAGTTGGTCGTGCCCAGATCGATGCCGATGATTTTTGACATAGTGGCCTCCTTTTCGGGCGGCCGGGCCGCCTGCGTGGAGACCTGTTGCAAGGCCGATGCCAAGGGCCGCCAGCCGGTGAGACCGGGCGGCCGGGGCTCTCAGGGGCCTTCGCTGGGGGGTTGGGCGGGCTGGTCGGCCGGGTCGCTCAGCCGCTCTGCCGAAGTGGCAGGCGCGGGTCGATCGCGGAGTGGGCCGATGGCGTCCACCCCGAAGCAGCCCCGCAGGACGAGCAGGCTGCACAGGAACAGCCACAGCCCGAAGAACACCCCGCACCCCACGCTTGGAGGATTCATGGCTTCGATGCGCTTGCGGATACGCCGCAGTTCGTCGGTTTCGCTGGCCATGGCTCAGGGTACGCCCGGCGTCGCCGGTGGTGGGGTGCCGTCGGCGGCGGTCCACGGGCCGGTGCCAGCGGTCATGGTCTGGAAGCTGGGCAGCGGGGGTAGGCCGGCCTTGGCGCGAAGCTGGTTCTGCTGATCGATCTCGAACTGGGCGCCGGTGCCGACGTCGAACATCGAGGCGCCATCGAGGTGCACCGCGTCGGCGATGGTGTCGCCGGGCGTGTTGGGCAACTCGATCAAGAGCCACAGCGCCGGATCGTCGCCCGGATCGATGCCGTGGTGGGTGAAGATGATCCGCCCGATGCGGTGCGCGGTGACGTCCGACGGCCAGGTCGACGTAATGGCCCGCAGTGCTGCCTCGCGCCTGTTCGGATCCATCATGTCCAACTGGCTGGCCCGGTGGGTGCCGATGAGGACGTCGAAGTTGTTCGCCTCGGCGAAGGCCGAGTACGGCGTCAGCGAGCTCTGCCCCAGCAGGCTGGCGCCGTGCAGCGGTGGCGTGCCCGCCTTGACGTTGTCGCGTAGCTCGTTGGTCAGCATGATGACCTCGAAGTCCAGCTGGCTCTGCGCCGCCCACGCTTGCTGTACGTTCATGGACTGCATCATGCCCACCGTGCCGAAGATCAGCCATGCGTACAGCCCGGCGACCGCAAGGACGACGGCCATTGGCGGCCCCCCCGTCGCCACGATGGCCGCCCACAGCTTGCACTTGTGGGCCCGGTACACCGCCACCGGTGCGCACAGGCTCCACGCCAGGAAGCCAAACGTCCACCCGAAGCATGGCAGCAGCGCAAGCAGCCATGCTCCGCTGGTGAACGCGATGGCCTGGTAGGTCCGCCCGAGGCCATCGGGCGTCGGCTGCTTGAAGAGCTTGAGGATGCCGTGGGCTACCAGCGTCCAGACGCCCATGAGGACCGCGGGCCCCAGCACGACCGCCAGCAACGCCAGCAGGAAATCGCCGCCGCCACCCATGCCCCCGCCGAGCGACGCGACGGCCATCAGCACGAGAATGAACATGCCCGCCATGACGAAGTTCAGCAGGGCGTACGACGTCGCCCGGCTCGAACTGCCGATCGCCGGCGTGGCCTCGAGCAGGCGGCCGGGCTGGCCGAAGCCCGCGGCAATCGTGGCAAACCAGCGACGCTTGCGGTTCGAGTCGAGCCATGGATTGATGCTCTTGGTGGGCGTCCGCTTGCCCAGCGCTTCGGCCGGCAGCAGCAGCATGTCGTCCGTCGTCACGTGGCGACCGCAGGAGACGCAATCGAACGTGTCGGGTTCGAGCTGCCCGTTCTCGTTCGTGCCGTAGTACGCCTGCGAGCAGTGGGGGCAGCAGAACTTCACCGCATTGGGCAGGAAGTCGAAGTCACTGGGCTTGAACGGCCGGCCGCACTCTGGGCACGGACCGGCCTTGAGGTTCCACAACTCGTACTCGCAGCCGGGGCACTTCATGGCTCAGGCGGCCCAGCCCTGCATCTCTTCGCGGATCTTCGCGCGCGAGTACCAGATCACCAGGAAGGTGGGCCAGAGCAGCGAGATGACGACGCCGATGACCGCCATGCCCATCGAAAAGCCCGAGCCGAGACCCGCGGGCATGCCGCCCTGCTGGCCGGCCTGCTGCATCTGCTGCTGCATGTTGAAGTACTGGTACGCGCCGCCGGGAATCGCCAGCAGAATGGCGTACACAAAGAAGATGATCACCCACTTGCGTGCGCTCTGCTTGCGACGCAGCGTCTGGATGCCCGCCGTCAGGTGGACGGCCGAGAGCGGCAGGCCCACCACCGACAGCACCAGCCCGAGCACGTACGCCGTCCCGGTAATCTTCGCCTCCGGTGGCAACGGCAGGAAGGGCATCAGCGCCATGAACCCCACGCCAAAGACCCGCTGGAGCAACCCGATCCCGCCGAACACGCACAGCAGCGTTCCGATCACGCCGGGCCAACTCGAGCGATGCCCCGGGACCGCGCCGGTCGGCTGCGTGGGCGGGGCGGCCGCGGGCACGGCGGGCGGCTCGTGGCTGGACTGAGGCTCGGGCTGCTGATCCATGATGATGCTCCTGGCTGGTGGCAGGATAACCCTGCATCGCGTCGGCGACGCGGAGGTGACGCCCACCGGGTCCGTTATCGGCAATCGGGATGGTTCTCAGATTTCAAGAATCTTTGAAAATCAGACCCACATAACCTATCGTCTGGCATGACGACCGCCGCCCTCCCGGTTCCCAACAGTTCCATCGGCATGGATCCACGCCTGGATTCGATCCGCACCAAGGTGCTGGCCGGCCAGCGCCTCTCGCTCGACGACGGCATGGTGCTCTACGAGACCGAAGACGTCTGGGGCGTCATCGCCCTGGCCGACGTGGTCCGCCGCCGCATCCACGGCGACGCGGCCTACTACAACATCAACCGCCACATGAACTACAGCAACGTGTGCGCCCTGAGCTGCAAGTTCTGCGAGTTCTACCGCAAGAAGGACCAGCCAGGTGCGTACACGCGCGATATGGACTACATCCGCAACCAGGCGCTCGAGGCCATCGAGAACGGCGCGACCGAGATGCACATCGTCGGCGGGCTGCACCCGTACCTGCCGTGGGATTACTACCCCGAGATGATGCGGACGATCAAGGACGCTGCGCCCAATCTTCACATCAAGGCGCTGACCGCCGTCGAGATCGTGCACCTCGCGAAGATCGCAAAGAAGTACAAGCGCAACGATCGCCAGGCCGGCATCCGCTGGGTGCTTAGCGAGCTCAAGGCCGCGGGACTAGATTCTCTGCCCGGCGGCGGAGCCGAGGTCTTCGACGACCGCGTGCACGACGAGGCGTACAAGGGCAAGATCCGCAGCGACGAATGGCTCGACGTGCACCTGGTCGCCCACGAGCTAGGGCTCAACACCAATGCCACGATCCTGTACGGCCACATCGACCAGCGCCGCGAGCGTTTGGTGCACATGGAGATCCTCCGCCGCGCGCAGGACCAGGCCTTGGAACGTCTCGGGTACACGGGAGAGGACGGCTTCGTCGAGCCGGGTCTGCCCGCGACCGCCGGCGTCACCGCGCCGGTCATCACGCTATCACGCGAAGGCACGCCAAAGCCGACGCCTGCGATGGCTGAAGGGAAGGCCGGCTACTTCCAGACCATCACGCCCCTGCCCTTCTTCCCCGATGGCAGCGAGATGGCGCACCTCTATGGCCCGACTGGCCTGGAGAACCTGCGGACCATTGCGATCGCCCGCCTGATGCTCGACAACTTCCCGCACGTCAAGGCGTTCTGGATCATGCAGACCCTGAGCATGGCCCAACTCATGCTCGAGGCCGGCGCCGACGACATCGACGGCACCGTGGTCTGGTACGACATCACCAAGGTCGGCGGCTCGACCACGCACCAGGAGACGACCGTGCTCGACCTCCAGCGGTCCATCCGCGAGGCCGGCTTTACCCCCGTCGAGCGCGACACGCTGTATCGGCGGGTGGAGCGGGACGGCAAGGCTTGGCGGGTGGTGGAGTAGGCCGATCCCATAACCGGTCGCTTGCTCGGCTCTGCCGAACACCGACCCATTCCAGCGTCAAGATTCCATGAATGCGTGCTCGGCCTTTCCTGAACGGGGCCGACGCCGGGCCGGGTCGGTTCTAGCATTGCGCAAAGATTGCGCGTGGGCTGATGTGATGCCCGCTCGTGCGTCCTGTCGCTAACCCCATTCGGGAGAGAAAGTTATGAAACTTGCCACCGTCCTCGTGGCCGCCGCTGCCGTTGCCGCGCCGTTGGCCACCATCGCTCAGGCCGACGACGTCGCCTACTGGGCATTCAACAACCAGGCCTTGCCCGGCGGCGGGTTCGGCTACACGCCCGACGAGTTCCCCTTCCCGGCCGAGTTTGGTGATCAGGCCGGCAGCGCCACCATCGAACTGGTTGGCGGCATCCTGGACGAGACCACGACCAGCAGCGGCGGCGACCTGGTGCTCAGCTGGGTCCAGTCCTTCAGCGGCACCGACCTGGGCGCCCAATTTGGCGAGGGCAGCGGCGGCTCGCTGGCCATCCAGGGCGGCACCGACCAGCTCAACAACGGCTCGATGATCGTCGTGAACTTCGACGGCGCTGATCTCGAGAACCTGTCCTTCCAGTTCGACGCCCGCCGCACCAGTACTGGCTTCAGCATGATCACCATCGAGCTGCTCGATGGCGGCGTCGTGGTGGACACGGTCGAGGCCGGTCTCGACCTGACCAGCGACTTCGCAACGCAGGTCTACGACATCAGCGCGCTGGACGGCGTGGCCGACGCGAGCATTAAGTTCACCCTCGACGGCGCCTCCAGCACCAGCGGCAACGTCCGCACCGACAACTACTTCATCACCGGCGATGCGGGCACCGGCGGCTGCCGCGCCGACTTGGACGGCGACGGCGAGTTGACGCTCTTCGACTTCCTCCAGTTCCAGAACCTCTTCGACGCCGGCGACCTGACCGCCGACTTCGACGGCGACGGCAGCCTCACCCTCTTCGACTTCCTGGCCTTCCAAAACGAATTCGACATGGGCTGCTGAGCAGACCAACGATCGAGAGCTTCCAGACCGGCCCCGCTCCAAGCGGGGTCGGTTTTTTTATGGGCAGCCCGCTGCAAAGGCGGCTTGGAATGACACGAAGTCCATGAGCGTCAGGCTTCCATCGCGATCAAAGTCGGCCCTCGCATCGCCCGCCTGGAACAGGCCCTGAAACGCGAGGAAGTCGTAGACGGTGAGCACGCCATCGCCGTCGATGTCTGCGCGACACGTCGCCGGACACGGCCGCAGGATCGCCAGGTGCGCAGCGGCCTGGCCGCCGGCAGCGATGAAGTCGCCGCCGACGAACAGAGCCTGGCCCGGCCCATCATCGAATTCGAGGAGTGCGCTCCCACGCCCCCACAGGCCGGGTTGTGATCCCTGGCCGACCGCATGCCAGTGGGTGCCGTCCCAACGGATGATCGAGAAAGCTTCGACGTCCCCGGCGCCGCGGAAGCTGCCAGTCATGAAGAGCGAGTTGGCTTCCGCCACGCCGGACACCGCCATGTCTCGAACCAGGGCCCGCCCCGAAGCGCCGGCAAGGCCGGCTCCGACGGTCTCCCACGCCGTGCCATCCCACGCCGCGATGGATGCCGCAGGGGCGCCGCCTGCCGAGGTAAATCGTCCGCCCACGTATAGCCGCGGGCCGCTTCCGTCATCAAACACCGTCAACGCATCGACCAATCCCGAGACGCCCCGCCCCGGCGGCAGCGTTTGCCAGATCGAGCCGTTCCAGCGCGCGATGCTGTCCGTCGACACGCCGCCCGCGCTGGTGAAGCTTCCCCCAACGTGGAGTTCGGCGCCGTCACCGGCATCAAACGCGCCGAGGGCCGATGCAAAGCCGAACGAACTGACGCCGCCGCGCACGCGATCCCAGCCTGCGCCATCCCACCGGGCCAGGCCATACGCCAGCGTGCTGCCGACCATGCTGAAGTCGCCCGCGACGAACAGCGCCGGCCCCGATCCGTCATCATGCACGAACAGGTCGTAGATCGGGCCGTTGGCGCCGCCGCCGACGGTGGTCCACGCCGTGCCGTCCCACCGCGCCAGATTGGCGCCGCCGATGCCGCCCGCAGCGACGAAGTCGCCGCCCGCATAGAGCGCCGGGCCCCGGCCGTCGTCGAAGACCGCCAGGGCGTTGACCTCGCCACGCACGCCCGACCTTGTCGGGCCATCCAGTGCGGACCATCCGTCGCCGTTCCATCGAGCCACGCCGTGCGCGATGGTGGCGCCGGCGCCGATGAACGCACCGCCGGCGTAATGCGCCGGGCCGCTGCCGTCGTCGAAGACCACCAGATCCGCGACTTCATCATCAAGCCCATGCGCATCGTCGGTGCTCAACGCGGACCAGCGATCTTCCCAGACCGCGACATTGGAGACTGCAAGGGCCGAGGGCGCCCTGCCTCCCACGACGCGAAAGGCTCCGCCCACGAGCAGCCGAGGCCCCTGGCCAAGGTCGAAAGGAACCAGGCACTTCACCGATCCAGAATACTCCTCGAGGATGCCGACATCTGGCGCAGACCACGCCTGACCGTCCCAGACCCCGATGCGGCCGGCGGCCACCCCGCCGACCGAGAGCAGTGCTCCCCCCACGAACAGCTTCGGCCCGTCCGGGGCGGAATGCACGCCGAGGGCGAAGACGGTTCCGCTGCATCCCGGGCCCAGCGGGTGCCACGCCCGCCCGTCCCATTCGGCGATGCGCGGCCCGTAGACGTTGCCGGCGACATCGAACGTGCCGCCGACGTACAGCGAGGCGCCGTCGCCATCGTCGAACGCCGCCAGGGCCCACACGTCGTGATCGACGCCGGGAATGCCTTCGGACTCCAGGGCGTGCCACTGCCGGCCATCCCACCTGGCGATGTTGACAGCCTCGACGTTGCCCGCCGAGTCGAATCGCCCGCCCACGAACAACGCGGGCTGCCCTCCGTGTTGCATTAATGTCATGGCATACACCCGACCCGCGGGCGGCGATTCAAGGCTGCGCCACGCCCGCCCGTCCCAGCGTGTCAGGCTGTCGAAGCCGCGCCGGTCCGCACGCTCGAACAGGCCCCCGACGTACAGGCGCGGTCCCTGGCCGTCGTCGAAGACCTCGAGCGCGAACACCTCGCCACGCAGCCCCACGCCACGCGGATTGGTGCGAAGCGCCGTTCAGCGCGAGCCGTCCCAGCGGGCGATGTTATTCAGTTCGGTGCGCTGCCCGTCGGCTGCCGCGGTCTCGGTGAATGCGCCTGCCGCGTACAGCGCCGGGCCAGCGCCATCATCGAAGACGGCAAGCGCCCGCACCTCTCCATCGAGCCCGGCGCCAACCGCCTCCCACGCCAGACCGTTCCATCGGGCGATGTTGGAAACAAGCGCATCGCCGGCCACGCCGAAGTCGCCCGCGACGTACACCGCCGGGCCACGGCCGTCATCAAAGACCACGGCATCCTGGACGAGACCATCCACGCCGCGCAGCGCGAAGGGAGCGGTCTCCCATCGCAACGGGCAGGGCTCGTCCGCCAGCACGGCCGCCGGGCAGACGGCCAAAGTCGCCGCGACGACCAATCGGAGCATGATGTGCATGAACACCCCCTTCGCGGAGGCTATACGCGATCAGCATGCCCGGGTTTCGGGTACTAGCCGCACCCGTCGTCGAACGCGTTCTGGAATGCCAGGAAGTCGAAGATCGTCAGTTGACCGTCGGCGTCGAAGTCGGCCCGCGCGTCGCCCGCGTCGAACAGGTTCTGGAAGGCCAGGAAGTCAAAGATTGTCAGATCGCCGTCGCGATCGATGTCGACCCGGCACGTGCGCACGGTGCGGCCGAACACCAACGCCACGCTTCCGGCACCACTTACGCCACCGGTATCGTCGCTGGGCATGCCCAGCATCAGGTCGCTCCGCCCATCGCCATTAAGATCGACGCCGCCCGCGATGGCCTCGATGGGCGCTGGGCCGCGGATGGCAAACCCACGACGACCATCGAGTTGGTCGACCGGCAGCGTACCGGCGAACGGATCCGCTGCATCCCGTCCGAACAGCACGTAGGCGGCGTTGGAATCCGTGACGATCAGATCATCTCGCCCGTCTCCGTTCACGTCGCCGGCGCGGGCGATGCGCAACCCCAGCGCGTCACCCGGCTCGGCTCCAATCAGGCGAAAGCCTTCGCCCACGCCGAGCGCCGCCAGGTCGACCGCTGCGTCGAGATCGGGCCGGCCGAATACGACGACCACCGCGCCGCGCATCACCTGAGGGTCATCCGACTCGCGTCCCGGTTCGCCGATGGCAAGGTCGGCCAAGCCATCGCCATTCAGGTCGCCCACGACCGCCACGCTTGCGCCGCTGGTGGAGCCCGCCGCGGTGCCAAGGATCTGCACACCAAGGTCGCCATCGAGATCGTTGCGATCGAATTGGTCTGGGTAGGTTGCTCCCGCCGTCGCATCGCGTCCGAAGATGACGTACGTCGCGCCGGTCGTGTCGCCATAGGGCCGCGTTGGCGTTGCCGTGTATTCGCGCGGCGTACCGAAGATCGCATCGGCCAGTCCGTCGCCGTTGACGTTGCCAACAGCCGCCGCAGCGCCGCCGCCGTTGTCGAACCAGAATGCATTGAAGACGAAGCCTCTCGAGCCATCCAGCGCGTCGACGGCCAGCGTGTCGGGAAAGGCCATGCCCGATGGAGCGCTGCGGCCGAAGACCACGTAGCTGTCGCCGTAGCAATAGCCCTCGAACGCGCCCGCGGCTCCGATGGCGATGTCGTCGACGCCGTCGCCGTTGATGTCTGCCGAGCCACCCCGCCCGGCCACGGCCGATCCGCTTTGTGCGAAGATGCACGGCCCGAGCGTACGGAAGCCATCGCTCCCGTCGAGTTGCGAGAGGTCCAGCGACACCGGAAACGCGCGATTCCGACCGAACACCGTGTACGTCACGCCCATCGGGTACGGACCGGTATGCGGGTCGCCGGGCCAGGCCCCCGGGGCGCCGATCAACGCATCGGCGAATCCATCGCCGTTGAGGTCGCCGGCGGCCGACACGGCCGTTCCGATTGCCTCTTCGTCGGAGGTCGGGTGCGACGTGAACAGGCGAAATCCATCTCGACCATCCAGGGAAGCCAGGCTCGCGCGCCGCGGCCAGGCGTGGTCTCGACCGAACACGACGTACGCCCGTCCGATGCCATCGGGTGCGCCGACGATGGCGTCCTCGAAGCCATCGCCATTCATGTCGCCGATGCCGGCGACCGAGGCCCCCGCGGCGTCGTTCGGTGCGGCGCCTTCGAGCACGACGCCGAGCGGCGTCGAAAGGTCTGCAAGATCGAGCACGGCCGGGAAGGGCCGACCGAGCGGATCAACATCCGCCGCAACGCCGGTTGCCAGGCCGGCAACCAGGGCCACGCCGGCCAGTGCGACCAGTTCGGACGCGGCTCGTCGGGGGCGGCACGTCATATCGCTCTCCTCATTGGGCCCAAGGGCGGCCTCTGTGCCCGCGGGGCTGTCTCTCCGACGACATCGGGCAAACCCCGGGCCGACTTGAGTGCCCGCCGGGGGCCCCGGGGATTCGCTGTTGAGGGCCAGACCGATGCCGGAGCTTGCCCTAGACGCCCAGCACGATCGCCGCGCACTGGCCGCCCAAGGCATGCGTACAGGCGAGCACCCGCCGGAGTTCCACCGGCCGGGCCGGGGCGGCCGCGGCCGACAGGTCGCCCCGCGGCCGGCCGGGCTGCACCCGCGCGGGCAGGGTCTGGTGACGCAGGGCCATCGCGGCGGCGGCCACCAGCAGCGAGCCGCCGGCGGCCATGGTCTCGCCCACCTGCGGGCTCACCCAGCACAGCTCAACGCTCGCCGCGCGATCGCCGAGGACCTGCCTGAACGCGCGGGCCTCGGCCTCGTCCAGGGCCGCCTCGCCCGCCCCGTGGCAGAAGACCGCGTCGATCTCGTCGGCCCGCGTTCCCGCGTCCTTGAGGGCCAGGCCGATCGCCCGGGCCATCGCCTCGTCCAGGCCGTCGGCCGATCCGCCCGCCCGAGCGCCCAGGCCGGCCATGATCGGCCTGCCTTCGACCAGCGGCGCCACCGCCTGCGCCGCGCCGAAGCCCAGCAGCAGCGCGATCGTCTCGGCCTTCCGCGCGCGTGCCGCCTCGGGCTTCTCCAGGACGCACACCGCCGCCCCCTCGCCCGGCACGCTGCCGATGGCTTCGGGATCAAACGGCCGCACGATGTCGCCCGGATCGTCCATCCCCGCCCCCCCCGCGCTGGTCTCGGCCAGCCGCCCCGCCAGCCGCAGCCGCTCGATGGCCAGGTGGTTCACCCGGCTGTCGCCGCTGCCGGCCAGGCTCGCATCCGCATCGCCACGCTCGATGACGCGCATCGCCTCGCCGATGCTCAGCAAACCGCTCGCCTCGCCCGCCGTGATGGTGTTGCTGGGCCCCTTCGCTTGATGCAGGATGCTCACGTGGCAGGCCAGCATGTTGGGCAGGTACTTGAGCATCCACAGCGGGGTGAGCTGCCCCATGCCGACCCGGCCCCACCTGCCCATGTCCCACTCGCCCGCCTCGTCGGCCGCCGCGTGCATGGCCCGGGCCAGCTCGGGGATCTCCGGGGCCATGAGCGCCGCCCCCACGTGCGTGCCCAGCCGCGCGGGCGGGTAGGCCCGTTCGCCGCCGCCGTCCTCGTCTGCGAGCGAACCCAGCCCGGCGCCATACGTGCCAGGGCCCGCCGCCTCGTTGGCCGCCACGACGGCAAGCTGGATGTCCCGCGCCATCACCCGGGCGAACTTGCGGTAGTGCCTGGGCAGGTGGTCCTTCATGCTCAGGGCCGGCGCCTCGGCCGCGTACTGGCACGAGCACGCGCTGGCGTCCAGGGCCTCGGGCCGGCCGATCGCCACCCGCCCGGCGCACAGCCCCTCCCAGAACGCCCGGGCCCCCATCCCCAGCGGGCTGACCACGCCGATGCCCGTGATGGCGATGGGGGTGGCGATGGGGGTGGGGGTGGAAGTGGGGGTGGGGGTGGAAGTCGGGGATGCCGGTGGCCTGGCCATGGGCCCACTGTATTGCCCGAGCGCCCGCCATACCGCCCTCCGCGTGGGTCCGGCACGCCCGCCGGTCAGCGCCGGAGGCCCACCCTGCCGATACGGTCTCTCGTGCCCACCCCCCACGCAACCCGCTCGCCCATCGCCAGGTTCGACACCGGCTGGCCGCTGGTGGTGGCCGGCCTGGCGCTGGTGGCCGCCGTGGTGCTCATCCCCGCGTGGGAGCAGCTCGAGCAGACCCGCTTCGAGCGCGACAAGCTGCTGGCCATGGACGCCCAGGGCCGCGAGCGGATCCGGCGGCAGGCCCGCTACCTGGCCGCCCTGGAGCGCGGCGACGAGGCCCTGGTCCGCTCGCTGGCCCTCGACCAGATGCGCCTCATCCCCGCCGGCCGCACCGCCGTGCTCGAGCCGCCGCCGCCGGGCCCGGTTGACATCTTCGAGCCCCTGGAGCCCGCCCCGGTGACGATCCAGGCCGTCCGCCCGACCGACTCGACGCTGGCCCGCCTGGCCCGCAGCGACCGCCTGCGCCCGTGGCTCATCGGGCTGGGGGCGCTCATGGTGCTGGTGGGGGTGGTGTCGGGGATGGGGACCGGTCAGGCCTCGCCCGGCAGGCGGTAGCGGCGGGCCTCACGAAGCCAGACGCTCGCCCGCCGTTCCCTGGGCGATGATGCTCGCGCGCTCGCCCCCGCCGAAGCGCACCGTGAAGTACGCCGGGTTGCCGTCCTGGGTGCTGGTCTGGGCGGTCACCAGGTAGGTCACCATGCCGCTTGAGCCCGAGAACGAGCCGTCCTCGAAGCGCCGCTTCTTGGCGTTGAGCAGGAACTGGTACGGTCCATCGGGCCCCTCCTGCCGCAGGACCTTGTACGTCACCGCGCTGACCGCCTCGGGGTGCTCGCAATCGAAGGTGAAGCGCAGCGTGCCGCTCTCGAGCAGCTCGACCCGGAAGGCCGTGGGCGTGCCCGGGGGCGGGGCGGGCGTGCGGGTGGCCGGCTCGGGCAGCCGCGCGGCGGCGAACACCGCCTTGGGGTCGGGCGTGGTGCGGGCGAAGCCGCGGATCTGCACGACCATGCCCGACGCGGTCGAGCGCATCGTGCGGGCCGTGCGGCGATACTCGGCCCCCTTGGCCTCGCACTGGGCCTTGAGGGCCTCGTACTCGGCCTTGAGCGCGTCGGCCTGGGCGTGCAGGGCGGTGAGGTTGGCCAGCTGGCCGGCCTCCAGGCCGATGGTCGCTTCGGCAACCGTCCACACGGGCGCGTGCACGCCCACCCAGTCGATGGCCTCGGGCAGTTTTTCCGGGACGGTGGGCATGGTCGGTCTCCTGTGCGAGTGGCTCCGCACGAGGTATCGAACGCTCCAGCGGCCGGCTCCAGCCAAAACCTCGCCACGGCCGAGAAAACCCGCCCGACGCGCAAGAGCTGCGGCCAAAGATCCCAAAACCCACCTGGCGCGGCCGCCAGCGGGGTTCGGATCGCGGTTTGGTCACCTCGGATCTCGGATCCGAGGTGACCAAACCCGGATCCGACATGACGAATCCCGGATCCGAGGTGACCAAAGCCGGATCCGACACGACCAAGCCGGGATCCGAGGTGACCGATCCCGGATCCGTCCTGGCCGAGCCCGGATCCGTGGCGACGGATCCCGGATCGGCCAGGACGGATCGCGGATCTGTCATGTCCGAACCGAAACCCGTCAGGACCGAACCCGGATCCGAGGGCCGGCATCGGGGAGCGGGGATGGGGCCATGGGGGGCGGCCATACGTTCCCGGGTTTCCGGTGGGCGGGCTCTCGAACGCTTCGGCGTGGTCCAGCCTGGGCTCCCGCGCCGCCGCCAGTTGCCCTTGCAGCGCCGGGCGTTTTTGGGTATGCTGGGCGCCGGAGGAGAACCCCATGCCGCCCAGACCGCTCGCGTCGAGCACGCCCCTGAGAGTCCCCGCCCTGGTGGCCGCTGCGGGGCTGGCGTTGGCCCCGGCCGTGGCCCGCGCCCAAGGCCCGCTCGGCGAGCCATTCCCCGCAATGCTGGAACTCGCGGACCTGGATGGGGAAATCGGTTTCTCCTTGAGCGGTGTGGATGCTGGCGAATACAGCGGCGGGTCGGTCGCTTCTGCGGGCGATATCAATGGCGACGGAGTGGGCGACGTCATCATCGGGGCGACGCTGGGCAGTCGTGGCCGTGGGGCGGGCTACGTTGTGTTCGGACGCGATGCCCGGATGGGGGGCTTTCCCAGCACCGTCGAGTTGGCCGACCTCGATGGGACCGACGGCTTCCGCGTGGAGGGCGTCGACACGGGAGACTACAGCGGCTGGTCGGTTGCCTCTGCGGGCGACGTGAATGGCGATGGGATCGGTGATGTCATCATTGGTGCGCCGAAGGCCGATCCCGTCGGGCGTCCATTTGCAGGCCAGAGCTATGTGATCTTCGGCCGCGACACTGCGGTGGCGGGGTCCTTCCCTCCCATCGTTCAACTCGCGGATCTGGATGGCACCGACGGTTTTCGTCTGGAGGGTGTGCACAGTTCGGATTACAGCGGTCAGTCGGTCGCGTCGGCAGGCGACGTGAATGGCGACGGCGTTGGCGATGTCATCATCGGTGCCGCGGGCAGCCCGTTGTTTGGCTATGCGCATGCCACGGCGAGCTTTGTCTTCTTCGGGCGCGACACGTCTGCGGGGGAGACTTTTCCCGCCGTGATCCAACTCGCCGACTTGGACGGTTCCAACGGCTTCCGCCTCGATGGCGTCGAGTTAGGTGATCAGAGCGGTCGTTCGGTTGCGTCCGCGGGCGACGTGAACAACGACGGCTTGGATGACATCATCATCGCTGCTCCTGGGGCCCGCAACGGTGAGAGCTACGTGGTCTACGGCCGTGATGCCGCTGCGGGTGCAGCCTTCCCGAGCGCGCTGCCCCTGGCCGATCTGGATGGCACTACGGGTTTTCGGCTGGTGGGTCCCGACGCGGACGAATTCAGTGGTGATTCTGTCGCCTCGGCGGGTGACGTCAATGGGGACGGGATCGCTGACATCATCATCAGCGCGCGACTCGCCAGTCCCCACCGAAGCTGGGTGGTCTTTGGTCGCGATGCCTCGTCGGGCGTGCCCTTTCCCGCCAGCTTTTTCTTGGCGGATCTGGACGGGACTACAGGGTTCGGCTTAGAAGGCGTCGATATTGGCGACGGGGTCCCCTCGGTCGCCTCGGCCGGTGATCTGAACGGTGATCGCGTTGGTGACATCATCATCGGCGCAGAACGCGCCGATCCCGGTGGCCGATCCGGAGCTGGCGAGAGCTACGTGGTCTTCGGGCGCGACATCCAGGCGGGCTCCTCCTTCCCTGCTGCAATCCAACTGGCCGATCTCGATGGGCGGACCGGCTTCACGCTCAATGGCGTAGCAGCGTTAAACTTCAGCGGCCGGTCGGTCGCATCGGCGGGAGACGTGAACGGCGACGGCATCGGTGACATCATCATCGGGGCTCCCTCCACCGGTTACAGCCCGGAAGGCGGTACGAGCTTCGTGGTTTACGGCCGCGACCTCGCGCCGTGCCGCGCCGACGTGGATGGCGACGGCGAGTTGACGGTGTTTGACTTCATGGAGTTCTGCAACCTCTTCGACATTGGCGACCCCCGCGCCGACTTCGACGACGACGGCGCGTTCACCATCTTCGACTTCCTGGCCTTTCAGAACGCGTTCGACCTGGGGTGCCCGTAGCCGAGGGCTCTACCCTCCCTCGTGCCCCCCGCCCCCCCCACGCCCCTCACCTTCCGCCCCCGACACCGCCTCACCCACGCGCGCGAGTTCCAGGCCGTGTATGCCGCCCGCTGCCGCAAGAGCGCCGGGCCGCTGACGGTCCACGCCATGCCCACCGCCCGGCCCGAGCCGCGGCTGGGGCTGTCGGTCGGCAGGAAGGTCGGCAAGGCCCACGTCCGCGTGGCCGCCAAGCGGGCGATCCGCGAGGCCTTCCGCCACGTGCAGCACGACCTGCCGGCGTGGGAAGCCGGAGAGGGCGATGAGCGCCGGAGCGGCCGCTACGACATGATCGTCCAGGTCCGCCCCCACGAGCCGTTGCCGAGCGCCGAGTACCAGCGGTTGTTGCTGGAGCTTGCCCATGCTTGCCACGAGGTCTGGGCCAAGCGCATCGCCAAGGGCCACCGCCCGCAACACGCTGCCCCCCGACGATCCGACCCCCAACAATCACGCGATGCACGCCCCGGACCATGACGGCCCCCGCCCCTGGCTGGCCAGCCCGCTGCGCCGGCTGGCGATCGCGCCCTTCACCGGGCCCATCCGCCTCTACCGCCTGACGCTCAGCCCCTTCATCGGCGGCCAGTGCCGCTTCGAGCCCACGTGCAGTTGCTACGCGCTGGACGCCTATCACACCCACGGGCCGATCAAGGGCACGCGCCTGACGCTCTGGCGGCTCGTGCGGTGCCAGCCGCTGGTCAAGGGCGGGTACGACCCGGTGCCGCCGGCGGGGTCGGCGGGGCCGGCGGGGTCGGCTCGCGCAGCGCATCGGCACGCGGCGCGTTCTAGTCAGGGCTAACATAGTGCGGGCTGGCCCCGCCGGCCCGGTTCTGGATGGAGGCCGCATTTGCCCAGGCTGCCAGCGGCCGCCCGCCGCGCCCAATTGCTCGAGACCGCCGCCGAGCTCTTCGCCGAGCACGGCTACGCCCGCGCGACCACCAGCCAGCTGGCCAAGGCCGCCGGCGTCACCGAGCCGATCATCTACCGCCACTTCGGCTCCAAGCGCGACCTGTTCATCGCCCTGGTGCGACGGACCAGCGAGGAGACCATCGCCTTCTGGGAAGAGCAGCTGGCGCGGGCCACCACGCCCGCCGAGCGGCTCTCGACGCTGGTGGACGGCAACCCGATGGTGCACCCCAGGTTCAGCGACGCCTACCGCGTGATCCTCCAGGCCATCACCGAGGTGGGCGACGCCGGGATCGCGGGCGCCCTGCGCGAGCACATGGACACGGTCCACGCCTTCCTCATGAAGGAGATCGAGAACGGGCAGGCCGCCCACAAGGTCACCGCCCGCTACAGCCCCGAACTCATCGCCTGGCTGCTCATCGACGTGGGGCTGGGCTTCGGCGTGCTGACGGCCTGGGGCGTGGAGGGCCACGGCAAGGACGCCGGCGGCAAGCACGTCAGCGACGCCATCAAGCGCATGCTGCTGGGCAAGGCCAAGACCGAGGCCGATCGCTAAGCCGGCCACCGCCGACGCTTCTACGCTCTGGCGGATGCCCGACCTCAAGATCGCCAATTCGATCACCGAGCCAGATGGTGCACCGCGCAAGCTCACGCCCGCGATGCGCCAGTTCCACGAGTTCAAGGACCGCTTCCCCGGCTGCGTCCTGCTCTTCCGCATGGGCGACTTCTACGAGCTGTTCTACGAGGACGCCGTCGAGGTCTCCAGGGCCATCGGCCTGACCCTCACCGAGCGGAGCCCGGGCCAGCCGATGGCCGGCGTGCCGCACCACCAGCTGGACAACTACCTGCGCAAGCTCATCGACAAGGGCTTCCGCGTGGCCATCGCCGACCAGGTGCAGGACCCCAAGGAGGCCAAGGGCGTCGTCGAACGCGCCGTGACGCGCGTGCTGACGCCCGGGACGCTGGTCGACGATGATCTCTTGGAGAGCCGACCTTCTGGCGGCACGCTCGCGGCGGTGTATCTGGACGGCGAGGGCGTGTCGATCGCCGCGCTGGACGTCTCGACGGGCGCCTTCACGCTCGACTCGGCGCCGCTCGACGGCCTGCTGGATTGTTTGTCGCGCTTCGCCGTTGCCGAATTGCTCCTGCCCGATGATTGCCCGGCGGGCCTGCGCAGCCGCATCGAGATCGACGCCGGCCGCGCCGGCTGCGCCATCACCGACCGCGCGGCGTGGCACTTCCGCAAGAGCGAGACGATGGAGGCCGTGCTCACGCACTTTTCCGTCACGAGCGTCGAGGGCTTCGGCCTGGACAACGACGACAAGGCCCTCATCGCCGCCGGCGCCGTTCTGCGATACGCGAGCGAGACGCAGACGCCAAGGGGCGCGCCCGACACCAACGGGCTGGCGCCCTCGCTCTCCTACATCCGCCCGCCCAAGCGCGCCGCGCCCGGCGATCGGTTGGTCCTGGACGCCACCAGCCTGCGCGCCCTGGAGATCGAGCGCACCATCCGCCGCGGCGGCGTCGAGGGCTCGCTCGTGGGCGAGGTGCTCAATGGCGGCCAGTGCATGACGGCGCTGGGCCGCCGCCAGGTCGCCCAGTGGCTGCGCGAGCCGGCGGCGAAGCTCGAGGAAATCAACGACCGCCACGCCGCCGTCGCCGCGCTCGTCGAAGACTCGAAGCAGGCCGGCGAGCTGTGCAAAGCCTTGGAGCCCATCCAAGACATCGCCCGCATCGCCGCGCGGCTGGCGCTGGGCCGTGCCGCGCCGCGGGATCTCGTCGGGCTGGGTCAGTCCCTCGCTGCCATCCCCGCGCTGGTCGAGGCCTGCCGCAACACCCCCGCCCTGGCCGGCCGCGCGGGCGAACTGCACGAGCTACTCGACGACCTCTCGCCGCTGGCCGGCGACATCACCGCCACCTGCCGCGAGCGCCCGCCCGCGCGCCTGACCGACGGCGGCCTCATCAACGACGGCGTCGACCCCGAGCTCGACGAGGCGCGGAGCCTCCAGCACGACGCCGGGCAGTGGCTGGCCGACTTCCAGCAACGCCTCGCGAGCGAGCTGAACATCCCCGCCATCCGCGTTGGCTTCAACAAGGTCTTCGGCTACTACATCGAGCTCACCGCCGCCCAGGCCAAGGAGCACGGCGATGCGCTGATCAGCGCCGGCCTCAGCCGCAAGCAGACCCTGAAGAACGCCGAGCGATACGTCAACGACGAGCTGCGCCACTTCGAGCACCGCGTGCAGACCGCCGAGGCGCGGGCCCTGGAGCGCGAGAAGATCATCTTCGAGGGACTGTGTCTCAAGGCCCGCGAGCAGCTCGACGCGATTGCGCAAGCCGCCGAGGCGATCGGCGCGCTGGACGCTCTCTCCTGCTTCGCCTCGATGGCGCGCAAGCGGCGCTGGGTCCGCCCCGAGATGGTCGAGGAGGCCAACCTCGAGCTCGAGGCCGCACGACATCCGGTCTTGGAGCGAACGCTTGCGGACAGATTGGTCCCCAACGACGTCGCGCTCAACGAGTACGCCCGACTGGCCATCATCACCGGCCCCAACATGGCCGGCAAGAGCACGTACATCCGCACGGCCGCGCTGCTGGTTGTGCTGGCGCACGCCGGCTCGTTCGTTCCTGCCGAGTCCGCCCGCATCGGCCTGACCGATCGCGTCTTCACCCGCGTGGGCGCCGACGACGCGTTGCACGACGGCCAGAGCACGTTCATGGTCGAGATGGCCGAGACGGCGGCGATCCTCAACAACGCCACCGAGCGGTCGGTCGTCGTGCTCGACGAGATCGGCCGCGGCACCAGCACGCTCGATGGCCTGAGCCTGGCCCGCGCCATCGCCGAGCGGCTCGCCGGCGACACGAAGAAGCCCGGCCCGCGCACGCTCTTCGCCACGCACTACCACGAGCTGACGACACTGGAAGAAGAACGCGCTGGGCAGGTCCGCAACCTCGCGGTTCGTGTTAGAGAGGTCGGCGACGAGGTCGTGTTCCTGCACCACGTCGAGCCGGGGCGGGCCGACCGCAGCTACGGCGTCCAGGTCGCGCGGCTGGCGGGGATTCCGCCCGAGGTCGTCCAACGCGCCGCCGAGGTGTTGGCATCGCTGTCGGTCCGCGAGGACGGCGCGCCGGCGCCGATGAAGCAGAAGCACGAACCCCAGATGCCCCTGTTCGCGAAGACCGATGCACATCCGGCCATCGACAAGCTCGCCGAGGTCAAGATCGAGCAGCTCACCCCCCTGGACGCCTTCGACCTGCTCCGCGAGCTGCGGGGCATGGTCGACGAGAAGTGACGACCAGGCCGACAACAAGGCCCACAACCAGAGCCGTCATCTTCGACGTCGACGGCGTGCTCGTCCGCACCGACGCGCTGCACGAGAAGTCGTGGCGGGCGCTGGCCGAACAGGAAGGCCTGCCCTTCCCCCATGACCTGCCCGACAGGCTCCGCGGCGTCAGCCGGGAGCGATCCTTAGAACTCGTCCTGGGCGATGCCTTCGTTCGCTACACGCCCGACGAGCGCACCGCCCTCATGGCGCGCAAGAACGCGGCGTTCCTCGAGGAAGTGAACGCCATGACCCCCGCCGACGCGCTGCCGGGCGTGCGCGAGCTGCTCATCTCGCTGCGTGAGTCGGGCCTCAAGCTCGCCGCCGCCTCGGCCAGCCGCAACGCGCGGGTCGTGCTTGACCGCGTCGAACTTATAAAGTATCTCGACGCCATCGTCGACGGCCACGACGCACCCAAAGCCAAGCCCGATCCCCAGTGCTTCCTCCTCGCGGCCGAGAAGGTGGGTTGTGGATCCAAGAACTGCATCGTCGTCGAGGATGCCCCCGCCGGCGTCGAAGCGGCGCTCAGGGCGGGCATGCGGGTGGTGGGGGTGGGGCCGGTCGAGCGCGACCCGCGCGTGGCGCTGGGCGCCGCGTCGCTTGCGAGCATCTCCGCCGCGGACCTGCTTCAACTGCCCGACCGCGCCCGCCACGCGTAGTACCCGCTGCCCGCCAGGGCCACCAGCCCCGCCGCGGGCCACAGCGCGTCGGCCCCGAAGTGCGCGGCCATCGGCGCCCCGAGCACCACGCCCGCCAGGAAGCCCGCCAGCAGCAGCACCAGCAGCCCGAACCGCCACGGCTCAACCCGCTGGCCGCGCAGGCGCGCCCCCAGCAGGAAGCCCAGGTCCGTGGCGATGCCCGTCAGGTGCGTGGTCCGCACGATCAGGCCCATGTACGTCGAGGCCATCGCGTTCTGCAGCCCCGCGGCCATCGCGGCCAGCGACGCGGCCAGGAGCACGCTCGCGTCGGCCGCCAGGGCCGCGCCCGCCAGCAGCCCGCCCTCGACCAGCAGCACCAGCCCGTACCGCCGCCCGAGCTTGAGCGACCGCCCGTGGATCACGATGCCGCACACGCACGCCCCGAGCACGAACGCCGCCACCACCGCCAGCGTCGCGCCCGCCGCGGCCCACGCCTGGCTGGACACCTCCGCCCCCAGCGCCGCCACCGAGCCGGTCACGTGCGTCACCGTGCGCCCGGTGACCGCGACCAGCACGGCGTCGACGTAGCCGGCGACCATGGCCAGCCCCGCGCCACCCGCCATCGCCACCCCAGCGCGGAGGGGCGAGGTCTGCGACGAACCAACGCGATACGGCACGGCGAGCCTCCAAAAACACGGGGCCAATGCTACCCGGCGCGCGGGCCAATACGCTTGCACCATGAAGCTCCCCTTCGCGCCGGCTACCCTCGCCATCCTCCTCGCCATCGCCGCCGGCCTCTGCTGGGGCGTGGGTGAGGTCTTCACCCGCCAGGTGCTGCACAGCAAGGAGATCGGCCCCTTCGCCGCCCTGCTCGTGCGCACGATGGTCGCCCTGCCCCTGATCGCCCTGGCCTACCTCGCCGCCGCGCACTTAGGGCTCGTCACCAGCGAGGTCCCCGGCTGGCGCGTGAACCTGTCGACGGCCAACTGGCTGCGATTGCTGCTCGGTTCCGGTCTGCTCGCCGCCGCCCTCGCGCTGGTGTTCTTTTATGCCGCCCTCAGCCTGGGCCAGGTCTCGGTGGTCAAGCCCATCGCCTTCGCCGTCGCGCCGGTCACGGCGGTCTTCTTAGGCGCGCTGCTGCTGGGCGAGCCGCTCACGCTGCGCAAGGGCATCGCCATCGCCTTCATCGCCGCGGACATCGTGCTGATGGCGGCGCCGGGCAAGGCGGGCTCGTCCGCGACTTCGACGACGGCGAACTGAGAACCACGGGCGGCGTGCCCGGATTACTCGCGGACCAGCACCGGCCGGAAGCCCTGGAAGTGCATGGCCACGCCCGGCACGCCGCTGTCGCGCTTGCCGCAGGAGCAGCGATGGTCGCGGGTGTCGAACGCGCCCCCGCGCCGCACGCGCTCGGGCTCGTTGCTGCCCCAGCTGCGGATCGCCCGGGCCCGTGGCACGCCGGTGGGGTCCACGCCGCTGATGGGCTGACGCATATACGCCCA
Source organism: Phycisphaerales bacterium (assembly GCA_040221175.1). Lineage (NCBI taxonomy): Bacteria > Pseudomonadati > Planctomycetota > Phycisphaerae > Phycisphaerales > Phycisphaerales bacterium. The sequence continues at coordinate 154,205 of JAVJVK010000001.1, forward strand.
GTCTCGGCCCCACTCCATCGCGTTGCCGTGCATGTCGAAGAGCCCGAAGTCGTTGGGCAGCAGCTGCGCCACCGGCTGGGGCTGCTGGCCGGAGTTCTCGAACCACCACATGATCTCGTCCGCCGGCTGGCCGGCCGGGGAGAACGGCTGCGATCGCCCCGCCTGGCAGGCCCGCTCCCACTGGGCCTCGGTGGGCAGGTCGTACGCCCAGCCGTCCAGGGCCTGGCCGCGCGCCGCCTCCATCGCCGTGAGCGACCGGCACCACGCGTCGGCCTGGTCCCAGAGGACGCGCAGCGCCGGCAGATCCGAGAAGGTCTTGAGCGATCCCGTCCGGTGGCCGGCGTGCTCCACCCGGGCCACGTGCGTGTTGGTCGCCTCGGTGACGGACATGTAGTACTCGCGCGTGAGCGTCACGGTCGGGCGCGGCGAGCCCACCTGGAACTCGCCGGGCTGGAAGCGCCCCGCGGGGATGCGCACCAGCAGCATGCCCAGGCTGTTGACGACGTAGCTATCGCGCCCCCGCGCGTCGTCGCGCGGCCCGTGCACGGCCATGACGCCCCCCTCGATGCGGCCCGAAGATGGTGAGCCTTCGGGCCCCGTCCATTCCTGCCCGTGCATCAGGGCGTGGGCCGGTAGGGGCGCGCCCGGCTGCTGGCCGGCCAGGTGGCGCTCGCGCAGCTCGAACAGCCCGCGCCACCGCGGCTCGCCCGGATCGTCCACCGCCACCCGCGTGGCCGCGTCGATGGGATCGATGCCGCCGACGACCACCGTCAATTCGCCCGTGGAGGCCAGCGCGCCCGGCAGCACGATCGATCGCAGCGCCCAGGCGTCCGGCTGCCCGTCGTCGTCCCCTTCGGCTCGGCTCCGCTTCTCGTGCGACACGGCGGTGATGGCCAGGCCGGCCGCTGGCGGGTGCTCGATGGCCCCCGCATCGATCCGCGCGACCGTGCCGGGCTCGATCCGCCCGAGGAAGTCGCCCCCGGCCCACAGCTCGACCGGCCACGCGGCGCGGTTGTGGGCCACGATCGTGCGCGGGGCCCCGGCGGCTGGCGTGGTGGGGCTGGCCGCGGCCAACGGGTCGGGCGACGGGGCGGACCAGGGCACGGGCGACGCCGCCGGCGAACCGGGCCCGGCCGCGGCGGACCGCCCACCCTCGCCGGGCGGCTCGCTGGACAGCAGCACCAGCCCGAGCCCGGCGGCCACCAGCACCAGCAACGCCCCGGCCACGAGCAGGGCCATCCGCACGCCGCCTCGCCCGCCGGCTCGGTCCGGCTCGGGGTTCTTCGAGGGCTCGGGCACGGGGTCCTCCTGCAACCGGCGTCGCCCGACGCTAGGCCGAGCCGGCGGCCCGCCCACCCATCCACTCACCCGCTCGCTCACCCACCCGGCCGCCCTCGGCCCCGGCCAGGTCCCGGCGGTCAAGCCCATCGCCTTCGCCGTCGCCCCGGTAACGGCCGTCTTCCTGGGAGCCCTCCTGCTCGGCGAGCCGCTGACGCTGCGTAAGCTCCTGGCCATCGCCCTGATCGTCGCGGGCATCGTGCTGGGCAGCGGCCGAGTAAGTCTGAAGCGGCTACCGAGACGCCGTTGGGCCGCTGGCTACGCCCTCTTGGCATCCAAACGGGCCAATCCCGCCTGGGAGATGGCGTACGCGTCCCCATCGGTCTCGAGCAGCGCCCGCTGGGCCAGATCATCCAGGGTGCGGCCCAGCGCCGTCGCGTGGCTCGGTGAGAGGCCGAGAACATCGAGCAGCATCGAGGTTGTCGCATGACCGGCATGGACGCACCAGAGCAGGCACCATTCCTCCGCGGCGGCGCGTGTCGTGGGGGCATCGTCATTGGTCGGTTCATCGTGCATCATCGCTTCGCTCCTCCCATTGCATCCAGATCCGCAAGTACGCGCGAGAGCAAGCTCATACTGGGCCACTCGCCCCGGCGGCGGGCTTCGGCTCGCTGCCTTGACGCATCCTTCAGGTACGCGTCGATGTCGCCCACGATGAACAGGCCCTGCCTGGCCCTGGTCAACGCCACGTTCCAGCGCTTGGGGTTGTCCAAGAACTTCGTGGCGTGACTCTTCACGAGGCTGAGCAGCACGTAATCAGCCTCCTTGCCCTGGCAACTGTCCAGCGTGCAAGACTCCACGGTGATGGGTAGCTCGGAGAGATCCAGGGACTGCAGTTCACAGTCGAAGAGTCGCCGCTGTTCGTTGTAGGCCATCAGCACCATGATGCTCGCGTGTTCGGCATCGCACGGCGTCGCGGCGAGCGCGTTCAGCAGGTTCGTGATCACTTTGACCTCCGCCGGATTGGACTCGTGAGGCGCATCCTCGGGGCGATCGACCTGGATCAGCCGAACGCCTGCCTCGCCCCCGGCGTCTGGCAACCCATCGTGCAGCGCCTGGCCCGCGTAGAACAGCTCGCGTGGCAAACGCGACAGGCTCGGATGCATCCGGTACTGCTTCTTGAGCACGCCGGTGAACGGCTGCACCCGCTCGCACAAGTTCCGTAGGCACCGGCCCGCCAGTTCTGCCATCGGTGACACGTCGAAGTGCTCCGAGTCCGGCAGACCGAGGAGCATGTCGTACACCGACACGGTGTTGGCGAGCAACCGGTCGGCGATGGCCTGGATCAGGTGCTGGCGGTCCTCCCCAAGCCCGAGTTCGTCGATGGCCGCTTGCGAGGGCAGATACTTGTGCAGTCCCTTGCGGAAGCGCACGAGCGAGAGCTTTTGCTCTGCGAGGGCTTCCCAGGGCTGGGCGTGGTACGTGTTGAAGCACGTCTCGAAGACCCGAGCGCCGGCGCGGTCCCGCTCGCCGACCAGCCGTTCGTCGCGGATCGCCACGCGGCATTCGAGCCCGATCTCCACCAGCACCCGCGCGTCGCCATCGAATCGATCGAGCGCCGATTCGATCTCGTCGGCCTCGCACACCAGGATGCCCGATCCGATGCCACGCTCGGGGGCCTCATCGATCGTTCCGATGCTCGGCGTTCTGTCGAGGCCCGCGCCGTTGGCGTGCGCGACGATCGCGTCTGCCACGCGGTCGGGATCGCGCGCGACGACCACCAGTCGGGCCATCTCCCGTTCGAAGGGCTTGGCCCGCTCGAGCACCGCGCCGACCGAGCACACCAGTTCCAGCGCCGGGTCGATCACGTCGCGCAGCGTCCAGGCGCACTCGACCGGGTCGCAGAAGGGCGGCAACTGCTGCGGATCGCCCACCAGCACCCAACGCCGCGCCTTCACCGCGATCGCCAGGAACTCGGGCACGGTCAGCTTGGAGACCTCGTCGATGATGAGCGTGTCGAAGGCGCCCGGCTCGGCGTCGCCGATGCCCTCGTGCGACAGGATGCCGATGGGCGTGCCGCAGATGACCGAGTGCTGCTCCGCCAGCGCCGCCGTGAGCGGGCCCGTGGTCGTGTCGCCATCGTCGAGTTGATCGAACACGCCGCCGGCGCCCTCGACGCGCCGGCGCAGCACGGCCTCCACGCGATCCTCGATGGCGTACTCACGGACCTGCGTCGTCCGGCTGCTCCAATACCGCTGAGCCTTCTCGCTCAAACGGTTCGGCCGCGTTGCGAATCTCACCGGCAGCGTGGCGGGGTGCAGGTCGTCGTTCCTGCCGTCGATGTCGGTCAGCTTCTCCACCACGTTGTCGATGGCCACGTGCGTGGGCGAGACCACCAGCACGCGCTCGCCGCGATCGACCAATCGCCGGATGATCGAGCCGATCACCGTGGTCTTGCCCGCGCCGGGCGGGCCGTGGACGACCGCGAAGTGGTCGGTGTCCAGGGCGGCCCGGACGCACGCGTGCTGGTGCTCGTCGAGCCGCTCGTCGGGCATGGCCTCGAACGCAGCCGCGGCGCGATCGGCTGGCTCGGGCAGGTCGGCTTCCAGCCCCACCAACGCTCGCAGCGGCGCAAGCGGCCCATCGGTGGCCGCCCGCTCGATAGCGTCCAGCGCGTCCAGCTGGCGCTCGAGCTGCACCAGGTTGGGCACGATGGCGATGGCGGCGATGCTGGCGGGGTTCATCGGCCCGCGCGCCAGATCGAGCTTGACGACGCGCTCGGCCGAACCGTGCCAGTCATTCTTGAAGCCCACCAACTGGACCGCCTCGGGCCGGGCCTCCATCTCGACGAACGCGCGGGGTTTCTCGCGGAGCAGCCGGGCCTGCTCGCCGGTCAGCAGCACGACCTCGCCCTCGTCGCGCAGGACGCTCTGGAGCTCCTCGACGATCTCCTTCTCGCGTCCGCGATTGGCCCCGTCGTAGTCGAAGTCGACGCGGACTCGGACGCAGCCTTCGTCATCGCCGTCGGCCTCGGTTGTCTGCCAGACCGCCGCCTCGCCGCCCACGCCCCGGCGGGGCGCGTGCCGGGCGGCCCCTTCGCACAGGGCGCCGAAGATGCCCGCGTTGCCGCCGGACGCCGCCTCGTCTGGCCCGTGGTCCGCCCGCCGCGACGGCCGGGGCACCGTGGCCACCACCGGGCGGGCCAGGAGCCGGTCGATCCGGGCTTCCAGGCTGCGGCGGACGTGGTGGGCGAGCGGCTCGAGTGGTTCGGGCTGCTCGGGCAGGTCGGGCAGGTCGGCACGGGCGATCATGGCGTGGCTCCTGGTCGTGGTGGATCGTTCGAGGTCTCAGGTGATGTTCCGAACGTCTATGCGTGTACACCCACGGGCTCGCGCAGTTGATCCTCCTTGCTCCTCAAAGCCGCCTCCATCCCAATGCCCGCCGCCACCTCCCCTGGTACGCCCGTCTTCGCCCCAGAGCCCGGTGCCTTTGCCCCGGGAATCCGTGCCTTCACCGCAAAGGCACGGATTTCCACGCCGAAAACACCCGCTCCCGGCCCGGATCCGCCCGGATTCGCGGCAGGGAGCGCAGGACCTGCGCTGATGGCGGCCGTCTTCATGGCCGGTGCGATTCCCGCTGGAGTCCCCCCGCGAAGGGTCCGATGACGGGAGGGACCCGGCCCGCCCCCGTGCGGCCCAGAAAGGAAGCACCCGCCATGGCACGACGCGCCCCCAAGCCCGACGCCCAGTTCCTGCTCAAGGCCCGCCTGCACGCCAGCCGCTGGAAGGAGCAGGGCGACGCCAGCCTGGGCCTGAGCCCCGGCGACGCCCAGGCCCTGCAGGATCTGGTGGCCGAGGCGACCGCCGCCGCCGAGGAGTACCGCCGGCTCGAAGCCGCCGCCCGGGCCGCCAACGAGCAGCGACGCATCGCCATGAAGCGGGCCCGCGGGTCCTACGGCGCCCTGGTCACCCGCATCGATGGCTTCGCCAGGTACACCCGGGACGCGAGCGTCTGGGTCCGCGCCCGCCTAGCGCCACCGGCCCGACCCGGGCCCCGGCCCATCCCCACGGCCCCGACCGCCAGCGAGGCGAACCTGCAAACCGGCGGGTCGATCGAGGTGCGCTTCAAGGGCACCGGCGACGGCGTGCTCTACGAGATCCAGCGGCAGGTGGTCGGGCTCGATGGGAGGGAAGGCCCGTGGGCCACGGTGGCCCCGGGCGTGGGCAAGCGCTGGGTCGATGAGTGCCCGCCCTCGGGCGTGTTAGAGGTGCGCTACCGGGCCCGCGCGATGCGGCCGGGCCGCAAGGGGCCGTTCGGGCCGGCGAGCGTGAGCCCATGGTCGATGGCGGTGGGGGCGCGGTTTGGGTGTGGGGAGGTGGCGCAGGTGGTGGAGCTGGCGCCGGGGCGGGCGGCGTAGAAGGAATCGCGCATACCCAAGATCGCGGCGCGGTTGCGATCCAACGTCATGGCGCGGCGTTGCGGTCGTCGTCTGATTGGCGCTTTCGGATGACGAGCAGCCACCATGCCGTCCACGCGAGGCCCGGCAGCGACCCGAAGTCGATCACGAGCGGAACCCACCACCAGGAGCCAATGTCGTGCCGCGGCCAAAGCGCGATCGCTGCCGCCCCGAGCACGCCGCCGAGCAGCGGAGACCACGATCCCGATGGTCGGCCGATTGCACCACGGATCGCGCGACGCCAGTTATCGACGATGATGGCCGCCGAGAGCAGCGCGAGCACGATGGACAGGGCGAGCAGCATCGCGGGCGATGGTAGCGATCGGCGGCCTACTTCCGCCCCTTCGCCTAGCCCATCACCCAACTATCTACTTGAGCTCCAAAAGAGCCGGATTCTCCAACAGCTCTTGAAGCTCTCTGTCTCGCAGCAGGTCCGTTGCCTTGTCGATATCCTGTACTCTGCAATAGTAAAGAGTAAAAGACTTGTGACGAGGCGAGTGGCCACCGATCATAAAAACATTTGTGCCTGGATCTTGCTTGAGTTCGAAGTACCAGCCGACCTTGGTCCATGAACCACTGTCATTCATAACAAGCGGTCGTGCCCTAAAGTACCTGCCAACAAATATGCTAATATCGTCAATCCGAACAATCGTACTGTCTGTGAAGTCCAGTTCGATCTCTCCGCGACGTATCGACACGTTGGCGTCTGCTTCTGCCGCTTCGACAACCATCAAGAGCCCCGCGTAGTCTTGCGGGAGACGAACAATTAGCTCAGTGGTTTGTCTTGCACTTACATAGCCAATGGCCACGAATATAAAGATTCCAGTGAGCATTATAATCGGCAGCCATACAGCGAACAGCACGTGGCGTGATCGCGAAGGCTTGGCGTATTCGCCCCGACTCGTGTGCAATATTGATCTCTCCGGTGGCTACTTCCGCCCCTTGGCCTTCCCCATCATCTTCGCCCGGATCGCCGCCGCGCGCTCCTCGGCGGTCTTGGGCCGGCGCGCGGGCTCCTCGGCGGGTGCTTCCTCTTCCGCCGGCGCCTCTTCTTCCGTCGGCTCAGGCTCGATCTCGCCGGACTCTTCCTTCAGGAGCCGCTCGCGCGCGACCTCGTAGCACGTCGCCAGCAACCCCACCAGCGGGAACTTCGCGTCCTCGAAGGGGCTGGGGCCCAGGCGCCGCAGCATGGGCGTGGGCACGGGCGGGGGCTCGATGGCAAGGTCGAGCGCATCCAGGTCGGCCGGGCTCTCCCAGAAGCGTTCCATCATCGCTTCGCCCTCGGGCAGCGCCGCGTCGCTGGCGCCCTCGACCCGGGGCTGGTAGATCGGCCTGGGGTTCGCCCCGCCCGCGCTGAGCAACCGCCGGTGGCTCATCCGCTCGGCCAGCGCGCCGTCGGGCAAACCGCGGAGCTTGAAGGCCACGGCGGGGTCGGCCGCGATCCGCTCGGCCAGCAGCATGACCACGCAGCAGGCGTGCTTGGCCCAGCCGCCGCCCTCGGCGAGTCCGTTGGGCGTGTCGGGGCAGGTCGTGGTGATCTTCACCGCGTCGGGCGACTCGGGCAGCAGGCTCAGCCCCAGCGGGCGGAAGACCTCCTCGACGTCCTGGGGCAGGCGACCGCCGAGCACTTCCGCGGCGATGTGGGGCTGCTCGTTGAGCTGGTCGGCCACCTGGTCCCACTGCTCGGTGGTGAAGGCATCCACGTGCAGCTGCACGTCGTACGCCCGCGTGCGCCGGCCCTGCACCGAAGCGCGCACCAGCCCGGGCTCGACCACGAGCGTGCGCGTCTGGCCCAGGCGGGCGTACTCGGTTCCCTCCTCGATGGCGCCCGGCCCGGCGCTGAGTTCGATCAGCCGCATCAGCCGCCGCTCGGGCACGCTGGCCAGGTCCTCGCCCTCTTTCCGCTTGAGCCGGATGCCCCCCGAGACGCGCCTGGGCTTGGTGGGCAGCGGCCGCGGGTGGGGACGCAGGGGCGCGTTGGGCTTGGTCAGGCTGTCGCGCAGCGCCTGCACGTCCTTCTCGGTCGTGTCGGGGGTTTTGGCATCGTCCTCGGCCGGGCGCTTGTCGGCCATCACGCCACCTCTTCATCGCCCACGGCGTCGCCGCGCAGGGTCAGCAGGTCGCGCAGCTGCCCGGTGTCCAGCTCGGTCAGCCAGCGCTCGCCCGCGCCGACGATCTGCTCGGCCAGCTCGGTCTTCTGCTCGATCATGGCGTCGATGCGTTCCTCCAGCGTGCCGCGCACGACGAACTTGTGCACCTGCACCCGGCGCGTCTGGCCGATTCGATAGGCCCGGTCGGTCGCCTGGTTCTCCACCGCCGGGTTCCACCAGCGGTCGAAGTGGAAGACGTGCGTGGCGGCGGTCAGGTTCAGGCCCACGCCGCCGGCCTTGAGGCTCAGGATCAGCAGCGGCGCGGTGCCGTCGGCCTTCTGGAACTTGTTGATGAGTTCCTGCCGCTGCTTCTGCGTCGTCCCGCCGTGCAGGAACAGCACCGGCCTTCCCAGCTCCTGTTGCAGGAGCGCGACGAGCAGCTTGCCCATCTGGCGGAACTGGGTGAACAGCAGGGCCTGTTCGTTCGAGGCCAGGACTTCCTGCAGCATCTCGACCAGCCGCACGCACTTGCCGCTGCGCGTGGCGTCGGGGGCGCCCGGCTGGCCGAAGTCGTGGTCCTTCAGGAGCTGCGCCGGGTGGTTGCAGATCTGCTTGAGGCGGATGAGCGTGCTGAGCACCATGCCGCGGCGGTGCATGCCCTCGACGCGGTCGATGTCGCGCAGCATCGTGTTGACCGTGGCCTCGTACAGCGCCGCCTGCTCGCTGGTCAGGTGGCAGTACTCGCGGCTCTCGACCTTCTCGGGCAGGTCGCCCGCCACGCCCTCGTCGGTCTTGAGTCGCCGCAGGATGAACGGCCGGACCAATCGCCGGAGCTGCTCGCGCCGGCTCTTGTCGCTGTAGCGCTCGATGGGCAGGCTGAAGCGACGCCGGAAGTTGCCGATGGTGCCCAGGTACCCGGGATTGCAGAAGTCGATGATCGACCAGAGCTCGCTCAACCGGTTCTCCACGGGCGTGCCGGTGAGCGTCAGGCGATGGTCGGCCTGGAGCTGGCGCACGCTCTGGGCCTGCTTGGCCGCGGGGTTCTTGATGTTCTGCGCCTCGTCGAGCACGATGCGCCGCCAGGGCATGCGCGTCAAGAGGTCGTGGTCGCGGTGGGCCAGCGCATAGGTCGTCAGCACCACGTCGGTGTCGCCGGCCTTGGCGATGAACGCGTCGTCCTGCAATCGCTCGGCGCCGTGGTGCACCATGACCTTCAGCGTCGGGCAGAACTTGCGCGCCTCGTGCTCCCAGTTGCCCAGCACGCTCATCGGCACGATCGCCAGCGTCGGCGGCACGGGCGCCTGGGCGTACGGCCCCTGGCTGTGCAGGTACCGCTCGCGGGCCAAGAGCGCCAGCACCTGGATCGTCTTGCCCAAGCCCATGTCGTCGGCCAGGCACGCCCCGAAGCCGAACCGCTCCAGGAAGCTCATCCACGCGACGCCGCGGAGCTGGTACGGGCGCAGCTCGCCATGGAACGTCGGCGGGGCCTCGACCTCGGGCAGCGTCTGGCTCTGATCGCTCGAGCCGAACACCGCCCCCAGCCAGCCGCTGGTCTCGATGCCCACGATCGGGAGCGCCGCGCCCTCTTCATCCATCGAGCCGTGGGCCATGCGGATGGCCTCGAGCACCGTCATCTCGCCGCCGGGGTGCTCGCGGATGAACCGGGCGGCCGCCTTGACGTCCTCGGCCCGCACCTCGGCCCACTGCCCGCCCACGCGCACGAGCGGGGCCGACCCGTCCCTGGCCAGCTTCTCGAACTCGGCCAGGGTCAGCTTCAGCCCACCAAGCGAGATCTCCCACGAGTAGCGCACCAGCGTCTGCAGGCCGAGCTGGCTCTTGTGCGCGTGCGGGGAGCCGGGCGGTCCAGCGTCGCCCTCCGGAACGGCGCCCCATCCCTCGGCGTCGCCCTGAAGGCTCTCGAGCGGGTCGCTGTCCAGGCGGAGCGTCGCGCCGACGCGAATACTCGGCGAATCCCACCACGGCGGCGCGACGACGGTGATGCCCTGCTCGCCCAGCACCGGCGCAGTGTCACGCAAGAACTGGTAGGCCTGCTTGGTGTTCAGCTCGAGCTGCGTGGGCTCGCTCTGCCGCAGGGCGCCCTCGAGCTTGTCGTACAAACGCGACGCGCGGCCGAGCTCGCTGAGCAGCAACTGCTGGGGGTCGTCGAGCTGGCGGCCCTCGACCGTCACGCCCCTGCCGGTCAGGCTCCACACCTCGTCGGCGTCGACCTCGACGTTCTCGGTGCCCACGGCGCGCAGGTGGAAGGTCAGCGCCCACCGCGTGTCGCCCGGCGGGGGCTGCAGATCGGGTAGTTCCTCGGCGTTCACCGGCTCGTGCAGCTTCAGGCACAGGCGCCACAGCGCGCTCGCGCCGCGCTCCTCGAGGCGCGCAAGCCAGCGGCGCACGCCACGGGCCGCGTCGGTGCGCTCGGCGGGCTTGATGCCCGACTCGACGTCGCCGTCCAGCAGGCCGCGCAGCCACGCCACGTGCGTGTCGTGCTCCTTGTTTTCGACCGCCTCGGCCAGCTTCTCGTGATCGAACGCCGCCCGCGCCTGCGCATCGAGCACCAGCGACAGGAAGTCGCTGAGCACCAGCCACGGGTCGTGCTCCAAGTCATCGACGCCCGCGCTGCACGCCAGCGGCATCGCGCGCAGCAGGTCGCTGGTCACCCGGGCCGTGTGCTCGTCGGCCAGCCAGGGCTGCCAGCTCCCAAGCAGCCGCCCGTCGGGATGCTGACGCAGGCTGGGCACGAACCGCTGCTGGATGACGAGCTGCCGCACCAGGCTGAGCGACACGACGAAGTGCCGCAGCGTCGAGGCCACCAGCACGCCCACCGGCCCGGCCTCGCCGTCGCCGCGCAACTCGAAGCGTCCTTCCCCCAGGGCCTCCTCGGAGGCGTTGCCGGCCAAGTCATTCACCGCATCGAGCACGAGCGCCACGTGCTCCGGGCCCACGCTGAAGCCCGGCGCCTTGACGACCTCCAGCGCCGACTCACCGTCGGGCCGATCGACGACGCCGGCGGCGCGCGCCATCGCCGGGCTCGGGCTGCGTCCGCCCTGCGGCAGGCGGAGCTCGACCTCGCCGGGCTGCGCCACGCCGTGCACCCGGCGCCCGAGGGTGTGCGCGACCCGGTCGATCAGCGACCGGTCGGCGATCCACGACGCGTTGGCGTCCTCGCGCGACGGCGCGGTCTCGGCCCAGAGCCACAACCGGCCGGCGCACCATGCCGCGTGCAGGCAAGCGGGCTTGCGGCGGACGGCGACGCTCACCATGCAAGGCCTCCCACAGCGCGGTCACGGCCCGTTCGAAGATCAGGAGAAGTAGGGGCGCAGGGACTCGAACCCTGGACCTGCGGATTAAAAGTCCGATGCTCTACCAACTGAGCTACACCCCCAAAAGGCGGGTCATCTCGCGCGGCGGCGATTCGCTGGCCACCAGAGGGACATTGTTGGGACCAAAATCGCCCAAGGCCAACCACACGCGGAATCTCCCCGGTTCGCGTTACGACGCACGGACAAACGGACGACCGAACACCGGCCTTCTACACTGGCATCCATGCGCACCAGGCTGATCTTCGGGCCCATCCTGATCGCCGCGTTGCTCGCCGGCCTGCTGCTCGACCGGGCCCTCGTGGGCGTGCGATGGCCCCTGGACTATCCACCCCTGGGCTTGGACGGTACCGCCCCTCCCGGCGTGGTCGTTCTGCCGGTCATGCTCGCCATCGCCGGCCTTGGCGGCCGGGAACTGGCCATCATGCTCAAGGCCAAGGGCATCCACGCGTCGAGGCTCACCCTGTCGATCGTCGCGATGCTCGGGCTGCTGGCGTCTACACCCCTCTTCGCCACGCTGGCCCAGGGCGACGGCGCAGCGGGCCTGGCCTCGGCCGCCGCCGCGGTCGTACTCATCGGCATCCTCCACCACGCACGGACCATGAACAGCCAGGGCGCGATGCTGAGCATCGGGGCGGTGCTCTTCGCGTTCGTGTACCTCGGCCTGACCTTCGGCTTCCTCCTGCGCATCCGCCTGGAACACAGCGTCTGGGTGCTCGTGTGGGTGCTGGCCACCGTCAAGAGCTGTGACATCTTCGCCTACTTCACCGGCAAGGCCATCGGCAAGCACAAGCTCATCCTCTGGCTCAGCCCGGGCAAGACCTGGGAGGGACTGGTGGGCGGCGTCGTCGGATCGGCCATTGTCGGCGGCGCCGGCCTGGCCCTGCTCACGCAAGGCGGTGCGTTTAACGCCGGCGGCTCGGTCGCGCAATCCGCCCTCGCCGGCGCCATCAGCGGAGCGTGCATCGGCCTTGCCGGCCAATTGGGCGACCTTATGGCGTCCATGATGAAGCGCGACGCGGGCATCAAGGACTCGAGTCGCCTGCTGCCGGGCTTCGGCGGCATCCTCGACGTGATCGACTCGCCAATCCTCGTCGCGCCGCTGGCATATTGGACGCTGGCGATCTGGGCATAATGGCTCAACGCATCGATGCCGCCGCCGCGACACCCGCGTTCGGGTTTTTGCCACCGCACCGTCGCCTTCGTCGCGGTTTTTGCTATACACCATCGCCGGGCCCGCTACACTGTCTCAGTAGATGGACCAGGGAGCTCAGCGTACATGACGATGACCGAAACCGATCGGTTGCTCAAGGTTTTCAGGGTCGATAACAGCATCGACGGGTTGCAAGGCAGGCTCCGCGCTGCCGAGCGATTCCTCGCCGAGCAGGAAAGGCAGCTCGCGAGCCTCGAAGAAAAGCACACGGCTGCCCAGGCCGAGCTGCGCAAGACCAAGGCTGCCGCGGCCAACGCCGAGGGCGAAGCCAAGAGGCTCGAAGGCCACATCAACGAACTCCGCGAGAAGATGAATTCGGCCGGCTCCAACAAGGAGTATCAGGCCTACCTCGCCGAGATCGCCACCTTCAAGACCCAGCAGGAAGAGCAGGAATCCATCGCGATCGAGCTCATGACCCGGGTCGAGACCCTTACGAACGACTTGGCCGAACTCGGCAAGGCCAGAGAAGAGCGCCAGGGCGTTCGGGCCGTTGCCCAGAAGCAACGCGATGAACGCAACGCCGAGATCGCCGATCGCCTCGAAGAGCTCAAGAAAGAGCGCGAGTCCATCATCGCCGAGGTCCCCGAGCACACCCTGACGCACTACCTGCGCGTCCGCGGCCAGCTCGGCGACGAGGCCATGGCGCCCGTCGAGGTCGTCGACGTCAAGCGGCACGAGTTCGTCTGCGGCATCAGCATGCTCGCCGTTCCCGTCGAGACCGTCAGCGCCCTACTCAGCCACGGCCGCGTCACGGTCGATCCCCAGTCGGGTGCGATCCTCTACCTGAGCGACGAAGCCCGCAAGGCCATGGAGCCCGCCGCCAAGCGCTGACGACGAGTCCATCTCGCGAACACAACCACAACGAGGCCCGGGTGCAAGCCCGGGCTTTTCTTGTAAGCCAATCACATGGCGCAACAAAAAGGACGTCCTTCCGGACGCCCTCGCTCGCTCATTCGTGTTATGCAGACGCTCAGTTCTGGCTGGCGGCCTGGGCGGCCCGGTACTGGGTCAGCCACCGCGGACGCGGCGCGTTGTCCTCGACCGGATCGATGTGCACGCGACGGCCCTGGAACACGACCTTGCCCGTGCTGACGCTGAACAGCGTGTCATCCTTGCCCCGCTGCACGCCGAAGCCCGGCTGAAACTTCGTGCCGCACTGACGGACCAGGATGTTGCCCGGCTGGGCGAACTCGCCGCCGTACAGCTTGATGCCCCGGTACTGGGGGTTCGAGTCGCGACCGTTCTTCGACGATCCCTGGCCCTTCTTATGCGCCATGGCAAATGCTCCTGGAGGCTCTCCGGCCCTCTGGCGGCCGGGTCGAGATAGTAGCTGGGCTCTATCGCATGATCCACTTGCTCTCGACCCGTTCGATCGGAGCATTCCCGCGGCCGTCGACGTGGCCGGGAATCTCGTGGACGGCCATGAGCGTCTTGCGGAGCACCACGTCGCGCGGATTGCCGCTCTCGTGGTCGATCACCTCAATGCGGGCCGTCTCACCGCTGAAGCCGGCCATGTACACCCGTGCCTCGTCGGCCTCGGTGTCCCGCACGGGCCAGACGACCAGCCCGTCGCGGGCGTAGGCCTCGCCCCGCCGGAGCACGCCGATCATGCCCACCTGATCGTTCAGGAGCGGGTTGTTCAGCCTTTCCAGAATGGTTCGCGTGACGCTGGCGGGCACGCCCTGCCCGGCCACGACGTTGCTGCCCGTCTCGGTCGCCAGCTCGAAGCTGGGCGCCAGCAGGATGTCCTGATCGGTGTTGTTGGTCACCGTATAGGTCAGGTAGTAGTAAAGCATCGGGCCCTGGCCGGGGGTCTCGACGCTGGCAACTCGCAGGGGTCCCACGTCCAGATCGAGCTGCCAACGCACCGGAATCGGATTGGGCTCTGGAGGCAGGGCCACCGAAGCCGCCGTCAGCCCGAGGGCGGCCAGCACGAGCACGAAAACGCGAGAAGGGAGATTCAGCAATGCCATGGAGTTCTCCGAGGCGATCCGGGAGCCAGTAAGCGGCCTCTGACGGGGCCGTGAGTCATCAAGCAGTCAGATCCGAGGACCGAGCGGCCTTCGACCGACCCTACGCCCGACGAGTCTATATTCGTTTCCCCGCCCGCGTCGGCGGGCAGCAGCGGTAATTTGCACCCGCACGACCGCCGCGATGGCGCGCCGGCCGACGCCCTACGGATACGAGCATGGACGCCAGCGGTTTCCCTTCCCCGCCCAACCAGCCAAGGCCGGTCCCTCCCGAGTTCACGCTCCAGGCTGCCGAGCGACTGATCGAGGCTACCGGCCCGATGGCCCGCCAAGCTGCTCAGCGGCTGATCGACGCCGGTCCCGAAGCAGGCATCACCTTCGCCCACGCGTACTGCACCATCGACCCAAACACCGACACCGTCGAAGAACTCGCCGTCGCCGTGCCCTCGCCCGGACGCAGCGCATTGGTGTTCCTCAGCAGGCCAAGACCCGGCCAGGAACGGCATGCCGCGCGTTCGGCCTGCGCTCGGGCCCTCACGGCACACCTGGCGTCGCTGGAGGGCCGGCCGTTCGACATCGCGCAATCGCTGCCGGCGTCGACCGAGCGTTGGGCGGTCGAGGCCCTGACCGATGCGGGCTGGCGGATCGTGGGTGATCTTGCCTACATGCGCCGTCCAATCAGCGCCCAAGGCCCCGATGCTGCGCGGCCGGAGGACGCACCGCGAACTCCCCGATGGCGTCGAGGTCGAGCCCATCGCCATTCCCGATCCGGGTTCGCCTGCGCACGACCAGCTCATCGAAGCCCTCAACGACTCGTACTCCGACACGCTGGATTGCCCGGCCCTCTGCGGCATGCGACGCACCAGCGACATCGTCGCGTCTCACGCGGCCATCGGGCGTCCGGAGTTGGCCATGTGGTCCCTGGTGACCCACGAGGGGCGCCCAGCAGGGGCCGTGCTGCTCGCGTGCCTGCCCGAGCAGCGCTGCTACGAACTGGTCTACATCGGACTGGGGCCATCCCTGCGTGGGCGTGGCCTTGGCGAGCCGCTGCTTTCGAGCGCCATCGAGCAGATCGCGTCGCGGCTGAAGCGCTCGCCCAGGTCAGGCCGTTGGTCGTTGACGTGCGCGGTCGATACGGCCAACGTGCCCGCGGTGCGCCTGTATCAACGCCTTGGTTTCATCTCGTTCGATCGCCGCGTCGCGTGCGTGCACGGCCTCACGAATGACTTTCCCACCGTTTCACGATCGACCTAGCGCGTTGCGATGCACGGGGTTGCGCACCACGGCGCGAAGCTGTTCCACGGCTTGTCCACACGCGATGTTGACAACGTGCGATCCGATTGTGCATAAAGAAATCTTTAAGGTCTAAACCGTTGGAACACCGGGGTTTTGTTCTTCCGATTTGCCCGAAGCGCCGCAAATTGGGTAGCGTTTGCGCGCCAAAGCGGATACCTTGTGGTGGCGTCGAAGGAATGGCGTCGCGTCGGGGGGTTCGTAGACCACAGCTTCCAGGTCCTCTCGCCAGCAGGCACACAACCACGCGTTCGCGGTGGGGAATCGTTGCATCGTGCTGGCGCAAGCAAACGTCGGACCAGGGATCAAACAGGCGCGAGAGAGCACGCGCGGTCTGGGAACCAACCACGCACGGAGAATGGACTCGATGGGACGACCGGACGCGTCTCGGCCAGGCGGCCGTGGCGGGGTGTTCGTGCGGCCAGGAGACGGCCAGAAGGGTTCGCCATGGCAGCGACCAGCAGGGATCAAGGCGTTCGCGCTCCACAGTCCAAATCGGGCGACAATGGACCGGTTCGGGTCCATGCCGGCACCGGCAACGGCCATGCAAGTCAACAACACGCCCACGCACCGAAGCTCGGCCTGGTGTCGGCCGAGCCCGAGCAGGGGCCAAACGCGCGGGTGCTCACGCGCACGCCCGGCCGAGATGCGGCCGGCGAGCGCGTGCGCACGCGACGCCTTCATCCCGGCCGAGATGCCGATGATCGCTCCGAGCCGGCACCGGCACCGGCTCCGGCCGCCCGGGCTTCCAACGAACAGAACCTCGAGCGACTCCTTGCCGCCAAGGTCGGCTCGCTGACCTTCGAGCGGTACTTCCAGGGGCAGGCCAAGCTCGAGCGGACCGACGACGGCCTCGAGGTCGTGGTCGCCTCGCGCTTCCTGGTGCCCATCGTGGAGAGCCGCTTCCGCCAGCACCTGGTCGAGATTGCCGGCGGCGGATCCGTCCGCTTCGTCGATCGACCCGCCGCCTTCCCTGCGGCCCGGCCGCAGAAGGCCACCAAGGTGGTCCGCCCGAAGGCCGAGCCCGCCAAGGCCAAGCTCCACCCCTCGCACGCCCCGTCCGGGCACCAGAGTGACCGCTTCGTCCGGCTCGAGGATTTCGTCGTTGGCGCCAGCAACGAACTGGCCCACATGGCCGCCATGTCGATCAGCGACCCGAGCGGCACGCCCCGCGCAGGCAATCTCCTGGTCCTCCACGGTGGGTGCGGCTTGGGCAAGACCCACCTGCTTCGCGGCATGGCCTACCGGTACAACAGCTTGCGGGGTTCGGGGGGCAAGGCCAAGTACGTCACCGCCGAACACTTCACCAACGGCTTCCTCGCGGCTTTGCGCACCGGCGGCACCGAGGCCTTCCGCGACAAGTATCGCGGCGTCGAACTGCTCTGCCTGGACGACGTGCACTTTCTGGCCACCAAGGACGCGACCAAGGCCGAACTGCTCCACACGCTCGACCAGATCCTGCAAGGCGGCTGCCGCCTGGCGCTGGCCAGCGACGAGCACCCGCGCCAGGTCGAGGGCTTGGGCAAGCAACTGGTCAGCCGGCTGCTGTCGGGCCTGACCATCGAACTGGGCGAGCCCGATCAGGCCCTGCGGGAGGCGATGGTGCGCAAGCTGGCACGCCAGCGCGGGCTCTCCCTGAGCGACGACGTCGTCGCCGCCATTGCCGAGGCCGCCGCCGACGACTCGGGAGACCGGCCGGCCGGGTCATTCCGCGACATCGAGGGTGCGATGGCCCGCGTCGACGCGTTCCACAACCTGCTCGGGCGCGTGGGCGATGCGCCAGCCGGCGATACCGTGGCCATGTCGACGGTGCACCAGGCCCTGGGCCTGCGAAACCGCCCGACGCCCAAGGCCGGCCCCGTGCGCGTGGATGCGGTCATCGAGGGCGTCTGCCGATACCTGGGCGTAGGCAGCGCCGAATTCTCCGGCCGGGGCCGCCACCGCCGAGTGGTGCTCGCCCGGGCGCTCGTGGCGATCATTTCCCGCCAGCTCACCACCGCGAGCTATCCCGAGATCGCCTCGGCCATGGGCCGGCCGAACCACTCGTCGATCATCACCGCCGTTCGGCGCATCGAGCGGCAGATTGCCGATGAAGAGGTCGTGGCGGTGGGGTGCGAGGCCGACGGTCAGACCGTGGGCCAGCTCGCCGACACGCTGGCCAGGCGGATCCGTCGCTAGGGGCGATAAACTCCCCTCGGGAGGGCCGCCAAGGCTTCGACCGAGAAACACGGGAGTTCACGTGCATTCCAGCGATCATCCAAGGCCTTCCCGCCGGCCCTCGGCGGGCACCGAGATCACCCTCAGCGCTCCGGACATCACCGACCTGGAGGTCGATGCGGTGGTCCGCGCGCTGCGCTCCGGGCGCCTGAGCATCGGGCCCATGCAGGAGGCATTCGAGGCGCTGGTCAGCGAAGCGGCCGGCTGCGACCACGGCGTGGCGGTCAACAGCGGCACCAGCGGGCTGCACCTGGCGCTGCTGGCCCTGGGCATCGGGCCGGGCGACGAGGTCATCACCACGCCGTTCAGCTTCGTGGCCAGCGCCAACGCCATCCTCTATGTGGGCGCGACGCCCAAGTTCGTGGACATCTGCCCGCGAAGCCTCAACATGGACCCCGACAAGGTCGAGCAGGCCATCGGCCCGCGCACCAAGGCCATCCTGGCCGTCGAGGCCCTGGGCAACCCGACGCACATGGACCGCTACGCGGCCATCGCCAACAAGAACGAGATCCACCTCATCGAGGACTGCTGCGAGGCCCTGGGAACCACCTACAAGGGCCGCAAGTGTGGCAGCTTCGGCAGGGTGGGGGTGTTCGGCTTCTACCCCAACAAGCAGATCACCACCGGCGAAGGCGGCATGATCGTCACCGACGATCAGAACCTGGCCGAGCTGTGCCGGAGCCTGCGCAACCAGGGTCGATCGATGCCCAGCGAACTGGCGCAGGAGGGCAACAGCGGGCTGGGGCTCTGGCTCAGCCACGAGCGTCTGGGGTACAACTATCGATTGAGCGAGATCGCCTGTGCCCTGGGCGTCGCGCAGATGCGGAGATTGGGCGAGATCCTGGAGGCCCGGCGCCGCGTGGCCAGCGAGTACCTCGATCGCCTGCTGGGCATCCCCGGCATCATCCTGCCCACCATCGAGAGCGGCACGAGCATGAGTTGGTTCGTGTTCACCGTGCGGCTGGAGCGCGGCTACACCGCCGAGGAGCGCGACCGCATCATCGAGGGCCTGCGCAACCACGACGTCGGCTGTGCGCCCTACTTCCCCAGCATCCACCTCATGCCCGAGTACGTCCGCCGCTTCGGCTTCGAGCGCGGGGCCTTCCCCATCGCCGAGAGCGTGTCGGACCGCACCATCGCCCTGCCCTTCCACAGCGGCCTGACGGTGCGCGACATCGACCTGGTGGCCCAGACCCTGAGCCTGATGCTCTCGCGAGAGAATCTCGCGCGGGGGTGAGGGCGCGAACGGTAGAGCCCGGGGCTTTCCTCGGGGCACACTGTGGGCCTACCATCTCGACCCGCCGGGCCCAGAGGGCCGGCTGTACGCGTGGATCGAGCCCGAGGATTGACCCGATGCCCTACGAATGCCACTTTACCGGACGCAAGACCCGCTTTGGCAAGTCCAAGGCCTACGGCGGCGCGAAGATCTCCAAGGGTGGTTTCGGTCTCAAGACCACGGGCATCACCCGCCGCACCTTCCGGCCCAACCTCCAGAAGGTCCACGCGGTGATCGACGGCAAGCCCACGCGCGTGCTGGCCAGCACCCGGGCCATCAAGAGCGGCCTGGTCGTCAAGCCCCTGAAGCGTAAGTACGGCTACACCCGCCAGCAGAAGGAACAGGCCGGCGGCTGAGCCGGTTGCTCCTGCCGCGGGCGGTGTTTCCGCGGCGTGCCCCATGGGGGCTTCCCATCGCGCCCACGCGTGCCCGTAGAATGCGACTGAGCCCGCCCTTATCGGCCGGCCCGGGGTACCGAGCGTGAAGTGCGACCTTTGCGATGCCGAAGCGACCGTCCACGAGACGCAGATCGTCAACGGACAGGTCATGGTGCGCCGCCTGTGCGAGCGCCATGCGGCCGAGGTCGGCCTGACGGGCCACGCCAGCGTATCGGTGCCCGCGGGAAGCGCCTCGGTGGTGCTCAGCGTGCAGCAGCAGGGGTCGGGTCTGAAGTGCGGCAATTGCGGGTTGTCGTTCGCCGCGTTTCGCCAGCACGGGCTACTCGGCTGCCCGACGTGCTACGAGGCATTCGAGGACAAGCTCTCGCCGCTCATCGAGCGAGCCCACCAGGGCGGCACGCACCATATCGGCAAAACGCCCAAGCGCATGCTGGCGGCCGCCCGGGAGGGTGATCAGGCCGCCATCGAGCGTGTGCTTGGTGGCGCCCGAGAACGGGCCGAGCGGGTTGCGCTGCTGCGCAAGCAACTCGAAGAAGCCATCGCGATGGAGCAGTACGAGCGTGCGGCGGCGCTGCGGGACGAACTGCGGCGATTGGAAGCCGAAGCGAGCAGTGAAACAGGCGGTCCGGGGCCCTCGGGCGGCTCGGGTGAAGCGGCGGGTGACGCAGAATGAAGGAAGGCCAGGGGCAGCACGGCGGCTCTGGCAACTGGTTGGCCGTTGCCGGCCGCGCTGGCGACGTCGTTGTTTCGTCGCGTGTTCGCCTGGCGCGCAACATCGCGGGCTTTCGGTTCCCTAATCGCGCGCCGGCGAGCGAGCGCACGGCCGTCCTGGTGCGCCTGAAGCCGGTGGTGCTGGGGGCGCGATTGAGCCCGCAGGTCGAATGGGTCGACCTGGCATCGACCACGTCCGGCCATCGCGCGTCGCTGGTCGAAGAGCGACTCATCAGCCGCCAGCACGCCATGGGCAAGCCGGGCGAGCCGATGCACGGGCGGGCGGTTGCGATCGGTCTGCCCGAGCGTCGGCTTTCGATCATGATCAACGAGGAGGATCACCTTCGCCTCCAGGTCATCCGGGGGGGCTTTGACCTCTCGGGCGCCATGCGCGAGATCGACGCGGCCGACGATGCGCTCGAGCAGAGCGTGGACTACGCGTTCAGCCCTCGCTTCGGATACCTGACGGCGTGTCCCACCAACGTCGGCACGGGCGTACGCCTGAGCGTCATGCTCCACCTGCCTGCGCTCAAAATCACGCGTGAGATCGAGAAGGTCAAGCGGGCCGCCGACGACCTTGGGCTCACCGTCCGCGGCTCGTACGGCGAGGGCAGCGAAGCGACGGGCGACTTCTATCAGATCAGCAACCAGACCACGATCGGCAAGAGCGAGGCGGTTCTGCTGCGAGAGATGGAGTCTGAGATCATCCCCATGGTCATCGCATATGAGCACAATGCTCGCGATCGGCTGATGCGTGGCGGGCGACGCGGCCTCGAAGACCAGACATGGCGAGCCGTGGGCGTGCTGCTGCACGCGAGATTGCTGAGTACCGAAGAAGCAACGCAATTGCTGAGTCGCTTGCGGCTTGGCATTGCGCTGAAGATCGTTCCGAACCTGGAACTTCCGTTGGTCAATCAACTGCTGGTGGCCGTGCAGCCGGCGCACATCCAGATGGCCATCGGCCAGGAATTGACGCAGGACCAGCGTCGCGAGGCTCGGGCGTCGTTGTTGCGGGCGAAGCTCGGCGAGGCGTTTGCCTCACCAAGGTCGACGCCGCGGCTGATCCGCCCCGACCAGCCTGAGCCCCCGGCCGGTCCGGGCAATCGATCCGATCAGGGCGACGCGGACTAGGTCGAATGCGAGGGGGCGCGGTCGACAAACTGAGGGCGGGGCTGGTCAGCGTGGAGCGGGCGATGCTCAGCGACACGCCCGGTCCGCTCGAAGCGTTGTACCAATCCGGATTCGTTGCCGATGCTCCCGAGGCGTACTGCGCCCGGTGCGGTCGCAGCGTTGGGCCGGGGGAGTTCGTCGACGGCCGGTGCGGCGCGTGTCGCCGCGCGAAGATCCCTTGGGACGGGCTCGTGCGACTGGGCCGATACGATCACGCGCTGCGGGAAGCGGTGCACGACTTCAAGTTCAACCGTTGGCACGCGGTGGGCGAACACCTCGGAACGGCCCTGGGCGCCGCCGTGACCGAGAGGCTGCGACTGGTGGCTGGACATGCTGGCGAGCCCGAGGGGGCGGTGCTGGGCAGATCGATCGTCACGCCCGTGCCCATGAGCTTCTGGCGCCGTGCAAGCCGGGGCATCGACCACGCCACGTGCCTTGCTCGGGCGGTCTCTCGCGGATCGGGGCTGCCCTACCGGAAACTACTCACGCGTCGCCATCGGCCGGCCCAGACCGGGCTTTCGGCCGCGGCCCGCAAGCGGAACCTGCACCGCGCCATGCGTGCTGTCGTGCCCGCTGAGGCGCTTCAGGGTGTCCGGGTGGTGGTGCTGGTCGACGACGTGAGCACGACCGGGGCGACGCTGGCCGAGGCTTGCCGGGCGATCCGGTCGCTGAGTGGCTCGAAGGCCGAGCCCGTGGTCCTGGCAGCGTGCATTGCGCTGGCCGAGCCTGGTCGTCGGGGCGTCGATAGCGGGGGCGTTCTCCCGCTCGTACGGACCGCAGAGGGCCCTGCACGGGTGTCTGGGCGTGCGGGTCCCAAAAAAAGTGGAGCAATGGAAGCTTCGACGCTTGACGCAGGCTGAGAGAGGTGTATTATCTCCACCGCTTCGGCCACGGCCGGCAGCGGGAACCGGGGCCGGCAAGCGGATGCGAGTCGAACCCAACGCTCTTTGAAATCTAAGCGGTCGAGATGCCCTCGAGAGTGTGAGGCTTTGCCGATGCGGATCATCACCCGCAGACCCCGACCCGGGGTTGGCAAGGCCGGTCAAACCGGTGGCCAGGATGCACAGATCCTGGTCGTTGGCGCACTCTCGTGATGAATTTGAGTACGCCAACTAGACCGTCGTCTTTGCCGACGACGGCTCGTGATCACTTGTGATCGCGAGAATGACCGGCCGCTGCCGCCTGACAGGCTTTGACTGTTCGGGTTGCAGCGGTTACAACGGATCATTCTGAGATTGTCGGCAATCGGGTGAAAGCTCGGTTGTCGCTTCAATTGAAGAGTTTGATCCTGGCTCAGATTGAACGCTGGCGGCATGGCTAAAGCATGCAAGTCTGGGAGAACCTTCGGGGGACACCGGCGAAAGGGCGAGTAACGCGATCGAACGTACCCCAATGTGGGGGATAGCGTCGGGAAACCGGCGGTAATACCCCATGTGCTCTACGGAGGAAGTTGGGAGCGGCGATCGTCCTATCAGGTTGTTGGTGAGGTAACGGCTCACCAAGCCGAAGACGGGTAGCGGGTGTGAGAGCATGGCCCGCCGCATCGGGACTGAGACACTGCCCGGACTCCTACGGGAGGCTGCAGCGACGAATCTTCCGCAATGCGCGAAAGCGTGACGGAGCAATGCCGCGTGTGGGATGAAGGCGCTCTGCGTCGTAAACCACTGTCAGGCCCTAGAACCAACGATCAGGGCCAGAGGAAGGGCCGGCTAAACTCGTGCCAGCAGCCGCGGTAAGACGAGTGGCCCAAGCGTTAATCGGAATCACTGGGCTTAAAGCGTGCGCAGGCGGACCTTCAGGCGTCCCGTGAAATGCCCCGGCTCAACCGGGGAATTGCGGGGCGAACCGTTGGTCTTGAGGCAGGTAGGGGGGTGCAGAACTGTCGGTGGAGCGGTGAAATGCGTAGATATCGACAGGAATGCCGAAGGCGAAGGCGGCACCCTGGGCCTGTCCTGACGCTCATGCACGAAAGCGTGGGGAGCAAACAGGATTAGATACCCTGGTAGTCCACGCCGTAAACGATGCACACTAGATCGGAGGAGGTCTGACCCTTTTCCGGTCGAAGCGAAAGCGTTAAGTGTGCCGCCTGGGGAGTACGGTCGCAAGGCTAAAACTCAAAGGAATTGACGGGGGCTCACACAAGCGGTGGAGCATGTTGCTTAATTCGAGGCAACGCGAAGAACCTTACCTGGGTTTGACATGCACGGATTAACTCTGTGAAAGCAGAGCCACGCCCGCAAGGGTGGAACGTGCACAGGTGCTGCATGGCTGTCGTCAGCTCGTGCTGTGAAGTGTCGGGTTAAGTCCCTTAACGAGCGCAACCCCTATCGTTAGTTACTAACGCGTTATGGCGAGGACTCTAACGAGACTGCCGGTGTCAAACCGGAGGAAGGTGGGGATGACGTCAAGTCCTCATGGCCCTTACGCCCAGGGATGCAAACGTGCTACAATGGCGTGTACAGAGCGATGCTAACCTGCGAAGGTATGCAAATCGCAAAAAGCACGCCCCAGTTCGGATTGCAGGCTGCAACTCGCCTGCATGAAGCCGGAATCGCTAGTAATCGGAGATCAGCTACGCTCCGGTGAATACGTTCCTGAGCCTTGTACACACCGCCCGTCAAGTCATGGAAGCCGGGAGCGCCCGAAGTCGCCACGATTCAGTGGTGCCTACGGCGAGTTCGGTAACTGGGACTAAGTCGTAACAAGGTAGCCGTAGGAGAACCTGCGGCTGGATCACCTCCTTTCTAAGGGATTTCCTTAGACTCGCGGGTCGCCTTTGACCAGGGCAACCCACGGAGTGCGAACTCCAGCGAGCGATCAAAATCGTCAGTACACTCTCGTTCGCACCGCTGCGGAGCAATCCGCAACAACGCGACGAGCCAGCCGGTGACGGCTGGCGAGGAATATCTCGACCGCTTTGGACTTGAAACGGCCCGGAGCAATCCGGGCCGTTTTCTTTTGGCCGCACACCATTCCTCACCGGAATCGGTGCGGCCGCACCCATTGGCCGATCGACATTCAACATCGCGCGACCAGTCTCGACGCACATTCCTACGCTTCCAGGAACACATGAACCCAGACCAGCCCACGCCATCCGAAGATCGCTCGCAGATCAAGCTTGATTCGCAATCCGCCACGCGACGGGGAAGCCACGACGACGCCAAGACGCTCGCGATCGATCTGGCGCGCATGCTCAGCGACGACAAGTGCGAGGGCGTCGTGGTGCTCGACGTCTCGGGGCAGAGCCCCGTCACGGACTACATCATCATCGCGTCGGGCACCAGTGATCGGCAGATGGGCGCAGTGCTCGATCATGCGATGGAACTCGCGGACGAGTCGGGCATGCCGGCGGTTCGGCAGGCGCGCGACGAGCGTTCGACCTGGCTGCTGGCAGACTTCGTCGACGTCGTGCTGCACATCTTCGAACCCAACACGCGGGCGCACTACGACGTCGAGAGTCTGTATCCGGACGCGACCGAGGTCTCGTGGGCCCGGCCCGATCAGATCGATCGAAATCGCGCCGGCCTCAGGCCCGACGAGCGTTTCCCGCAATGACGGGCTCACCGTCCACGGTGCACGTGTCGACGGCTGGTGATGGTTATGACGTGCTCGTGGGCAGGGGCCTTCTAGCAGAGCTCGGCGGCTGGTGCCACGAAGCCGGGCTCAACCCCCAGCGGATCCACGTGTTCGAAGACTCCGGCGTTCCTGAGAAGACGCGCGAAGTGGCGGTGGGGTCGCTGGGGTCGGCGGCCGTCACGCGAACGGTGCTTCGGCTCGACGAAGGTTCAAAGACCATCGCGACGCTGGAGCGCATGCTGGTGGAGATGGCTGGGGCCTCACTCGAGCGGTCGGACCTGGTGGTCGTGATGGGGGGTGGCATCCTGGGCGATGTTGGCGGGCTCGCGGCGTCGCTCCATCGACGTGGAGTCCGCGTCGTGCAATGCCCGACCACGCTCCTGGCAATGGTCGATGCGTCGGTAGGCGGGAAGACCGCGGTGAATCTCCACGCCGAGATCTCGGGCGAGGGCATGTTGCTCAAGAACGCGGTCGGTGCCTTCCACCAGCCCTCGCTCGTGGTTGCCGATGTCGATGCGTTGCAATCGCTCCCGCCTCGCCATCTCCGAGGCGGCCTGGCCGAGTGCATCAAGCATGCCGTGATCGCCGGCGAGAGGGGGGAGGGGCTGCTCCACCTCGAACAGCTCTTGTCCGCCATGCCGACGTTGCTGGCGGGTGACCCGGAGGCGCTTGTTTCGCTGGTTCGCGCCAGCGTTGAGCTGAAGGCGGGCGTGGTTGCAGGCGACGAACGTGAACTGGCCACGGGCGCGAACGCCGGCCGCCGAGCCCTGAACCTTGGGCACACGTTTGCCCACGCGATCGAGGGCTGTGGGCAAACCCGGGTTCTGGTCGACGGCCACGAAGTCCATCCCGAGCACGGCGAGGCTGTTGGTCTCGGGCTCATCGCTGCGGCGGTGCTGGCGGAAAAGCTTGGCCTTGGATCGGCGGACTTGACCGATGCGATCCGCCGGACCGTCGCCTCGGCTGGCCTGCCCGGCAGGCTCTCGTCGAGTCCGAGCTTCAACACGCTGATGGCGGCGATGCGGCAGGACAAGAAGGCCAGTGGCGGCCAGTTGCGGCTCGTGCTGCCGACGCCAGCGGGCGTGGTGATGCGGGATGACCCGGGCAATGAGCCGCTCGGTCGTGCATGGCGTGCGCTGCTTTCGGCGGACTGAATTGTCGTGTTTGCGACATATTTGGTGTCAAATTAGATAAGTTGTCGCGGCTGGCGCTATCTTTGGAGGCGTTCTCGCGAACATCCCGATAACGCGGGCCGGAAGGGTTGACAGAGGGAGGTGTAGTCGCTGGCTGATGGCGCCAGGGTTCGATCCGCTGCATTCGCTGGGCAGGAGCCCCCATGCGCACGATCGCGATCGTCAATCAGAAGGGTGGGTGTGGCAAGACAACCACGGCCATCAGCCTGTCGGGGGCACTGTCCGCCCGTGGCAAGCGCGTCCTCCTGGTCGACATGGATCCCCAATCCCACTGCGCTGCCGGCCTTGCCATTCCGGAGGCGCATATCGAGCTCGACGTCGGCGACGCCATGCTGGCCGGATCGCCCGCCTCGCTCGACCGTTCGAAGCTGCTCTGGCGCATCGGGAGGAACCTCGACCTTCTGCCGAGTCGCATGAAGCTGGCCGGGCTCGAGGCGAGCCGCGGCGGCCTTGCCACCCTGGAAGACAAAGAACAGCGGCTGGGCAAGGTGGTTTCGAGCCTGGACGGCTATGACTTTGCCATCATCGATTGCTCGCCTTCCATCGGCCTGTTGACCTACAACGCGCTGTGTGCGGCCGACGAGGTGCTGATTCCCGTCGAGATGAGCTACTTCTCCCAGCAGGGCGCCAGCCGGCAGGTTGCTACGTTGCGCAGCTTGGGGCAGCGTCTGGGACGGCAGGCCAGGCACTGGATCGTCCCCACCATCCATGAGCCCGATGCGGCGTTGCCGTGCGAACTGCTCGAGCAACTCCGCGGCCGTTTTGGTTCGCAGGTGTGCCCGACGGTCATCCACAAGGACGACAAGGTCAAGGAGGCCGCGACGTTCGGGCGGCCCGTGGGCGAGTACGCCCCGCAGTCCCAAGCTGCGCAGGATTACGATCAACTGGCCGAGTGGGTGCTGGGCCAGGACGTGCCCGAGGCATCGGGCGGCACCCAGCGCGAGGCGGGCTTTGCGGCTGGTTCTCGGTCGCCCGTGCCGCCGCCGTCAGAACCATGGGCGGAGGCCAAGCCTTCGGTCGAGGCCTCGCAATCGGTGGCCCAAGTTGCCGAGCGAGCACGCCGCACGATGGAAATCGAGGGGCCGGCGCCACCCGAACAGGCCCAGGCGCGTCCTGCCGAGGCTCCCGTGTCGGCGGCGACGGCTCCGGAGCCCACGAGCCTGGAACTCGAGCGTTTGCTGCTGCCAAAGCACGGTTCGGAGGCGTTTGGCATCCATGCGGTCCGGGGCGGCGTGTGGCTGGTTCAGCCCATCGGGCTGGGCCGAGGCGTGGCCGTCGCGGGCGAGTTCAACAATTGGTCGGCCCAGAGCCACCGGTTTGACCGATATCCGAAGTTGGGCGTGCATGCCCGGAAGCTCGAACTTCCTCCCGGGCGGCACGCGTATCGATTGGTGGTCGATGGCTTCTGGACGGCGGACCCGTTCAATCCCGATGCCGTGACCAATCCGTTCGGCGAGCCGAACAGCATCGCCGAGGTGCCCGACCCGCGACGCGACGTCGGGTCCTCGGGCCGAGACGACCCGCAGCCTGCGGCGTAGGGCAGGCCACGACGCCCGAGAGGATCTCTGGGCAGGACACGCGACGGAGCGCACCAGGATGTCCGATCAATCGTCGACGACGTATCCCGGCTCGAGCAATGGGGCCGCGTTCGAGACGCGCGGCGAGCGGCGTCCGGGCCCGTACGACCGGGCCGATTCTCCCGAAGGCGTCTCTGACGACCTGGCGGCGCTGTTTCTCGGCATGAACGACGACGACGAGGCGCCTGCTCCGTCGACTCAGGTCGAGCTCAAACCAACCGGGGATTCGGGCCGCCCCTCGCTGTCGCTCCTGGTGCTGGGCAATCTGCCCGTGCATGCGCCGGGTTGGGCGACGCAGTACGCCCGTGACCGCCATCGCAACACTGGTCGGCCTCTGGGCCTGTTGACGCTTGGCGACGAGTCGGCCCGGCTGGAGGTCTTCGGCGTATCGGGCTTGCAGGGAACTGCCGACACGGACCTGCGGCGCGCCATCGAGCGGTTGGCCCGGCTGGAAGTTGATTTGCTGGTGCGCCTTCCCGAGGCCGAAGCGGGGTGGATTGGCGGGGAGTGTCGGATCTCGTCGATGACGATCCTCGCGGGCGCCGACGATCCGGCGATCGTTGGCGCATACCAGATCATCAAGGCCATCGTGCAGGACCTGCCACCGGATGTGCCCGGGCCGGCGATGCGGATTGCCGTTGCGGGGGCGGCCGAGGCGGTCGCGACGGACTCGGCGGCGAAGCTCGCGCAAGCGGCCCAGCGTTTCCTTGGCTTGTCGGTCGACGCCGAGCCGCCGGTCCTCCGCATCGATGCTGGTGCGTCGACCGAGTTGTATCACGGCGAGCCGCCCGCATGGGCCGACGTGCCCGACCTGCTTGGACGCATGCTGGAGCGTCGCGATGGCGCGGATGTTCGCACGCGGCCCGACGCGGGTGATGGTTTCGAACCACGGCGACCACAGGTGCCCGTGGGCTTCGATGCCGAAGGCGGCGAGATTCCCCACGCCAAGTCCAAGGCGAGGCCCAAGGCTTCGACGCCCGAGCCGCCGCGCGCCGACATGGCCGAGGCAAGGCCCGATCAGCCAACGGCCGCACGACCGCTGCCCGATGGGCTCGCGGCAGTCGAGGTGTCGTGTCCATATGCACACGGCGTGAAGCTGGCTGTCGATGCAAGCGGCGTCCTGCACGCCGTGGCGTGGGCTGCCGACAGCGAGCGAGCGTCGGCGGCGGTGCGAGACCTGGTCGTGGTTTCGAGTTGGCTGCGCGACCACGCCGAACTCGTGGCGGTGGTCATGGGCCGGCGGCTCTCGGGCCTGCCCAGCGTTCGACACCTGGTGCTCGACGATGCGCGAGGGGCGCTGGGTCTGGCGCAGGGCGAACTGCGGCTGCACGTAGCGGCACCCAATGCGCCGGTGCTGATCGATCTGAACTGAGGCGCGATCCTGAGCGCATGAAAAAGCCCGGACTTCGTCCGGGCTGATTTGATTTGGGTTTGAACGTCAGGCGGTCTTCTTGGACTCGACCCGCAAGTCGTCGAGGGTCATCTTGCCCTTGAGATCGTCGACGTCGATGACGTACTTGTCGCCCTCGTGGTCACGCTCGGGCAGCTCGTAGAGCAGGTCGAGCATGAGGTCTTCCATGACGCCGCGGAGGGCGCGGGCGCCGGTGTCACGCTTGAGGGCCCGGTTGGCGATCTCCTTGAGCGCTGCCTTGGTGAACTGCAGCTTGGCGCCCTCGAGATCGAAGAAGTGCTGGTACTGACGCACCAGGGCGTTCTTGGGCTGGGTCAACACGGTCATCATGACGTCCAGGGTCAGCGGCATGAGCGGGCTGATGATCGGCAGGCGGCCGACGAGCTCGGGGATCATGCCGTACTCGATGACGTCCTCGGTGGTCGCCTGGGCCAGCAAGGCGCCGCTGCGCTCGCCGACCTGGGTGGCGTCCTCGCCGGTGCCGAAGCCGATGCGGCTGCGGCCGACGCGGCGGCGGATGATGTCTTCCAGGCCCTGGAACGACCCGCCGCAGATGAACAGGATGTTGCTGGTGTCGACCTGGATGTACTGCTGCTCGGGGTGCTTGCGGCCGCCCTGCGGGGGCACGTTGGCCACGGTGCCCTCGAGCATCTTGAGCAGGCTCTGCTGGACGCCCTCGCCCGAGACGTCGCGCGTGATCGAGACGTTCTGGCTGGTCTTGCCGATCTTGTCGATCTCGTCGATGTAGATGATGCCCCGCTGGGCGGCGTCCAGGTCGAAGTCGGCGGCCTGGAGCAGCTTGAGCAGCAGGTTCTCGACGTCTTCACCCACGTAGCCAGCCTCGGTCAGCGTGGTGGCGTCGCCGATGGCGAAGGGCACCTTCAGCATCCGCGCCAGCGTGCGCGCCAGCAGCGTCTTGCCGCTGCCGGTGGGGCCGATGAGCAGGATGTTGCTCTTGTCGAGTTCGACCGAGGTGTCGTTGCTCTCCAGGTGCAGCAGCCGCTTGTAGTGCGTGTGCACGGCGACGGCCAGCGTCTTCTTGGCCTGTTCCTGGCCGATGACGTACTGGTCGAGGAACTCGGTGATGTTGCGGGGTGTGGGCACCTCACCCAATGCGCTGCCGACCGCCGAGACCTTTCGGCGCTCCTGGCGGAAGATGTTCAGGCACAGGTCGGTGCAGGGGTTGCAGATATAGACCTGCCCCGGCCCTTCCACCATGGGTCCGACCTCTCGGCTGGACTTGCCGCAGAACGAGCAGGTGGTGACGCGGCGTCCCTTGAAGCCGTCATCGCCGCCGCCCGGCTTGGTCTTGCTGAGGTCGTTTCCGCCGTCTCGGGTGTTCTTTGCCATGCTCTTCCCACTGCGTCCCGGCCGGGCCCCGTGCCCAGCGTCAGGACTGTATCGACGCGTTCCTCACCCATCTGGATGCAAAAGAGGCGTTGTCGTGCGTGTTTTTCTCTACCGGCCGCGGGGCGGGTCGGTTTCTCGGTCCGCATCACCAACTCCCGAACCCCGGCTGGATGTTCCGGTCGGCTTGGGTTCGGCCTTGACCCTGGCGATCATGGCTTTTCGGACCTGCTCGTACTCTTCCTGGGACATCTCCCCGCGGTCCACCATCGACCGCATCTCCTCCATCGTCGAAAAGGCGTGGCGATCTTCGAGCCGCTGCCCGATCATGCGTCGGCGGATCATCAGGAGCGCAACGGTACCGATAACCACGGCCACGATGAGCGCCCCGATCCAGACGAGCAGTTGACCGGTGTCTCCGCTGCCCGAGGCCTGGCCGAGCCATGCCTGTGCGATCAACCCCATGCGCTGGCCCCGCCCGAGGCGATGAAGGAGCGGATGGGCTGGATCAGCCGCGGCATGACCGACATCTCGATGATGCGCTCGCCGCAACGGCCCAGGTCTGAGAACTCCAGCTTGGGCGTCGTGACGTCGTCCATCGGACCATGCCGCCGGACCGTGAGATAGACGCTGATGGGCTCGCCTTCGGGGCCAAGGCCGGGATTGGGGGCAGGCCGGGTCTTGATCTCGAAATAGGCCTCGCTCCGATTGGGGATGCCGTTCCCTCGGAGGGCGACGCCCAGGATGGGCTGGGCGTCGATGGGCGCGGCGTCCATGTCTTCCACGAGGCTTGCCAGCGGCGAGCCTCGCAGGAGCGACTCGAACACGATGCGGTCGTGGTCGCCAGGCGCATCGATGTCGAAGCCGAAGAGCGTTTCGTAGTAGTCGATGTCCAGCGGGTTGATGCCCAGGTAGTACGGGGCCAGTTCGAGCACGGCGGCGTGGAGCTGGTAGGCCTGTTGGAAGGACTCGGGGTTCACGGCGCCGGCGCGCACGCAGTTGCCCCGAACGGCGACCCAGTGCTGCGGGGTCACGCCCGGCGCTGATTCGAGGGCGAGTTCTCCCTGCACGTGCCGGAAGGTCTGCAGGGCGGGGAATTCCTTGCGGAGGCGGTCGAACAGCTCGACGGTGACCTGGCGCGTGGCGTCGATCTCGCTATGGAATGCGAGCTTGAGGTTGACGTACATGTCCGAGCAGAGCGCCTTGTAGCTTTCGATGGCCTGGGTGTCGATGGGCATGTTGGTCATTCCTTCGATCCGACGTGCGGGGCAGGATGTCGACGCCCGGAGGCGCCCGGCTCGGACGGAGAGCGTCGATCAGTGGACGATGCGAAACCCTTCCTCGCCATCACGGACCGGCTGGTCGTGATGGTTGGCCTGGGCGATGCGACCGTGCATCGCCTGCGAGAGGGCGTCCAGGAAGCCCTGGACGTCTTGCGGCTGGCCCTGCGCTTCGAGCCAGACCGTGCCGTCAGGCTCGTTGCGAACCAGACCCGTCACGGGTCGCGGCTGGGCAATGGACCTGGCGGTCGCTCGAAAGCCCACGCCCTGCACCTGCCCGAGATAGCGCACCGCCGTTCGGATCGCCATGATGGACAGCGTATCCATGCTGCGTGGGCCGGGTGGCCGTGGCCGGCGGATGAATGGCGTATCGTGTAGGGCGCGAGGCGAGCAACGGAGTGCCATGAGCGATCGAGGGGACATCGAGCGGGTCTTGGCGGCCACCGACATCGTGCGGGTCGTCCGCGAGCGGGTGGAGCTTCGCGAGAAGGGCCGCGAGTGGGTCGGGCTGTGCCCGTTCCACGATGATCGCTCGCCCTCGATGTTCGTGTCGCCGGCCAAGCAGATTTTCAAGTGCTTCGCCTGCGGGGCGGGTGGTGATGCGCTGTCGTTTGTCCAGAAGTACGACGGCGTGGAGTTTCCGCAGGCCCTGGAGCACCTGGCCGAGGTCGCCGGCGTGGAACTCACGCCCAAAGGGCGTCGAGCGCCATCGGGGCCTGGGCGGAGCGAACGCACCAGCGCGCTGGAAGCCAACGCCTTCGCGCAGGACTACTTCCGGCGATCGCTGGTCGATCCACGAGCGGGGCAAACAGCCCGAGCGATGATCGAGCGCCGGGGCATTTCGCCCGAAATGGTCGAGGCCTTTGGCATCGGCGCCGCCCCGGAGGGCTGGGACGGGTTGGTGCAGTCGGTGCTCCGTGCGAAGCGGCCCGTGGAGGCCTTTGCCGCGGCCCAACTCGTCAAGGCTCGCGAACAGGGCGGCGGACACTACGACGTGTTCCGTAACCGGCTGATGTTCCCTATCCACGATCAGGGGGGGCGTGTGATCGCCTTCGGCGGTCGGCGGCTCAACGACGATGACCCCGCCAAGTACCTGAACAGCCCCGAGAGCCCGGTCTTCAAGAAGTCGGGCGTCTTGTACGGTCTCTGGAAGGCTAATGCCGGCATCCGTCAGGCCGGCTTCTGCATCGTGACGGAGGGGTACACCGACACCATCGCCTGCCACCAGGCCGGATTCACCAATACGGTGGCCACGCTCGGAACGGCATTTACGGCCGAGCACGCGGCGCTGCTCCGGCGCTTGTGCAGCCGGGTGGTGTTGCTGTTTGATGGCGACGAGGCGGGTCTCACGGCGGCCGACCGTGCGGTGGGCGTGTTGTTTGCCGAGCCGCTGGACGTGCAGATCGCGATCCTGGGCGAGAGCGACGATGCGAAGGACCCCGATGATCTGCTGAAGCAGCCGGGCGGCAAGGATCGGTTTGCCACCATGGTGCGCTCGGCCGCTGATCTGCTGACGTTTCGGTTCGAGCGATTGAGGCAGCGACTTGCCGGCCAGGGCCGCTCCGCGTTGCTGAAGGGCGTGGAGGACGAGGTGCGATGGCTGGGCGAGCACGGCTTGCGCCAGATCGAGCCGGCAAGGCAGGACAGGATTCTGGCACAACTTGGCAACCTGAGCGGTCTGGACCAGTATCGCCTGCGTGAACTGGCCTTGAGCGTGCCTCGCCGCGCCCGGGCCGCGGGGACGGATGGCTCTTCCGTGGAGCCGGGAGGCCGTTCGGCGGCGATGTCGGCGGCGGATCGCCTGCTGGGCGTGGTTCTCCTGGAACCCAAGGCATGGGGATTGCTGAGTGAGGACGATGCCATCATGCTCCGCGATGCCGTTGCCGGCGGTCCGAGCGAGCCCGTCGCGGCGGCCGTGGATCACCTTGCCGCCGAGGGGGAAGCCATCTCGATGGCCGTGCTGCGAGGGGTTCTGGAGGAAGATGCCTTCCAGTGGGCCAGCACGCTGGTGGCGTGGGCCGAGCGCGGTTCGCTCCTGTCGAGCGATGGCGGGGGCGGAGGCGATGCGGATGGCGCCCTGGGGCCTTTGGTGGCCGGGCTCATGCGTCAGATCCTGGGTCGCCAGACGAGCCAGGAGGTGGACCCGTTCGAGCGGATTCGGGCCCGCCGGGAGCAACTGGCCCGCTTTCAGCACGATCCGGGCCGCATCGCTCGCCCGTCGTAGGGTGTTCTCGGGCCACGACTTGGGTGTTTGCGGTGGTGGCGCATCGGGCCCGGCGCGTTGGGACCGGGTAGAGTTTGATTCCATCGCGGCATGGGTGTTCCCGATCGGGCGCTTCCGCGTCGGTTCATGCGAGGGAGGAATGGGCGAATCGGGCCCGGGCGTGCAATGAGCGGACTTCCTCCTTCCATAGCCGGCATGCTCGAAACGGCGGCGACCCGGCGATGGCTGAGCTTCGAGGAGATCAACGAGGCCGCCCCCGATGAATGGGTCGGCCCGCGCTCGCTGCACGTGTTGCTGGCGCGCCTGGACGATCTGGGCGTGGAACTGGTCGATGAGCCCACGTATCGCGCTCGCACGCGGAACGACGTCGAAGGCCACGCGAGCAAGCAGGCCGCTCCGGCGGACGGGTCCGATGTCGATGACGGGTCCGATCTTGTCGTGAGCGATCGTTCGGTGGACGATCCCATTCGCAGCTACCTCACCCAGATGGGCTCGATTCCGTTGCTCACGCGCGAGGGTGAGACGCGGCTGGCCAAGAAGATCGAACTGACGCGGATCATGTTCCGTCGCCGGTGCCTGCAGAGCGACTACGTGGCGGCGCAGGCCGTCGACCTGCTTCGCCAGGTGCAGTCTCGCAAGCAGCCGTTTGATCGAACGCTCCGCGTGTCGACGATCACGCCCGAAGCCAAGGAACGCCTGGCGCGTCGGCTTCCCTCGAGCCTGCCGACGATCGAAGCGATGCTGGCGCGCAACCGCAAGGAATGGGCCCGGGCCGAGCGCGTCTGCCGGGAAGGGCGAGGCGAAGACGGCCGCCTGATGCCGCGGGCCGTGCAGCAGTTGGCGGCGATCGAGCGCTCACTTGCGGCCCGTCGTCGCCGTATGGCGGCGCTGATCGAGGAACTCGAACTGCGAACGAGCCGTCTGGTGCCGATGCTGCGGAAGCTGCGCGCCATCTCGGCCAAGATGCGCGAGATCGAGGCCATCCTGGGCGAGGTCCCGGTCGAAGCGAGCGTCAGTGAGTCGATCGACGAGGACGACCGACTGGTCATGCGAGACGAACTGGAGGGCCTGCGCGGTCTGGTGCTGGAAACGCCCGAGGCGCTCGCACGTCGCGTGGCGGAGCTCAACTGCGTGTTCTGGGAGTACGAGCAGGCCAAGCGAGACCTGTCCGGGGCCAACCTGCGTCTGGTCGTGTCGATCGCCAAGAAGTACCGCAATCGCGGGCTGGGCTTCCTCGACGTCATCCAGGAGGGCAACACCGGCCTGCTGCGCGCGGTCGATAAGTACGAGTACAAGCGCGGCTACAAGTTCAGCACGTATGCCACGTGGTGGATCCGCCAGGCGATCACGCGTGCGCTGGCCGATCATGCCAGAACGATCCGTCTCCCCGTGCACATGATCGACACGATGAGCAAGATCCGGGCGATCCAGCGTCGGTACATCCAGGAACACGGCCAGGAGCCCACCGACGAACAGATCGCCGAGGTTGCCGGTTTTACCGCCGCGGAAGTGCGCAAGGTGATGAACCTGGCCCGCAGCCCGGCATCGCTGGACAAGCCGGTGGGCGACGATGAGGGGTCGATGATGGACGTGCTCGAGGACGGACGACACGGCGAGCCTTCGGAGGGCATGGCGCAGGAGATGCTGCGCGAGAAGCTCGAGCAGGTGCTGCGGACGCTGAGCTACCGCGAGCGCGAGATCATCAAGCTTCGCTACGGCATCGGCGACGGGTATACCTACACGCTCGAAGAGGTGGGGCGGATCTTCAAGGTCACGCGCGAGCGCGTGCGGCAGGTGGAGACCAAGGCGCTGCGGAAGCTGCAGCACCCGCTCCGATCACGCCGGCTGGAGGGTTTCGTCGACCGGGCGTGAGGTCTTGGCGGTGATGACCTCTTCGTAGATCGAATGCACCTCGTCGAGATGGGCCGGGTAGCTGGTCAGGTGCGGCGTGATGTCGTGGATGGTCTTGGCGCTCGGGATGGCCACGTCGCCGCGCACCAGGCTCGCGATGCATACGGCCAGTGCGCGGGCGTCTCCCGATGGGAAGAGCAGCCCGTTGGTGGCGCCGTCTTTCTCGACGATCCATTCGGGTGGTCCGCCCAGTCGGCTGGTGATGACCAGCTTGCCGGCGTGCAGGTGCTCGAGCAGGACGAGCGGGGAGTTCTCCATCCAGATGTGGGGGAGCAGGCCGACGTCGTACTCGGCGACCGAGGCGGCGCGCTGCAAGAGGTCGTACGCGCCGGCGAACTGGACCTGGGGGTAGCCGCTGAGCATCTTGCGGAAGGCCCAGTCTCCGCCCGAGGCGCGGACGTGGAACAGGCAGCGGCGGCGGACCTCGGCGGGCAGCAGCGTGATGGCGTCGGCCAAGACACGCAGGCCCTTGTTTGGGCGCACGGTGCCGAAGAAGGCAAGGCGGAGCGGGCGGTCGGCGTCCGGCGTCCAGGGCGACCGCTCGTAACCGGGCAGGGCGATGGCGGCGCGGTGCATGCGGTCGAAGTGGGGCTGGCCCAGG
Organism: Phycisphaerales bacterium; assembly: GCA_040221175.1. Lineage (NCBI taxonomy): Bacteria > Pseudomonadati > Planctomycetota > Phycisphaerae > Phycisphaerales > Phycisphaerales bacterium. Next base: position 190,726 of record JAVJVK010000001.1, read on the forward strand.
CGCACGGTGCGGCGCTTGGAAGGGTCCAGGCCCATCGATTCGTGGACGCGTCCGAGGAAGTCGCTGGGTGGGGTGACGAGGCTCGCGGCGTTGAGGGCGGCGATGCCGTCCTGCCGGCGGCGCCCGTAGTCGTTGAGGACCCTCAGGTGCACGTCGCTGTTGGCGAGCATGCGTTCGTTGGTGTCTTCAGGCAGTACGGGCGGGGGCTTGGGGAGTTCGCGGGGCTCGGCCCGCACGCCGTAGGTGCTGCCCTGGCCCTCGGCGTCTTGCGCCGATTCGATCGCGCCGTTGTCGTAGCCAAGGAATCGCAACTCGTCGGCGGGCGCGGGCTCGGCGCCGCCGACCCGGCGTGTGTGGGCGATGAACTTGGCCGAGGCGCGGGCGTGGCCGACGATGGCCGGACCGATGACGGCCTGGGCTGATTGGCCCAGGCGCCGCTTGAAGCGGCGTTTCACGGGGTCGGGCGCGTCGAGGCAGGTGGCGCAGCGGTTGCCGCCGTCGTAGTCGAGGCATACCTCGTGCTCGCGGTGGAGCAGGTCGACCTGCGGGCAGACGCACGTGTAGTTGTGCGTGGTGGCGACGACGGGGATGCCGGCGGCCTCGATGGCGGGGATGAGGTCGAGGCTCAGCCCCTCGAGCGTGTGGACGTGTGCGACGTCGGCGTTGATATCGCGCAGCCATCGAAGGACGAGCCTCGTCGTGCGCTCGCAGCGGCGCTCGGTGTTGACGTTGCGCAGGTTGATGGCCGAGGGGGCAAGGTTGGGGCTGTTGACCAATTCGAAGTTTCGGATGCCCTTCCACGGCTTGATCTCGCGGACGTGGGGCCCGGGGCGCAGGTCGTAGCGCAGGCCCGAGCCCAGGTAGTGCACGCGGTGGCCGAGTTGGGCGAGGCCGATGGCAAGCTCGGAGGCGTTGAGGTTGTAGCCCGAGCCTTCCTCGGCCTGCCGGCTGAGGGTGGCCCAGCCCAAGAGGGCGATTGCGCGGGGGCGGTCGGTCTGGGGCGGGACGGTGCTCATCCGAAGGGGGCCGGGGGTCGCTGGGGCCGGTTGCGCAGGACGTACCACGCGGCGCGGCAGGCGGTGGCCGACCAACGGGCGAGGAAGGCCAGTCGCGATGGCACGCGGTCTTCTTCGACCTGACACTGCTCGGGCGTGCGATGGTCGACGTGCAGCGTGGCGGGGCAGCGGAGCAGAGGAAAGTCGTTGGTGTTGTTGAGCACGACGCACGCGTCGGGCGGGTTGGTGAGCATGGGGATCTGCCGGTAGATGCGCGACTTCGTGCTGGGGGCGTAGGTGATGTCGCCCGGGCCCGCGTCGTTGCGCGAGATGGTGACGAAGATGGGGCAGCGCGTTGTGAGGTGGTCGCGCAGGGCCGTCTTGATGGTGCGTGCCAGCTCGTGCTGATCTTCGGTCATGCAGAGCAAGGCGATGCGCGCATCGGGGCGGTTCAGGCCCAGGCGAACGATGGCGTCGAGCACGGGCTCGTGGGGTGGTTCGGCCTGGTCGAGCTTGCCGGCGTGGTCGGCGACGGCGTCCAGCGCGGTGCGGCGGAGGATCTCGGCGTGGAAGCGCCGGCGGCGCAGCCCCGCGGCCAGGCTCTGGCGGAGGACCGAGACCATCCAACGCGCGGTGCTCTTGCGACGCGCGTTGCCCGAGAGGCCCTTGCGCATGGTCCAGATGGCGTTGCGCTGGGCGTAGTACAGACGCGTGGGCGTGAGCTTCTGGAACCAGGGCGTGTGGTAGACCACCGCGTCGAGATCGCACACGACGCGGTGCCCCGCGCGGCCGACGCGCAGGCACCAGTCGGCGTCGTCGCAGTAGATGAAGTAGCGGCTGTCCCAGTAGCCCACCTGCTGCACGACCGACCAGCGGGCGAGCATGCTGCACGCCGAGACGACGTCGACCTCGCGCACGCCGGTAAAGGGATGCGGGCCGCGGCTGTCGCCGACGTCGGCGATCCAGTCGGCGTGGGCCGCGTGCAGGCGGTGGCCGGCGTGGGGCGTCTCGGCCATGCGGCCCTGGGCGGGGTCGTAGTAGATCGTGGTCTCGTAGGTGGTGCGGCGGTCGGCGATGTCGACGGCGCGCGAGCCGACGAGGCCGGCATCGGGGTCGTTCTTGGCGGTGCGCAGGAGCGAGGCGAGCGCGTTCGCGTCGGCGACGGCGTCGTCGTCGAGCAGCCAGAGGAAGCCGACGTCGGCGTCGGGCGTGAGGAGCTGCTCGACGACCTGGAAGCCCGTGTTGAAGCCGCCGGTGCCGCCCATGTTGGCGGCGTTGCGCACGAGGGTGACGCTGGCCAGGCCGGCGGTGTTTGCGTTGTCGGTGCTGGTGGCCTTGAACGCGGGCTCGTGGGCGCGGTCGGTGTCGTTGGCGACCAGGCGCTCGGGGATCAGCCACTCGGCGAGCGTGTCGGTGGTGCCATCGGTCGAGGCGTTGTCGACGACGACCAGGTGCACGTTCCCCAGGTCGACCCCGCGCTGGGCGAGCACCGACTCGATGGCCCGGCGAGCGTCGGCCGCGCGGTTCCAGGTCACCATGACCACGGCGACGGTGGCCGTCGAGGCGGGCGTGGTCGGCGTGGCGGGCGTGGGGGGCGCGGCGGCAGCCGATCGGCGCTGGTGGGCCTGCGTGGATGGATGGGCGTGTTGGGTCAAGATCTGGGGGTGGGTCTGGACGTGCTGGACGCGGGTCGGTTCGAGCGGGGCCTTCGGGGTCACGATACGCCCCCCGCGGCGGATTGCTCCACGTAGAGCGGCTCCATCTCCTGGGCGTGCTGGGCCATGGTCTTGGGCGGGCGGACGTTGGAGCGCAGGCGGGCGACCAGCGCCGGCTCGTTGACGCAGCGGGCGATCGTGGCGGCCAGGGCGAAGCGGTCGTTGGCGGTGAAGAGCAGGCCGTTGGATTCGTGCCGGACGAAGTCGGGGATGCCCCCGGCCTCGGCCCCGATGACCGGCAGCCCGCTGGCCTGCATCTCCAGCACGGTCTGGGGCCCGTTGTCCCACCAGACGCTGGGCACGACGCCCACGTCCATGCCGCCGCACATCCAGGGCAGGTCCTGCGGGCCATACTCGTAGCCGTAGCGGAGGCTGGCCAGGCGCGGCTCGAGACGGCGGAAGCGGTACTCGATGGTCTTGCCGCCCGCGGCGAACACCGACAGCGCGACGCGCGACAAGGCATCGGGGGTCATCATCTCCAGGCTGTCGGCCAGCATCGACAGGCCCTTGTACCAGTGGTTGACGCCCACGAACACCAGGCGGAGCGGGCGAGCGTCGACCCTTTCGCGCGGCGGTGGGTCGAAGGCCAGCTCGGCGTTGTGCTCGCGCAGGTGGTTGGCGATGGTGCCGATGGTGATCGTCTTGACACGCTCGGGCTGCACGCCGTGGGCGACGAACTTGCCGGCCACGAAGCTCGAGACCGCGTGCACGGCGTCGCACTTGTTGAGCTGCTCGATGAACGCGGCCCGGCGCGTGCCGTAGTCGGTGGGGGCGCCCCGGTGCAGCGGCTCGGCGCGCGGCACGTTGTCGAAGGGCTGCCAGGTCGGATCCTCGGGCGTGCACCAGCGGCGGGGCTCGTGCCACGAGCGCAAGAGGGCGCTCATGCCGCGCGGGTCGTCGGCGGGGTCGATGCTCGCGGGCGTTTCGCCAAGCTCGACGGGCAGCACGGGAAGCGGCACGCGCCTGGGCTCGGGCTGATCCTCGGGCGACGGCGCCTCGAAGGGCGGCGGCTCGTCGGGGTGGGCCGCGGCCCGGCGGCCGCGCTCGTGCTCGGGGTCGGGCGCGGGCACGCAGCCGGTGCAGGCCCGGCCGCCGTCGTAGTCGGTGCACACGGTGCGGTGGCCCTGCATCAGGTAGACCTGCGGGCACAGGGGATGGTAGTTGTGCAGGCTGTAGACCACGCGGCAGCCCAGGCGGCGGGCGGCGTCCAGGCAGCCGAGGCTGAAGCCCTCCATCGACTGCACGTGCAGCACGTCGGGCCGGATGTCCTTGAGGACCTTCTCGAACACGGCCTCGAGCTCGGGGCTGCGCACCTCGGCGAGCGGGCCGTTGAGTTGCAGCAGGCTGGGGGCGAGCACCGGGCTGTTCACGATCTCGTAGACGCCCACGCCGAACCAGTCGGGGTGGCGGCGCGGGGCGCACGGGCTGGGGCGGTCCTTGTGGCGTGGCTTGTTCCGCCTGGCGGGGGTGTAGGTGGTGCCGCTGGCGATTGTGCTGACGCGGTGGCCGCGGGCGGTGAGCTCCAGGGCCAGGGCCTGCATGTAGCCGGCGATGCCGCCCTTGCGGGCGCCCTCGAAGACCATGGGCCAGTTGAGCATGCAGATGCGCACGGGCGAGGGTAGGGGGGCTTCCTTGACGCCTCGCCGGCGAGGCCTTGCGCCTAGGCATGCGCCCTGCGCCCGAAGACGGGCTGGTGCGGATGCCCCGTCGCGGGCTGGCTTGACGCTTTGCCGGCGGGGGGTGAACGTGTCGCCTCGCCGGCGGGGCCGCGCCCTTCGGGCGTGCGCTCGCGGGGCGAGCGTGTTTCGATGCGGAAGAGCCGGGGCCCCAACGTGCAACGGGCCACCGTTGGCTGCATCCCCATGCACGCCCGGCGACTTCCGTTGCGTCGATTGGTTGTCGAGCCGCGGGCGGGGGTGTTGGGCTGGTCCGGTGTTGGCCGGGGGCCGGTTGTGCCGCCTGTGCCTTGTGTATCGAATGGATCGGGACGCGACTTCAGTTGGTGGAGCGAAAAAAGTGAGAATCGCGACAAATCGGCCGCGGGGCGTGCTTGCGGCGAGCAGGGCGCGGCTCGCTGGCCGCCGGAAGCGGCCGACGACCGCTCGGAAACAACTTTCGACTGCCCGGGAACGACTCCCGACCGCCCGGAAGTGGTTCCCCAGGGCACGAGAATGATTCCCGAGGCCGCAGGGACGATTCCCGACCGCCCGGAAATGGCTCCCGAGGGCTCGGAAACGGTTCCGGAGGCCACGGAAACGATTTTCGTGGCCACGGAAATCATTTCCGACCGGTCGTCAGCCATTTTTCCGCGGGTCCGATCATGTTCGGCTGGCCGCTAGGCGATCGTCGTGGTGCTCGTGGGGGCGGGGTTCTCGGGCCCGGCGGCCGCGGCGCGGCGGCGTTTGATGCGGCGGTCGTGCCAGACGACGAGGGCGATGGGGCTGGCCAGCAGGAACAGGAGCACCCCGACCGCGACGAGCGCGGCCTGGGCGATCTGGGCGTCGTGGCCGCCCAGGCCGAAGAAGCCGTCGGGCAGCGCGGGCATGCTGCTGGGCTCGACCCAGGCGGCGAAGAAGTCCGGATGCGTGTCGGGGTGCTGGCCCTGCTCCAATCGGGTCGTGATGTAGGCGGTGCGGGCCTGGTGCCAGGCGTCGGCCTCGGCGCGGGCTTTCTTATAGAAGGCCTCGACCGGTTCGAGCGTGTTCAGGTGGTAAGGGTGCTCGCCGGCGTCGAAGGTGCTCAGGTCCATGTCCGGGTGCAGCGTGCCGCCGCCGCTGCCGGCGATCTCCTCGGCCCGCAGCCACGCGAGGTAGGCCAGCGACGAGTCGCGGCGGTCCTGGAGCGCAAGGGCGAGGGCGTGGAAGACGTCGAAGCTGTTCCAGCCGTTGCCAAGGGCGACCAGGCCGGCGAAGCCCTCGGGGGCGTCGGCGTATCCGGCGTCGGCAAGGATGTCGTTGTACGAGCGGCCGTGCCAGCCATCGTCGGGGGTCAGCCCGGCCTCGATAATCGATGTCAGCTCGTAGGGCCACGCGCTCTCAACGTGCGTGGGCTCGAGGATCCACGCCAGCGCCATGAGCTGGTAGCGTTCGCGGCCGAAGTGGGCGTCGGGATTCAGCTCGATGGCCTGGGCGATCAGGTCGCGGGCGCGCTCGATGTCGGCCATGTCGGAGCGGTCCGCGCCCGCGGCGATCCAGCGGTGGGCGTGGAAGGTGCCCAAGTTGGCAAGGTAGCGGTACTCGTGTTCGGTCCGTTCCTCGGACGCCGGGAGCGCATCGAGGGCGGTGCGCTTCTTGGACATCCATTCGATGGCCTCGTCGTGGCGCCCCAATCGGTCGCACGCGACGCCGGCGTCGTCGTAGGCGGCCAGGTTCTTCGGGTGGTCGGTCGGATCGGCGTCGAGCTCCGTGGCGACGCGCTCGAGGCGCATCTCGTAATAGAGCGGCGGGTAGCGGTCGAAGCGGCCGACGATCGTCTCGACCATGCCCGGCGCGCCGGTGGCCTCGGTCCGCAGCGTGTCGCTGTCCCAGAGGCAGCCGTTGGTGCTGGAGCCGCCGACCAGGAAGAGCGCGGCGGCGGTGGCCAGGGCGAGCAGCGTGGTGAGGCTCGTGCGTGCGGTGGTGGTCATGCAGCCCGGTACGGGCCCGGGGCGTGGGGGGTTGCTGGTCCGGCCGCGTGCCTAGCCGTGGGCGCGCCTGGCGCGCTGGCCGTGGCCGTTATGGTGGCTCTGCTGGTGGCCCTCGGCCTGCACGAGCGGGTGCGGCTCTTCGCCCGGGTAATAGCAGGTGAGGATCGAGTCCATCGCCTCGCGGCCGGCGGCCACGCGATGCACGCGGGCCCACAGGGCCGGCTCGAGCAGCGGGCGCAGGGGCTGGTCGACCCGGGTGATGTCCGGCCAGGCCCGGCGGAGCTGGGCGTCCCAGACGGCGTGGTAGCGCGTCAGGTCGTCCGGGTAGACGGTGGTGCGCTGGCAGCCCTCGTCGACGGCCCGGAACGGGCGCTGGATGTTGAGGTAGCCGTAGTCGTCGGTGAGCTGCTCGCCCGCGGGGATGTCGCGGATGGCGATCTCGAAGTTGTACGCGGTCGTCATGCAGTTGGAGCGGAACGAGTGGTTGACGAAGCGGGCGTGGTCCCAGCAGAGGATCCAGTGCCCCCGCGGGTTGCGGAAGCAGTAGGTGTCCAGCTGCTCGAAGAAGAGCGGGCCCAGGGCGTCGACCTCGCCGGGGGTGAAGACCCGGTCCAGCTCGTCCTGTGCCCAGGTGATGGTGCCGCGTGGGATGTCCTTGGTCGCGACGACGCCGTGGCCGACGGTCTTGTCGATGAACTGCAGCCGCGTATCGGGGTGCATCATTGGTTGTGCATGGCGGGCCGGTGCCCTGGGTGTCGACGCCGGCCTGCCCATGGATCGTTGCCCGTCGTGGTCCGGCCGCATTGGCCGGGGCGCGCGTCGGGTCGGGGCGCCGGTCGTCGAAGCGTCAATGATACATTGGTTTGCCGCGGTTGCATTCCGCCGGATCAAGATTTTTTTGGGCTTCGCCGCGCCGGTTGGCGGTCAGGCCGGCGGTCAGGTTGGCGGCGCGAAGCGCGGGTCGTACCGATCGTGGTCCTCGGGGTCGGCCACCTCGTCGTTGAGCCACTCGATGATGGCCGCGTAGCCCTCGCTCTCGGGGTCGCCCGAGAAGTAGTTGCCGATGACGGCGGTGACGCGGAAGCCCAGGTGCAGCTGGAAGGACAGCGTCGGGTCGTTGAGCCGGCCCTGGACGACCTCGACCACGTACTGCTCGGCGGTCAGGCGGTCGGCGTAGCGGTGGTAGCCGCGCAGGCGCGAGCCGGCGACGACGCGCCACAGCCCGAGCTGGCGGGCCAGGTCGAACCGGCCGCGCTGGTAGAGCGTGCGGCCGATGCCCTGGCCCTGGAAGCCCGGGCGGACCATGACGTCGGCGGCCAGGAGCGTGTTGCCGTTGACGGGGTCGTGGTTGGTGTAGTAGCCCTCGGCGGTCAGGGCGTTCCACGAGCTGGTGTCGGGCTGGGCGTCCCAGTCGATCACCAGGCCCGAGCAGGCGCCCACGACCAGGCCCGAGGCCTGCTCGACGGCGACGAGTTGGCCCTGCGGGAAGGCCTTGAGGTGGCTGGCCAGGTACGCGTCGCTCCAGGGCGTCATGTCGGGGTAGATGAGCGCGGCCAGCTCGCCGATGCCGGCAAAGTGCTCGGGCGTGGTGTTGCGCACCACGATGCGGCGGCGCGGGCGCTTGGGCGTTGGTGGCGGCGCGGCCTGGCCGGCGGCGGGCAGGCTGATGCGTTCGAGCCTGGGCGCCTTGTAGTTGATGCTGTCGCGCAGCGGCCGGACGGTGCCGTGCTGGCGGTTGCGCTTGAGCACGTCGAGCGCGACCTCGCCGATGACCATGGTCTCCTGGTTGGGGATGCCCTCGGCCATCACGCCGTCGCGGGAGAAGGGGAAGTCGCTGGGGGTGAGGATGGAGGCCTGGCCGTAGTTGAGCGAGACGGCGGGGACCATGGGCAGCGAGCCGACGGTGGCGGCGTTGACCACGAACATCTGGTTCTCGATGGCGCGGGCCTGGGCGCAGTAGCGCACGCGGATGAAGCCCTGGCGGTCGTCGGTGTAGCTGGGCACAACCAGGATGACCGCGCCCGCCTGGGCGGCGGCGCGGCAGAGCTCGGGGAACTCCACGTCGTAGCAGATGGCGATGGCGATCAGGCCGATGGGCGTGTCGAAGAGGCGCAGCGTGTCGCGCGGGCTGACGCGCCAGAATTCCTTCTCGAAGCGGGTCATGTTGATCTTGCCCTGGCTGGCGTGCGTGCCGTCGGGGGCGAAGAAGAAGCTGTCGTTGTGGATGACGTCTGGCTTGGCAGCATCGGCGGTGGCGATGGTGCCGGCGATGACGTGGATGCCAAAGCGCCGCGACAGGGCCTCGAAGAGCTCGAGGTAGTCCGGCACGCGGGTGGTCAGGTCCCGCACCTGCTGGTCCATGGGCCGGCGGATGTCGCCCAGCGTGAGCAGCTGGACGGTGAAGTACTCGGGAAAGACCACCAGGTCGCAGTCGTAGTCGGCGGCGGTCTGCACCAGGCCGGTGACCTGATCGCGGAACTGGCCGAAATCGGCGATGGGGCGGACGAAGTACTGCAGGGCCGCGATGCGGGCTCGGTTCATCGCTGCAGTTTAGCGGGGCTGGGTCGGTTCGTGTGGCGGCGGGCGTGTATCGTTGTGGCCCGAGGAATTGAGACCCATGCCCACGCTGCTGACCGCCCGCGAACTGACGAAGGTGTACCCGTCCAAGACGCTCTTCGAGGGCGTGTCGGTGCACGTGGAGGACGGCGAGCGGATCGGCCTGATCGGGCCCAACGGTGCGGGCAAGTCGACGCTGATGAAGATCCTCGCCGGCAGGCAGGCGCCCGACGCGGGCGACCTGACGCGGCGGCGCGGGCTGCGGGCGTTCTACATCGATCAGGACGATCGGTTTGCCGAGGGCGCCACGCCGCTGACGGTGGTGCGCGAGAGCCTGGCGAGCGAGGATGAACATGGCACGGACGCGACCACGCGCGCGTCGATCGCCCTGACCAAGCTGGGCTTCGAGGACCTGGAGCAGCCGGTGCAGACGCTCTCGGGCGGGTGGCGCAAGCGGCTGTCGATCGCCCGGGCGCTGGCGGGCGAACCGGAATTGCTCTTGCTCGATGAGCCGACGAACCACCTGGACCTGGAGGGCGTCGTGTGGCTCGAGTCGTTCGTCCGCGCCTCGCCCATCGCGATGGTGTTCGTGACGCACGACCGCCGCTTCCTCGAGAACACGGCGACCCGGATCATCGAGCTCTCGGCGGCCTACCCCGGCGGCGCGTTCGAGGCGGTGGGCAACTACAGCACGTTCGTCAGGCGGAAGGACGCGTTCCTGGATGCCCAGCAGGCGGCCCAGTCTGCGATTTCAGGGAAGGTCCGGCGCGACACGGCCTGGCTGCACCAGGGCGTCAAGGGCCGCGGCACGCGCAACAAGAGCCAGGTGACCGCCGCGGCCGAGCGCAGGCAGGAACTCAAGGAGACCAGGGAGCGCAACCTCGCGCCGACGAAGACAACGACGATCGCCTTTAACGCCACGCAGCGGCAGACCAACAAGCTGCTGACGCTGCACGGCATCGCCAAGACGCTCGGAAGCAAGAAGCTGTTCGCCGGGCTCGACCTCACGCTGACCCCCGGCCAGCGCATCGGCCTCATGGGCGTCAACGGCTCGGGCAAGACGACGCTCATGCGGCTCATGTCCGGCGACATGGAGCCCGACGCGGGCACGATCAAGCGGGCGGACGAGCTCAGGGTCGTCACCTTCAGCCAGCACCGCGACGCGCTCGAGCAGGACCAAAGCCTGCGCGACGCGTTCAAGCCCGTGGGCGACTTCGTGCACTACCAGGGCTCGCGCGTGCACATCAGCGGCTGGGCCAAGCGGTTCCTGTTCGAGCCCGAGCAATTGCCCATGAAGCTCAAGGACCTCTCCGGCGGCGAGCAGGCCCGCGTACTCATCGCCAACCTCATGCTCAACCCCGCCGACGTGCTGCTGCTGGACGAGCCGACGAACGATCTTGATATCCCGTCGCTGGAAGTGCTCGAGCAGGCGCTGATGGAGTTCCCCGGCGCCATCGTGCTGGTCAGCCACGACCGGTTCCTGCTCGAGCGCATCGCGACGGAGTACCTGGCGCTCGACGGCAAGGGCAACGCGAAGTGGTTCGCCTCGATGGAGCAGTGGCAGGCGGCGGTCTTGAAGGCCGAGAAGGCAGAGGCCGAGCAAGCCAAGCCCGAGCAGGCCGCGTCGACGTCAGCGAAGCCCAGCACCCCCAAGCCCGGCAAGCTCTCGTACAAGCTGCAGCGCGAGTACGACGGCATGGAGGAGGCGATCCTGGAAGCCGAGGCCGAGCTGGAGCACAAGCAGGCCGAGGCGGCCGACCCCGCGCTGGCCAATGACCACGCAAGGGCGGCGAAGATCTATGAACAACTCGGCGCGAGCCAGAAGAAGGTGAAGGATCTGTACGCGCGGTGGGCCGAGCTCGATGCGATGCGGGGCGGGTAAGCGAAGCGACCGCCGGCGTCGTTGGACGCCATGGCGGCCGGGCGTGGCGACGACGTCGGTGGCTACTCGATGGTGTGGTTGCCGCCGGTGGTGGTGATGGTGACCGTCGTGACGTTGTCGGCCGAGACGGTGATCTTGTTCTTGACCGCGTCGTAGCTGGCGGTGACGCCCGGCAGGTTGTTGAGCCAGTCGGCCAGGTCGTTGCCGGTGTCTTCTTCGCTGGTGTCGCCCTTGTAGGTTGCCTTGCGGGTGTGGGTGGTCTTGGAGCCGTCGGGGTTGGTGATGACGACGACGACCTTCTGCGTGTCGCCGCGCTGGGCGTGGCCGCTGACCTTCCAGCAGTGGGGCACGCCGGTCTTGACCGTCTCGGTCGACAGGTCGACGTCGGAAAAGATCGACAGGGCGCCCAGACGCATGGCGTCGGCCTTGACGTTGAAGGCCGCCAGGGTCATGTCGTCGAAGACGTCGCTGGTGAAGGGCGGCGGGTCGATCGCTTCGCCGATGGAGACTACGACCGCGTCGCCGCTGCCCACGCCCTCGGTCTCGGGCAGGCGGACGCGCAGCTCGGTGGGCGAGACGCGGAGGATCTCCGCCTCCACCCCGCCGCGGCCGGCGTCGTCGGCGCCGAGCATGACGCGGATCTCGTCAGCGGACTCACCGAAGCCCGAGCCGAAGATGCTCAGCTCTTCGCCCGGCCTGGCCTCGTCGGGCTCGACGGCGTCGATGGCGATGGCCGCGCCCGGGCAGCCGGCGTCGAAGGCGTTCTGAAAGCAGAGGAAGTCGAAGAGGTTCAGCTCGCCCGAGCCGTCGCAATCGGCGGCCGGGTCGCCCGTGTCGAAGAAGTTCTGGAAGGCCAGGAAGTCGAACAGCGTGAGGACGCCGTCGCCGTCCAGGTCGGGGTAGCAGCCGGCCTCTTCGTATCCAAGCAACTGGACGCCCAGGCTCAGGCCGAAGCCCAGGTCCCGGATGTCGACGGGTTCTTCGATGCCGCAGGGGCCCGAAGAGAAGTAGCTGGGCGTGGGCTGGTCGAGCGTGTTGCCGCCAATGAAGAACCGCCCGCCCAGTGCCGTGCCGGGGGCGCCCGGGCTCGAGCCGTCGTCGGACTGGACCTCCATCACCAGCGTCGCGCCGGCGGGCAGGCGGGCGCTGATGGGCAGGCTGATGGTCGACAGCTCCATGTCGTCGGCGGCCACGCCCGCGGCGGCCAGCAGTTCGAGGTCGTCGATGCCCGGGGCGCCGCCGTCGCGGTCGAGGTAGAGCCGGACTGTGACGGCCTGGGAGCCGTCGGGGTGGGCGGCGGCCTCCACGGGAATGATGGCCTCGGTGGCGACGAAGCCGCCGACGATGCCCATGTCCGCGAGCGGGAAGCTGCGCCACCAGCTCGTGGGAGCGGTGGTGAAGGGCTCGCTGCCGGTGTAGGCGCAGGCCACGCTGGCGAAGGGCTCGATGAACGCCGGGTCGGTGGCCGGCGAGAGCAGCACGTCGCCCGTGCGGGTTGGCGGGTCGGCCGAGACGGTGGCGGCCAGGTGGCCCTCCTTGCCGTGGTCGGTGAGCGTCTCTTCTGACTGGTCGTTGGAGGTCAGGTGGTCGCCGTCCTCGGTGGTGTAGAGCTCGGTCTTCTGGCTTGCCTTCGTGCCCCACTTGTAGTCCTCGCCCTCGCCGCTGTTGTCGATGGTGAGCTTGATGGTGGTCTTGCCGGTGGGGATCTCGCCGTCGGGCGAGTAGACGTTGACCTTGCCGTTGCGCACGTCGACGACCCAGCCGTCCAGCTCCATGCCGTCCTCGGTCTTGACCTCGACCTCGAGGTTTTCAAAGCCTTCGGGAAGGCCGCCGCGGGCGAAGTGCAGGTCTCGCACGGGCGTGTCCAGTTCGCTGTCGCGGTCGACGGTGAAGGTCAGGCACTGCTTCATCTTCTTGTCGACCTGGCCGGTGACGTCGGTGTCGGCCAGCGAGAGCGTCGACCCGGCCAGCACGGCCAGGCCTGCGATGAGGCGTGCGGGGCGCGGAAAGACGGCGTCGTTCGGGCGCGGTTGCATGGTGCACCTTCCTTCTGGACGGCGTGTCGCCGGAGCATCGCACGGCCGCGGCCACGTTGCCGCCGGCCGTGGATGACGGTCGCGCGCCGACTGGGAGGGGGGAGCGTGAAAAACCCCGCGTACTCACGCGGGGTGGGCTATTTCTTTGGGTACTGGCTGGGGCCCGCCGCCGGGGCGACTGGATCAGCCCGCGTCCTTCTGGTCTTCGCTCTTCACCGGCTCGATGCTGCCGGCGGTCTGGGTCGAACTCGCCTGGTTGCTCTGGCTGCCAAACGGCACCGTCCGCGTGACGCTCCAGCCGCTCTGGGGGCCGGTGCTCAGGCGGGCGGCCACGCGGTAGCCCACGCTGCGGACGCCCTCGGGCACGGCGTTATCGACGAAGGTCTTGTCGTCCTCGGCGAAGCCCAGAAAGACGTAGGGCGACTCGAGGCCCTCGGTGCTCGTCGTGCGGCGCTGGACGAGGTAGGTGGCGCCGCCGCCGGTCGTTGCCTTGAAGCTCAGGGTGATCGAGCCGTCGGTGTCGACGGTGGTGCGCAGGTCGGTGGGCGCGGGCGGGGCGGTGCGCTCGCTGGGGGTCTTGGGGGCGGGGATGCCGGCCTTGGGGTAGACGCCCGGGTCGCCCGTGGTGGTGGCGAACGCGTCGATGCGCGCCAGGTCGGCGCTCGCTTCGGCCCGCAGCGCGGCGAAGGTCGCGTCCTTGAGAGCAGTCGCATCGCGAGATGCCTGGCGTGCCGCGAGCATGGCGGTGTATGCCGCCTCTGCAGCGGCCGTTTTTTCTTCGAACGAGGCGATTTCAAGATTATCGAGACCGATCACCGGCGGCGTGCCCCCGCCGGCCCAGAGGTCGGCGTGGATGCGGGACCAGTCGATGAAGGAGGCGTCGTCCTTGGGGATCCGTCCGTTTGTCATAATGAGTCGCTCCGATGCCCGCGGCCCGCCTCATGCAGCGCCGCGGAAGTCCCGAGTCGGCCGCCGGCTCCGTGCCGATCGTGCCGCCCGCAGGGGATGTATCGAGTGGTTCGGGGGGCGACTTCAGCTGGTGAACGGGAAAATCTGAAAATCGTTGGAAATCGGCCATGGGGTGGCGTGGAGGGGGTCTGGAGCCCCGGATCGTGCTCAGCGATTGCCTCGATGTGCCGCTGGCAACAGAGAATCCAGTATTGGATCGGCCCATATTGAAGCGGTCGAGCTGATCCCGTCTGTCGCGACGTGCCTGCCGTACCGACCGGGGAACATGCCGTCTTCCTCCTCGCTGAGCGTCCGAACAACCTTCGCGAGATCGAATCGCCGCTCCGCCAACCGAAGCAGCGTGTCGAACTCGTTGACCGAGAGCAAGAGATAGGGAATCGGAGTGCATTTCTTCTCGGCAAGCCGCTTGGCCACGCGATCTCGGAGCAATGTGCCCTGAACCCCGAGCACCTGCCCGAAGCTCACGACGATGCCCACGCACGGCTTTGCGGGGATGCCATACGCGGCCCACTCGCCCCGGCCGATCGATGCGGCGTGCTGGCACACCTGCTCCATCGCGCCGGCAAGTCGCTCTGCGATGTAGTCAACGTCCTTCTTTCGACCGAGCGACAAGAGGCGCTTGCTAGCCTGCAACGCCTTGCACTCGATGAGCGCGTGGCATCCGGGGCCGGTGACGATCACGTCGGCGCTCTTCGTGCCAATCTTCTGGCCAATCTTGTCTGGCAGGTCGTGCTCCTGGATCACTCGCTTCCGTCCAATGGACGCAGTGGCAATCCGGCCCACCAGGTTTTGGAAGCGGAACCCAAAGGCGCTTCGGAAGGCCTTGCCTCTTGCCGCATTCGCGTCGTGCCACATGCTCCGTGTGATGCGTGCGGCGACGTAATCGGGGACCGGCGCGATCCACTCGCGGTCGCCGACCTGGATGAAGGGGCGATCCTTGAGCGGGTTGAACGCGTAGAGCCAGTAGCGATCGTCGCCGAGTTCGTTGATCTCTGCCTCGGCCTTCGCGCGGAAGTCTTCCGGTGTGCACGCCAGCCGCTGGGTCACAGTCCGCCAGTAGCGTTCCATATTCTCGCCGAGCATGTGCAGATGGCCGTCGACGTAGTCCTCTCTCACGATGCCCGACATGCCAATCCCCCCGGGCGTCTGCTTGGCTTGGAGAGCCATCGAAACCAGACCCGCCCGCATGTACTCAATGGCGGGAAAGCCGAGGGCGGCGTCGAGGCACGCCGGGATGTCGAGCGTCTCGCCTGGGCCGACCGGCATGGAGTCGGTGAACAACCCGGCGGCCAGGCCGATGGCTTGTTTCTTGTTGTCCGCGCGCTCTGTTTGGGCGGAGACAAGCTGGATGATGAAGCCGAGCAGGTCGGCCTCGCCAGAAGCCAACTCCGCGGACGCCGGGGGATGCTGTTCGGTCTCCCAGATCAAACGCACGACGCGGACGAGGGTGTCGCCGTCCATTGGCCTGCCCCCTTGCTCCGCGCAATGCAGGACGATGACGCGAGCGAGGTTCGCTCCGTGGAAGATGGGCTGTACCGGCACTTCTGTGGCTTCCAGCAATCCCCGCATGTAGTCATCGCAGGGCTCGCCCTGCCAGAAGGCCTGCGCATGACGGCAGGTCAGGAGCGCGTGCTTCAGATCGATGGGCTGCAAGAGCTCGGCGATCTTGTCGGACACAGCTCGGTAGTCAAAGGCGGGTGGCGGCGGAAGCTCATTTGCCATGATCGGGTCACGATAGGGTGGGGGGATCGCGGCAGGACCATCAGACTTGAGACGCCTCATTTCATGCAGTGGCGACGCAGGTCAAGATCGAGCAACCCGAAGTGCTCACGAGCGTTGTTTGGTCGTCGTTGCAGGGTCGGAGCCTGCTTCCGATCGGCGAGGAGCGACATATGACCCTTTGCGAACGACTGAGGACCGCTTCCGTGTAACCCAGCAGCGCTCCCGAACGACCCGGGACCGCTCCCGGAACACTCGGAAGGGCTCCCCAATGACTCTTGACCGCTCCCGAACAACCCGGAAGCCTTTCCGGATGACCGGGAAGGGCTCCTGAATGGCTCGGGGCCGCTCCTGAACGATTCGGAAGGGCTCCCGAACGATTCGGGACGGCTTCCGAACGACCGAGGACCGCTCCCGAGTCGTTCGGCCGCGGGTCCAATCATGTTTGGCCGGCCCGTTCTCGGGCCTTTTCGTGCTCCACGCCCGCCACCCAGACCCGATCGACGGGGTTGGCGCCGAAGGTGTGGGCGAGCTCGCGTTCGTTGGTGTGGGCGAGGAGGATGGCGTCGGCCTGCGAGCCCGGGGTGAGGGTGCCGCGATCGTGCAGGCCGAGCATGCGGGCGGGCGTGCGCGTCGTGGCGAGGACGGCCTCTTCGGGCGTGACTGGTGGGTTGGCGGGGGGGCCGTTGAAGCGGCAGGCGAGGGCGATGGCCATGGGGATGCTGGGGCAGGGGGCGCTGCCGGGGTTCATGTTCGTGGCGATGCACACGCGGCCGCCGTGGTCGAGGAGCGTTCGCGCGTCGGCGTAGCGGCGATCGACATGGAAGCCGCTGCACGGGAGGACGACGGCGTGGGTGTCGCTCTGCGCGACGCGTTGGAGCAACTCCGTTGAACTGGCCTCGAGGTGGTCGACGCTCAGGAAGTTGCGTTCGAGGGCGGCCTCGACCATGCCCATCGACGTGAACTGGTCGGCGTGCACGCGGCAGGGGTGGCCGGCGGCCTGGGCCTTGTCGAACAGCTCGAGGCATTCTTCGAGATGCCACGCGGCGGGCTCGGCGTAGGCGTCGATGGCGATGCCGGGAAACTCGCTCGTGACGGCGGGGAGGGTTTCGTCGATGGTGGTGCGGATGAAGCGTTCGCGATCAACGTCGGGGTCGAGGGCGTGGCCGATGCAGGCGGTCGCGATCACCGTGCCGGGGAAGCGGTCGTTGGCTTCGTGGATCGCGCGGAGCATCTTGAGTTCGACTTGCGTGCGCAGGCCGTAGCCAGACTTCACCTCGACGGCGGTCGTGCCAAGCGAGAGCATGGTGTGCAGGCGTTCGAGGAGCCGGTCGGTGAGCTCGCCTTGCGAGGCCGCGCGCACGGCGCGGACGGTGGACATGATGCCGCCGCCGGCCTCGAGCAGTTCGAGGTACGAGGCCCCGGCCAGGCGTGCGGCCCACTCGTCGGTTCGGTCGCCGGCCCAGCAGGCATGGGTGTGGCAATCGGTGAAGGCGGGCATGAGGACGCGGCCGTTCGCGTCCAGCGCGTCGACGCCGGCGGGCGGGTCGCCGGCGCGAACTTCGTCGACGCGGCCGTTCTTGAAGCGGATCCAGCCGCGCTCGATGAGGCCGAGGGGGCCCTCGCCCAGGCGCTCATCCAGCGTCAGGATGCGGGCGTTGGCGATGAGGGTGGGGGGAGTCATGCGGGGCGGCCTTCAAGCTGCTCAATGATGGCCAGCACGATGTAGGCCGCAAGCCGGGCCGTGCGATCGCGATCGTCGTTGGGCGGGCTGAGCTCCATGACGTCGAAGCAGCGGACGTGGGGCGAGGCGGCCATGCGTTTCGCCCACGCGACGGCCTGGCGGGGCGTCAGGCCGCACGGGTTCATCGCGCTCACGCCCGGCGCGTGGGCGGCGTCGATGGCGTCCATGTCGAGGCTGGCGAAGAAGGGGGCGTCGGGCGGCGGGGCGTCCAGATCGACCAGTTCCCCGCCGTGCTCCCAGAACCAGTCCAGGTGCGCGACGCTGTTGGCGAGCGGGTCGAAGCCTGCCAGCGCGAGCGAGCGGACGCCGCAGTCCTCGATCAGTCGACGGAAGGGCATGCCCGAGCCGGTGGTCTCGCGGACGTCCAGGTGCGGGTCCAGGTAGACACCCTGCCTCGGCTTCTGATCGTCGGTCAGCCCGTCGATCACGCCGCGGACGAAGGCGAAGGTCAGGTCGTGACCACCGCCCAGGCCGATCGGGAAGAGCCCGGCGCTCGCCAGAGCAGCCGATGCCTCGCTCACGCGGCGGTGGGTCTCGTCGATGTCGTCGCCCCCCACGCCCGCGGGCAGCACGTCGCCGGCGTCGTACACCACCGGCCAGTCGAACTGCGGGCGATCGACGCCCATCTTCGTGAGCACGCGGCGGATGGCGCCCGGGCCGTCCTTCGCGCCGGGCCGGCCGTTGTTGAGCGCGATGCCCGTGTCGTCGGGCATGCCCAGGAGGGCCACGGCCTGCCGGTTGTTCCGCGGCGGCTCGAAGCGATCGATGGGACGAACGTTGTTCGAGAAGCGACCGCTGGTGCGCTCGATGGGCGTATGCGGTGGCGTGGCGTAGGGCACTTCCATGGGCGTTCCTTACGGCGTGAAGTACGTCTCGGCCCCCGGGCCCACCGGCCAACCCAGGGCGAACACCCAGACGTAGAACAGGATCATCCAGCCGATGAGGAAGGCGATCGAGTAGGGCAGCATCGTGGCGATCATCGTGCCGATGCCCAGCTTCTTGTCGTAGCGGGCGGCGACGGCCAGGATCAGGCCGAAGTAGCTCATCATGGGCGTGATGATGTTGGTCGTGCTGTCGCCGATGCGGTAGGCGGCCTGGATGACCTCGGGCGAATAGCCCACGCCCATGAGCATGGGCACGAAGATGGGCGCGGTGGCGGCCCACTGGGCGCTCGCGCTGCCCAGCATCAGGTTGATGAAGCAGCACATCAGGATGAAGGGGATGAAGACGATGGGCGAGTCGATGCCCAGGGCCCGGATGCCATCGGCGCCGACGACCGCGAGCATGCGGCCGAGGCCCGAGTAGTTGAACATCGCCACGAACTGGGCGGCGAAGAAGACCAGCACGATGTACAGCCCCAGCGTGCTCATGCCATGGGCCATCGCGTCGATGATGTCGCGGTCGTTCTTCATCGTGCCCACGGCCCGTCCGTAGACGAAGCCGGGGACGATGAAGAAGACGAAGATCATGGCGACGACGCCCTTGAGGAAGGGGCTTGGCATGAGCCCGCCGGTGTCCTGGTTGCGCAGGACGCCGTAGGCGGGCAGGGCGTCGAGCTTGTTCACCGGCGAGCCCGTGGGCACGCGGAGGACGCGCTTGTCGACCGGGCCCTCGGCCTGCTGCACAAACTCGGCCTGCTGCTCGGGCGTGGCCTGCACGTACTGGGTGATGGTGACGGTGGGGGGGACCTCGACCTTCTTCGTCAACAGCGGCCCGGCGAGGTAGGCGAACGCCAGGATGGTCACGAAGGCCGCGACGGCGGCGTGCCTGAGGCCGCGCCACTCCTGGGGCGTGAGCCTGCTGAGGCTCGGATCCTTCTCGACGGACTCGTCGGCGTTGGCGGGGTTGTACTTCCCGAGGCGCGGCTCGACGATGAAGGTGGTGACGGCCCAGCCCAGGATGGTGACCATGCCCACGCTTGCCTGCATGAAGAACAGGTTGACCGCGGCGTGGACCTCGTAGCCCGGGGCGACGATCTGGGCGGCCTCCTGCGTGATGCCGGCGAGCAGGGGGTCGATGGTGCCCAGCAGCAGGTTGGCGCTGTAGCCGCCGCTGACGCCTGCAAAGGCGGCGGCGAGACCGGCGTATGGATGGCGACCCAGCGAGTGGAAGACGACCATGGCAAGGGGAATGAGCACGACGTAGCCCATCTCGCTGGCGATGTTGCTCTGCACGCCGGCGAAGACGACGACGAGCGTGACGAGCTTGGGCGGGGCCCCGAGCACCATGGCTCGGATCACGGCGCTCAGCAGGCCGCTGCGCTCGGCCACCGCCACGCCCAGCAGCGCGACGAGCACGGTGCCCAGGGGGGCGAAGCTGGTGAAGTTGGTGACCAGGTTCTGGACGAGCCAGCGGAAGCCGTCACCGGAGATGATGTTGGTGGCCACGATGGTCTCGGCCTCGACGCCCCCGCCGGGCAAGGGGCGCTCGAACGTGACCTGCCAGCCGGCCCACGCCGCGATGCCGCTGACCAGGGCGACGGCCAGGGCGAGCAACGCGAACAGCGTGACGGGGTGGGGCAGGCAGTTGCCCAACCACTCGACGATGCGGAGGAACGTGGCGAACGCCCGGCCGGGGGCGGCCAGCAGGTTCCTGGGGCGTCCGTTCCGGCTGGCGGGTGGTTCGGGCATGCCCGCAGGGTACGCCAAGAGGATCGGCGGGCGAATAAACTCCTGCCAGCGCAGCGTCTTGATTCGTAGAACCCCGGAGTCGTGTATGCCCAGCGAGCGTCGGCCCGTCGATCAGCCATCCGCCCAGAGCATGGACCGCGTGAGCGAGATCCTGCACGCCGCCGCCGATCTGGCCGCCGAGTACCTGCGTCGCAGCGACGACCCCGACACGCCCGTCACGCTGAACCCCCCGCCCAGTGCGATCCACCAGCGGGTGCCGCTGAAGCTCGACGGGCCGGCGGTGGCGGTGGACGAGCTGATGGAGCAGGCCCGCGACCTGATGGAGCTGTCGGTCCGCACGGGCAGCGCGAACTTCTCGAACCAGCTCTTCAGCGGCTTCGACCCGGTCGCCATCGTGGGTGAGTGGCTGACGGCGGTGATGAACGCCTCGATGTACACCTATGAGGTGGCGCCGGCGATGACGCTCGTGGAGCGCGAGGTGATCGCCCGCATGGGCAGGGCCGCGGGCTGGACCGGCTGCGAGGGACTGTTTACGCCCGGGGGCAGCCTCTCGAACCTCATGGCGATGCTGATGGCTCGCCAGCGGGCGCTTCCGAAGGTGAAGAGCCGGGGCTTGCAGGACAGCAAGCCCGTCGTCTTCACGTCGGCCGAGTCGCACTACTCGGTCGAGCGGGCGGCGGTCATCCTGGGCCTGGGCACCGACGGCGTCGTGCAGATCGGCCAGGACCGCTACGGCCGGATGCGGCCCGATGCGCTCGCGTACGAGGTGAAGAAGGCCCGGACCGAGGGCCGCCAGCCGATGATGGTGGTGGCGACGGCCGGCTCGACGGTGCTGGGCACGTTCGATCCGATTGCCCAGGTTGCCGACATCGCCGAGCGAGAAGGCCTGTGGCTGCACGTGGATGGGGCCTACGGCGGCAGTGCGCTGCTGAGCGAGAAGCGCAAGGGCTTGCTCGAGGGCGTGGCGCGTGCGGACTCGCTGACGTGGTGTGCGCACAAGATGCTGAACGTGCCGCTGAGCGCCTCGGTGATCATCGTGCGCGAGCCCGGGCTGCTGCACCAGTGCAACGCGGTGCACGCCGAGTACCTGTACCACGCCGACAACGACGCGCCCGACCTGGACACCGGCGAGATGAGCATCCAGTGCGGGCGACGCGTGGATGCGCTCAAGGTATGGATGGCGTGGAAGGCACGCGGCGACGCGGGGATGGCGAAGATCGTGGACCGCAAGTTCGAACTCGCCACGAAGATGCGCGAGCTGGTGCGAGAGCGCGAACGCTTCGAGTTGCTCAGTGATCCCGACGAGGTCGGCGGCGGCTGCAATACCTGCTTCGTCTATCACGCGCCGTCGCTCGATGGGCTGCCCCCCGAGAAGAAGCTGCGGGCGCTGGACGCGAGCACGCACGTGCTGCGTGAGCGTGTTCGGCTGCGTGGGCGGGTGCTGACCAACTATGCACCGGTGTTCGGCGTCCGAGCGTTCAGGCACGTATCTGCAAACGATCATGCGACCGAGGCAGAACTGGCGCTGATCCTCGACGAGATCGAAGCGGTGGGGCATGACCTCGATCTGCGACCGCTGGCCGAGGCCGAGACCCGGCCAACCCCCTGATATCGACCTCGCATGGCGCGTTCGCGTGTGATAACCACGCGAAAAGCGTCGATGGGCTGTTGCGCCGGCCGCGTTGTTGCTGTATGCTGGGGTACGGACGCGTGGGAATCCCGCATTCCCCGCAGCGTGCACGACCGATCCCGACGAGAGCAGAGGAGATGAGTTGATGCCCAGCACGACGACCGCGCCGACGGCGCGCCCGTGGAAGTTGTTCCTTGCCGCCGGCATGGCGCTCGGCCTTGCGGCCGGCGCCGCGACGGCCACGCCCGAATGCCCGCCCGACATCGATGGCGACGGCGCGTTGACCATCTTCGACTTCCTGGAGTTCCAGAACCTCTTCGCGGCGGGTGACCCCGCGGCCGATTTCGACGGCGACGGCTCGCTGACGCTCTTTGACTTCCTCGAATTCCAGAATCAGTTCGACGCGGGTTGCCCGGTGGGCGGCGTGATCGAGACCCAATTGGCCGCGACGATCGTCGGCGGCTACCCGTTCTCGAGCCACGTCGACGCGTACAACACCGGCACGACCGTGAACATCGCGATCGATCCGGGCCTGTTCCCCAGCGTGGCGGGCCAGACGGCCGACGTCTACGTCGTGGCGAACAAGAGCCGGGCCGAGTGGGACGCCGATCCGAGCCTGACCGACGTGCGCGGCATTGCGCAATCGGCGGGCTTCGTGGCGGGCACGATCCAGGACAACACGTTCGCGCTCAATGACTCCGCGACGCTCGCCGGCCCGACGGGCGACGACATCGCGGGCGTGTACGACCTGGTTGTCGACCTCGACGGCGACGGGATGCTGGGCGACGGCGACCTGATCGACGGGCGCGGCGATCTGGGCGGCTTTGCGATCTTCAAGAACCTGACCGAGCTCGGCCCCTACGCGACGGCGCCCGGGCTCGACTACGCGGTGAGCTGGCCGGGCATCGTCTCGACGCGCAACCGCCAGTTGACGGTGTACCCCGAGAACATCGCCGACCTGCCGCCGCTGCCGCTGGTGGTGATCAGCCACGGCAACGGGCACGATTATCGGTGGTACGACTTCCTGCAGCAGCAGCTTGCCAGCCACGGCTTCGTGGTGATGTGCAACCAGAACGACACGGTGCCGGGCATCGAGACGGCCAGCACCACGACGTACCTGCACACCGACGCGTTCCTGGGCTCGCTGGACACCATCGGCGGGGGCGTGCTGCAGGGCCAGATCGACACCAGCCGCATCATGTGGATCGGCCACAGCCGCGGCGGCGAGGGCGTGGCCCGCGCCTACACCCGCGTGCGCGACGGGCTGGTGACCACGCAGAACTACGACGCCGACGACATTACGCTGGTCTCGAGCATCGCGCCCAACAACTCGCTCGGCGCGGGCAGCACCGAGCCGGGGCTGGTGAACTTCCACCTGCTTTGGGGCTCGGCCGACGGCGACATCTCGGGCGCTCCCTCGGCGGGCGTGAGCTCGTTCGCGATTCACGACCGAGCCGAGGGCAACCGCTACAGCACGTACCTGCACGGGGCCGACCACAACGACTTCAACTGCTGCGGCTTCAACGACTTCACCGGCCCGGCGGGCACGGAGATCGGTCGGGCCGAGGCCCAGCGTGTGCAGATGGCCGTCTACCTGGTGCTCGCGAAGCTGCATGCTGAGGAGAGCATCGGCGGGCGGATGGCGACCGAGTACCTGTGGCGTCAGGCCGAGAGCCTGGAGAGCCTGAGCGTGAGCCAGAGCACGACCGTGGTGCGTGAATATCGCGAGACGCTCGACGGAGACGACTTCTACATCGATGACTTCCAGACTAACGAGGCGGTCGACCAGAGCAGTTCGGGCGGACCGGTGATGTTCACCGTGAACAACCTGGCCGAAGTGCTGCAGAGCGACTCGGATGGCTCCTACTCGTGGACGGGCACCCAGCCCAGCAACGGTATGACGCGCGCCACGGGCGGCGATGATTCGCGGGGCGTCGTGTTCGACTGGACGAGCGACAGCTTCATCGAGTTCGGCATCATCCCCAGCGAGCGCGACTTCAGCGACGACTTCTTCCTGAGCTTCCGCGCCGCTCAGGGCACGCGGCACCCGCAGACGGTGGCCGAGCTTGGAGACCTGACCTTCACCGTGAGCCTGCGCGACGGCGACGGCAACAGCAGTTCGATCCAGACGGGCGTCTTCGGCGGCGGCGTCGAGGAGCCATACCAGCGAGGCGGCGCCGGCACGGGCGCCGGCTGGCAGAACGAGTATGAGACCACCCGCATCCGCCTTGCCGACTTCCTGGTCAACGGCAGCGGGCTCGACCTGACCAACATCGAGGCCGTTCGCTTCGACTTTGGTCCCAGTTTTGGCTCGGGGCAGGGGCGGCTGGGGCTCGACGACATCTACGTGAACAACAACCGCGCGCCCTTGGGCATCGACTTCGACATCGAGACGGCGTTGCCCGACATCGTGGCGCCCGGCGAGCCGGTGACGTTCGAGGTCGAGATCAAGGCCAAGGACGGCGAGGCGATGGTCGGCGGCTCGGAGGTCCTGCGGTATCGCCTGAGCGGTGGGTCGTTCATCGATGCGCCGCTGACGAGCCTGGGCGGCGACCTGTACGAGGCGACGGTGCCGGCGGCGGCGTGCGGCCACAACCCCGAGTTCTACCTGGCGGCCGAGGGCACGGTGAGCGGCGAGGTGGTGTTCCCGCCGGCGGCTCCGAGCGACGTGTTCACGTATCAGGTGATCAACCAGACCTTCATCGTCGACCTGGACTTCGAGACGGCCGTGGGCTGGACGGTGGAGAACATCGAGCTGACCGACGGCCAGTGGGACCGCGGCGTCCCGGCGGCGGGCGGTCGCGGCGATCCGCCCACCGACTTCGACGGCTCGGGCCAGGCCTGGGTGACCGACAACGTGGCGGGCAACAGCGACGTGGACGGCGGGCCGACGATCCTGACCTCGCCGGTGTACGACCTGAGCGCCACGCCCGATGCACAGCTCAGCTACGCCCGTTGGTTTACCAACGACGACCTGGACATCGACACCATGGACGTGCAGGTGTCCAACAACGGCGGGCTGGACTGGGTGACCATCGAGAGCACGGGCGACTCGATCGGCTGGATCCGCAAGATCTGGACGATCAGCGACTTCGTGCCGGTGACCAGCCAGATGCGGTTCCGCTTCCTGGCCACGGACAATCCCAATGATTCGGTGACCGAGGCGGGCCTGGACGCATTCCAGATCTTCACCGCCGACTGCCCGTAAGCGGCACGGCATCCAGACTGGAGCGGGGTCGTGCACGAGGCGGCCCCGCTTTTCTGTTTGCCATTACTGATTGCCAGGCTCGTTTGTCAGATGGCTTCGGCCACGATCGACTGCACGCCCAGCGTGCGTCGGGCGCGCTCGGCGTCATTCTGGGTCCGAAAGCGACCGACGTGGACGAGGTAGAGCACGCGTCCGTCTCGGGTGGCGATCTCGACGCGCGGCTCGCCCAGGCCGCTGGAGCGCGTGGCCGAGCTGATCTCGGTGAGTCGCTGTGCGGCGCGGCTGCGTGTGCTGTACGCGCCGACCTGGAGCGTGTAGCCGCCCGAGACCGAAGCGACGCCGGCTGAGCCGGACGGTTCGTACATGCCCGCCGCCCGGCGGCGCATGCGTTCGGCATCGTCGGCGCGCCCGGCTCGGTCGTATGCAACGGCCGCGACGCGCGCGGCCTCGCGGGCATCGTTTCCAGTGAGCCGGGCGCCGGCGGCCTCGAGCTGGCGGGCGGCTTGGAGCGGATCGCCCGTGCGAAGCTCGATGAGGGCCAGGCCGGCTTGGGCACGGGCGGCCCGGTCTCCCGATCCTCGGGCGATGGGCCCGAGCCAGGCGCGAGCGGTGGCGTCGTCTCGCATGGCTTCGGCGCTCAGGCCCGCTACCAGGGCCGCGTCGCTGTCTCCGCCGGGTCGGCCGGCGGTGGCGCGGGCCTGGGCCAGGGCAGTGGAGTACTGGCCGGCCTCGTAGGACGCTCGATAGCCCGATTGGCCGCCCGAGGAGGCGCACGCACCGAGCGGCCCAGCAGCCAGGAGCAAGATGATCAGGGTGAACCACCGGGCCCGCCCAGAGGTTGTTAGTGATTGGTCTACCATACCTCGATCCTTCGCCTCTCGCGGACGCCGGGCAGGAATCCGGCCGCGAGAGGTTACCAGGGGGCCTGAACCTTGAGCATCCAGTGGTCATTGCTTCGGAGCCTGATCCGCCACGGTCGCAAGACGCTCGTGGTCGACGACCGCACGAGCTACTCGGGGCTGAAGATCCTGGCGGGCAGCTACTTCGTGGCTTCGGAGATCGAGCGTCGCAGCACGACCGACACGGTGGGCGTGATGTTGCCCACCAGCGGTGGCTTTCCCATCGCCGCCCTGGCCGGCTGGATGCTCGGAAAGACCGTGGTGCCGCTGAACTACCTGCTGAAGAAGGAAGAACTCCAGTACGTCATCGACCACTGTGGCTGCGACACGATCGTGACGGCGGGCCCGATGCTCGACTTCCTGGGCTGCGAGCCGCGATGCCGGCACCTGATCAAGCTCGAGGAGATGAACTTCAAGGGCGTGCCCGAGTTGCGGTGGCCCGCTCGTTCCGAGATGGACGACCTCGCCGTGCTTCTGTACACCTCGGGCACCAGCGGGCGGCCCAAGGGTGTCATGCTGACGCATGGCAACCTGCTGAGCAACATCCGCCAGATCGATCACTTCGTGCAATTCACGCGGGACAACCACACGTTCCTGAGCGTCTTGCCCCAGTTCCACAGCTTCGGGCTGACGGTGATGACGCTGCTGCCGCTGCTGCTGGGGCAGCGCGTGGTGTATACGGCACGCTTCGTGCCCCAGCAGGTCGTGCGTCTGTTCAAGCAGCACAGGCCCACGGTGTTCGTCGCCATTCCGTCGATGTATGGCGCGCTGCTCTCGGTGAAGAGTGCAGATCCGGAGGACTTCTCGCAGATCCGCTACGCGGTCTCGGGCGGCGAACCGCTGCCCGAAGACATCTTCCGACGCTTCCAGGAGCGGTTCGGCATCGCCATCCACGAGGGTTACGGACTGACGGAAACCAGCCCGGTGACCCACTGGTGCCGGCCTTCGGAGTTTCGGGCCCATTGCGTGGGGCTTCCGCTGCCCGAGGTCGAGCAGCGAATCACCTGCGTCGAGCGCGGGCGCACGCTCCGGCCGGGCGAGGACGGCGAAATCCGCGTGCGCGGCCCCAACGTCATGAAGGGCTACTTCAAGCAGGAAGAGGAAACAGCACGCGTGTTCGACGGCGAGGGCTTCTTCCGTACGGGCGATATCGGCCACGTCGATGATGTGGGGCGGCTGCTCATCACGGGCCGGCTGAAGGAGATGATGATCGTCGGCGGCGAGAACGTCTTCCCGCGAGAGATCGAGGAAGTGCTCAATCACCATCCCGACGTACTGGCCTCGGGCGTCACGAGCCGGATGTGTCCCACGCGCGGCGAGGAGATCGTGGCCTTCGTCGAGCCCGAGGAGGGCGCCTCGCCCGACCCCAAGGCCCTGAAGGGCTGGTGCAAGGAGCGGCTGGCGGGCTACAAGGTTCCGCGCGAGATCCGGGTCATCGAGGCGTTGCCGCGGAACCCGACGGGCAAGATCATGCGCCGAGAGCTCAAGGCCATGCTTGCGCGGGAACTCGAGGCTACGGTTTCCAGCTGATTCGCAGTGGACCCCGGGCTCGCCCCCGGGGCTCGTTTTTCCCGGTATTTCCCACATCATTGAAGGAATCGCCAGCGTGGAACTCTACATCGACACGGCCAACCTCGACCAGATCCGCCAGGCCCACGACATGGGCGTGCTCGACGGCGTGACCACCAACCCCACGCTCATCGCCAAGGAGGGCGTGGACTACGGCAAGCGGCTGAAGGACATCTGCGAGGTCGTGTCTGGCCCGGTATCGGCCGAGGTCATCGCGACTAAGTTCGAGGAGATGCTGGCCGAGGGCAAGGATCGCGCGAGCATTGCCGACAACATCGTGGTGAAGCTGCCCAGCACGGTCGACGGCCTGCGCGCATGCAAGGCGCTCAGCGACGAGGGCATCCGTACGAACATGACGCTGTGCTTCCAGTCGCTCCAGGCGCTGATGGTCGCCAAGGCGGGCGCCTATCTGGTGAGCCCGTTCATCGGCCGCATCGACGACATCGGTGAGGACGGCATGGAGCTGATCGTCAAGATCCGCCAGATCTACGACAACTACGGGCTTGCCACCAAGATCCTCGCGGCGTCCATTCGCCACCCCAACCACCTGTTGCAGTGCGCGATGGTGGGGGCCGACGTGGCGACGGTGCCCTTCGACGTCATCGGCAAGGTCATGAATCATCCGCTGACCGACTCGGGGCTCGAGCGATTCCTCGCCGATTACAAGAAGGCGTTCGGCTAAACAGCATCGCGCAGGCGCGCGAGCACCTCGACCTCGACGGGCGCCGCAAGCGGCAGCGACGAGCAGCCCACCGCCGCCCGGGCGTGGCGGCCGGCGTCGCCGAAGACCTGTTGCATCAGCTCGCTGGCGCCATTGCCCACCTTGGGATGGTCGGCGAAGTCGGGCCCGCAGGCGACGAAGATGCCCAGGCGCACGATGCCGGCGATGTTGTCCAGCCCGCCGGCGTATTCGTGCAGGGCCGCCAGCGCGTTGATCGCGCAGGTGCGTGCCAGGCCCTGGGCCTGCTCCAGGCCCACGTCGACGCCCACCAGGCCGGTGTGGGGGAGCTTACCGTCGACGAAGGGGAGCTGCCCGCTCACGTAGGCCAGCGTGGCGTCGACGCGAACGGGGACGTACGAGGCGACGGCCGGCGGGGGCGTGGGCAGGTCGATGCCGAGGTTCTTGAGGGTTTGGGTTGTGCTTGGCATTTCTGACCCCATGGGCTTTTGATAGGCATTTAATTGGGTAAAAATGATCCGATTTTTATGGAAATCAGGTCCGATCGCAACCGGCGGGCTTGACTGGCGAATCGATTCCAGTAATCTGTACGCGCTACGCGTAGCGGGAAGGGGATGCAAGCGGGTATACGCAACACCGTTCTGATGGGACGACTTCGCTCGCCCAACGTCATCAGCACTCGCTTGGACCACTCTTCCGACATCTTGACGATCGCTCCGGCCGGCTCCATTGGGGCCATCATCAGGCCGCCGGCGGTCAGCCCCGCCCAGGTGTCGCGTTCGCGCGGCGCTCCTGGCATAGCCGAGACCAGGGTCGGCGGGTGCATGAAGCATGACTCGGCTCCGCCTGGTCCGCACGGTATTGCGGATCGCTGATGATGTCCGATTGCGTCGTGCTCTGGTGCGCGGGGTGAATCGGAAGAGTTTGGAGCAACGTTCCATGAAGACGATTAAGAACCGCAAGGCGTTCACGCTGATCGAGCTGCTGGTGGTCATCGCGATCATCGCGCTGCTGATCGGCATCCTGCTGCCGGCCCTGGGCAAGGCTCGCGCCACCGCCCGCCAGCTGAAGGACTCGACCCAGGTCCGTGGCATCGTTCAGGCCATGGCCATCTGGGCCCAGAACAACCAGGAGCAGTACCCCATCCCCAGCCGCGTCGACCGCAACGGCGACACCCTGGGCGGCCCCTCGACGACTCCCGACTTCAGCAAGGACACCACGGGCAACGCCCTGTCGCTGCTGATCTTCAACGGGTTCTTCCCCGTTGAGCTCGCCGTCAGCCCGGCCGAGGCCGGCGCCGTCGAGCAGAAGGAGAACTACGAGAGCGCCAACCCCCAGCAGGCTGAGACTCCCGAGTCGGCCCTGTGGGACCCGACCTTCAAGGGCACGCCCTTCGATGACAACGACGGCGTGAGCTACCCGCCCGAGTACAACGGCCTGAGCAACAACTCGTACGCCCAGGTCCCCTACTTCGGCGCCCGCAACCGCATCTGGAGCAACACGTTCAGCTCCACCGACGCCATCCTGGGCAACCGTGGTCCGGCTTACGAGCTCGAGGGCTCGGGCGAGACCGGCACCTGGCGCCTGGTCGAGGACAGCGACTTCGGCGATCGCTCGAAGACCCTGCTGATCCACGGCTCGAAGACCACCTGGGCCGGCAACACGGGTTACAACGACCAGCACGTCGAGTTCCACACCCGTCCTGACCCCGAGAACCTGACCTTCACGTTCACGGGCAGCGGCGGCGGCTCGAGCAGCGCCTTCACCCGTCCGGACAACCTGTTCGTGTCGGAGAACGACGAGAACGGCCAGCAGGCCGGCACCGTGCCCTCCAGCACCGAGTACATCATGCGCTCGACCAGCACCGGTGGCACGCAGGCCCTGGACATGAACAACGCGTTCCTCCGCCCGATCGGCGAGGTCCAGCGCGCCGGCATCACCTACACGGTGACCGGTTGGGTCGACTAAGTTCGATTTTCTGATCGGACGTTCAGGTACGAGATTCTCGGCCTGACAGCTTGATTCCTGACGCCACGGGCCCCCTGGGTCCGCGGCGTTTTTCGTGCGCCGCCGGTACGGATCGGAACCAGGCCGGGCCCAGGCCGTAAAGTTGATGGTCGGGACAGGGGGGCTTGCTCGTGCAACGAGAACGACACATGGCACAACTGACGGTCCGTCGCGCTTTCACGCTCATCGAGTTGCTGGTGGTCATTGCGGTCATCGCGCTGCTCATTGGCATCCTGCTGCCGGCGCTCGGTCAGGCCCGGCTGGTGGCGCGTCAGGTGAAGGACGCCACCCAGGTTCGCGGCGTTGCGCAGGGCATGGCCGTGTGGGCGCAGTCGCACGACGAGACGTATCCCAGGCCCAGCCAGGTGGATCGCAACGACGCGACGGTGGCGGCCACCGAGGACGAGATCAAGGACAACACGGGCAACATCCTGTCGCTGATGATCTACAACGGGCTGATCCCGGTCGATCTGCTGGTGAGCCCGGCCGAGGTGAGCAACCGCATCGAGGTCGATCGCGGCTACGAAGACGCGTTTCCTTCGGCGGCGATCGATCCGGAGCTTGCCGTGTTCGATCCGGGCTTTGCGGGCGTGCCGAGCGAGCGTTCGGGCAGCGCGGGCGGCGCGGTCCGTCGGCTGGACGGGCAGATCGGCTTCACGTCGTATGCCCACTCGGCGCCGTTCGGCGATCGCGAGAAGATCTGGGCGTCGACGAACGAGTCCGGACAGGCTCTGCTGGGCAACCGCGGGCCGACGTATGGCGGCGATCCGGGCGACTGGTACCTGGCGCCCGGGCTCTTCGGCAAGGAGAGCAAGACGCTGCAGATCCACGGCCGGAAGAACGAGTGGTCGGGCAACATCGCGTACAACGACCTGCGGGTGGTGTACGAGCTTCGGCCCGATCCGAAGACGCTGACGTTCGTGTTCCGCGACTACGACAAGCCCACGCAGGCCGACAACCTGTTCGTGAACGAGGACGACGTGCGTGGGACGCCGGCCCAGCCCGACCAGCGGGTGGGCGTGGGCGAGAATGCCTTCCTGCGTGCGTACAAGAACGTGCGGCGTGAGGGCTCGCAGTTCGTGGTCGATCCGTTCTGGGACTGACCGGCTCGCCCGGGCGTTCTTAGCTCTCGACCTTAAAGGCCTTCAGGGCTCGATCGCGCGCCTCGTGGTGGTCGACGATGCGCTCGGGGTAGCCGGTGTCGTCGAGCAGGCCCTCGTGCTCCCACGGAGCGTGGATTTCGTCGCCCTTGACGCTTGAGAGTTCGTCGACGAACGTGCGGATGTAGTCGCCATCGGGATCGAACTTCTTGCTCTGGCTGATGGGGTTGAAGATGCGGAAGTAGGGGGCGGCATCGGTGCCGGTGGCGGCCGACCATTGCCAGCCGCCGTTGTTGCTCGCGAGGTCACCGTCGACCAAGTGCTGCATGAAGTACTTCTCGCCCCAGCGCCAGTCAATGAGCAGGTCCTTGGAGAGGAACATCGCCACGGCCATGCGCGAGCGGTTGTGCATCCAGCCGGTCTGGTTGAGCTGGCGCATGGCGGCATCGACGATGGGGTAGCCGGTCTTGCCCTGGCACCAGGCCGAGAACTGGCCCTTGGCCTCGTCGTCGTTTCGCCAGTCGATATCGTACTTGGGGTTGAAAGCCCGGTGCTTGCTGACGCGTGGAAAGGCAAGCAGGATCTGGCGATAGAACTCTCGCCAGATGACCTCGCTCATCCAGTGCACGGCTCCCTTGCTTCCGCCGTCGATCTTGCCGCTGTTGGCCTCCAGCGCGGCCTCGATGCATTGGCGGGGTGAGATGGCGCCGATCGCCAGGTACGGGCTGATGGTGCTGGTGCCGTTGATGGCGGGGTAGTCGCGGTCTTCCTTGTAGGGGGTCAGGCGATCCTTGATGAAGCTGCGCAGGCGTGAAAGGGCGTGGTCCTCGCCGGCTTTCCAGAGGTCGGGTCGGCCGGCATTGGGGTCGAAGTCGCCGAGTTTGTCGGGCACGGCATCGGACGACGACACCATCTCGGGCTGCTTCTTGGCAAGGCCCTGGGCCCTGGGCACGTGCCCGTCCTTAAAGTGCTGGTACCACTTGCGTTTGAAGGGCGAGTAGACGGTGTAGGGCTTGTCTTCCTGCGTGCGCAGCTCGCCAGGAGGGACACAGGTCTGGTCGTGGAAGCTGCGGACGCTCAGGCCGGCCTTGGCGAACGCGGCGGCGACGGCCGCGTCACGCTTGCGTTCGTTGGCCTCGTACTCCTCGTTGAAGAAGAGCGCGGTGCAGTGGTGCTCCTTGGCGAGCTTCAGCAGGTCTTTCTCAACGCCGTCAAACGAGTCTCGCTCGATGAACTTGAGTGCGATGTTGCGAGACTTGAGCCCGTCGCTCAGCTCCTCAAGGTTTCGGCGCAAGAAGTCGACCTTCATGTCACCCCAGTCGTGCTCGCGCCACTGCTTGGGGCAGATGGTGAAGACCGCGAGCACGCCCTGGGAGGCGGCCGTGCATGCGGCGCTCAGGGCGGTGTTGTCGCGGGTGCGCAGGTCGGCGCGGAACCACATCATGGGTCGCATGGGACGTGCCTCACTTCTCGATGTCGCCGATGCCGAACTTCTTGCGCACGGAGGTGGCGCTGACGCGTATGGAGATCTTTTCTTCCCTGGGCATGTTCTTGACGTTCTTCATGATCAGCGCCATGCGATTGTTGCCGGCAAAGCGGTCTTCGTTGCGGATGAGAAAGTCCCAGTAGAACGTATTGAAGGGGCAGGCCTGGCCCTTGTCGGTTTCGCCCGTGCGGGCGGTGTGGTCGTAGGGACACTTCTTGCAGTAGTTGGACATCTTGTTGATGTAGTTGGCGCTGCCGGCGTAGGGCTTGGTGGCGACGACCGGACCGCCCTCTTCCGTGCCGTCGGCGTACATGGCCATGCCGATGGTGTTGGGCGTGGTGGCCCAATCGACACTGTCGGCGTACATGCCGAAGTACCAGTCGCCGATCTTGCGCGGATGCACGCCGGCGATGAGGGCGAAGTTGCCCGTCACCATGAGCCGGGGGATGTGGTGCATCCAGGCGTAGTCGAGGACGGGGTCGATGCACTCCTTCATGCAGCGCATGTCGGTGTTGCCGGTCCAGTAGAAATCGGGCAGGTCGCCGTGCTGGTCGAGGTAGTTCCGGTCGCGGTAGTCGGGGCCTTCGCGCCAGTAGACGCCCCGGATGTACTCGCGCCAGCCGATGAGCTGGCGGACGAACCCCTCGACGGAGTTGATCGGTGCGCTTCCCTTTTCGTATGCCTCGATCGCCGCGTCGATGCACTTGGTGGGGTCGAGCAGCTTCAGGTTCAGCGGCACGCTGAGGAGGCTGTGGTAGAGCCACGGTCGGCCCGTCCACATCGCGTCTTCGTAGGGGCCGAACTCGCGCAGGCGGTACGTGATAAAGTGGTCCAGGGCCTTCCTGGCGTCCGAGCCCGTGACGGGCCATCCGAAGTCCTCGAGGTTGCCCGGGGCGTCGGGGTAGCGCTTCTTGACCAGTTCGATGACTTCCTTGGTGACCTCGTCGGGATCGAATCGAAGCGGCGGGGGCGCGTCGGGCCCGCCCTTGCCGAAGGACTTGCGGTTGTCGTGGTCGTAGTTCCATTGCCCGCCTTCGGGCTTGCCGTCGCCGTCGACGAGGATGCCCAACGCCTTGCGACGCTCGCGATAGAAGTACTCCATCGTGAGTTCTTTGCGGCCGTCGGCCCAATCGTTGAATTCTTCGAGCGTGCATGTGAAGTGCGTGTCGTCGAGGATCTCGGTCTCGACGCCGGTGGCGTCTTGCCAGCCCTGGGCTGCTTCGTACACGCGCCAGTCGCCGGGATGGACGACGACGATGCGGTCGGGCTTGAGGGCCTTGGCGGCTCGCTTGACCTCGCCCGTCAGGCTGTGGGTGTTGCCGCGCTGGTCGACGGGCGTGTAGCGAACGCGATAGCCCTTATCGTGCAGGCCGAGGGCGAAGTGACGCATGGCCGAGAAGAAGACGGCCGTCCGTTGGCGGTGGCTTGGGCCGAGGGAGGCTTCCTCATCGACCTCCATCATGAGCACGGCGTCGGCCTTCTTATCGAGCCGGCGGAGGGCCGGGCTCCGCGGATCGAGTTGGTCGCCCAGGATGACCGCCAGCGTGCCAACGGCGCCGCTGACGTCGCTGGGCTGCATGTCGAAGGCGGAGGCCATGTGACGAGCGTACCACGGCGATGGATGTTCGGGGGTGGCCCGGTCGAGACGGCTGGGGTCTGCCCGTATCGGCCTCGGGAAGGCGATATGCTGGGCCATGGACGCCCACGCACCCGCGGAAAAGCCCGAACTGGCCATCTCGGCCTCGCGACACCTGATCGAATGGATGGCTTCGCGGTCGGTGAGCCTCGGCCTGAGCACGTATCAAGCGGGCAAGCTCTTCCTCGTCGGCGTGCAGCCCAACGGCCGGCTGAGCGTGTACGAGCGGACGTTCAACCGCTGCATGGGCCTACACGCCTCGGCCGATGGGCAGACGCTGTGGATGGCCTCGCTCTACCAACTCTGGCGGCTTGAGAACTACGTGCCCAAGGGGCAGGCGACGCCTGATGGCTACGACGCTCTCTACGTGCCGACGATGGGCTACACGACCGGCGACGTGGACGTGCACGACATCGTGGTGCCGAAGGGCAAGCCGCCGGTGTTCTGTGTCACGGCGTTTAATTGCCTTGCGACGGTGAGCCAGACGCACAGCTTCAAGCCGGTGTGGACGCCTCCGTTCATCAGTGCACCGCTTGAGGCGCCGGTGGGCGAGGACCGCTGCCACCTGAATGGCCTAGCGTCCGATCCTTCAACCGGCGAGCCCCTTTACGCCACGGCGGTCAGCAGGAGCGACGTGGCCGACGGCTGGAGGGATCGGCGGCACGGCGGGGGCGTGCTGATCGACGTGCGCACCAGCGAGATCGTGGCCGAGGGGCTGAGCATGCCGCACTCGCCGCGCATGCACCCGGACTACCCGGGCCGGGTGTGGCTGGTGAACGCGGGCACGGGGTTCTTCGGCTACGTCGACCTGGAGCGAGGGTCGTTCGAGGAGGTTGCCTTCTGCCCTGGGTTCGCGCGCGGGCTGACGTTCGAGGGCCAGCACGCCGTCGTCGGCCTCTCGGCCGCACGCGAGAACCGGACGTTCGAGGGCCTGCCATTGCAGGACAACCTGAAGGCCAAGGACGCCGAGGCCCGGTGCGCGTTGCACGTGATCAACCTGGAGACCGGCACGACCGATCACTGGCTGCGGCTGGAGGGCGTGGTGCGCGAGCTGTACGACGCCATCGTGCTGCCCGGCGTGCGGCGGCCGATGCTGCTTGGCTTCAAGACCGACGAGATCCGGCGGATGCTGCGGATCGAGGAGCCCTGAGTTAGCAACCCGCGTCGAACTCGTTCTGGAAGGCCAGGAAGTCGAAGATCGTGAGTGAGCCGTCCTCGTCGAAGTCGGCGGCCAGATCGCCGGCATCGAAGGCATTCTGGAATGCGAGGAAGTCGAAGATGGTCAATTCCCCGTCGCCGTCGAAGTCGGCCCGGCAGTCGCCCACGGGGCCTCAGAACGCTCGGATGTCTGACCCGACACCGGCGATCACCAGCGTCCCGTCGGCGCCGATGGCAGGGCCGCCGATGTTGACGTTGCGAACGGGCACGCTCCAGCGCTCCTGCAGATCGGCGGAGAAGCTGAACACGCGGCCGGTGGCGAACTCGCCATTGACGACGTAGAGGTTGCCGTCGCGATCGCTGGCCATGCGGGCTCCGCCCGCGCCGCCGTCCAGGGGCGGGCTGGTGCTCAGCACATCGCCGGTGGCCGGGTCGAGCCGCATGATGGCGTAATCGCGATCGATGGCGTACACGCTGCCGTCGGGGCCAATCGTGAATTCGCTGGAGGTCGTCCAGCCCGCCTCGACGCTCCAGCGGATGGAGATGTCGCTGCCGTTGTCGTCCAGGGCGTAGAAGAAGTCGACGGTGGGGTTGTTCTGCGTGCGCTGGACGTAGATCGTGCCGTCGGGGCCGATCATGGGCGTGGTCTGGATCGTAAAGCCGGGCATCAGTTCGCTCTCGACCTCGAAGGCGCCGGTGGCCAGGTCGAACCGCTTGACGCGGTGCCCGCCGGGCGCGGCGTCGATGACGTAGACCTTGCCGTTATAGATCGCTCCGCCGCAGGTGCCGCTGACCGAGCAGGAGCGGTCGGCGGACCACACGAGCGCGCCGGTTTCGGCGTCGAAGCGCTTGATGGTCCGGAAGTCGGCGGCGATCAGGTCGCCATCGCCGGCGAACACCGCGCCGTCGTAGAAGCCGATGGTGGTTTCTTCGGCCGAGACCCAGAACGTGTCGCCGGTCTCGGCGTCGAGCGCGTAGACCGGGGCCGAGACGCTCGAGCCATTGCCGGCGCGCGTGGCGAACACGCGTCCGTCCATGACGCCCAGCACGCTGGTGGTCCAGTGGTCCGGGTCGGCGGGGATGTGGCGAAACCAGAGTTCGTCGCCCGTGTCCAGGTCCATCGCGACGACCGGGCTGCGGTCGCTCTCGGGCGGGAAGGCCGCCTGGCGGACTATGAACACGCGGCGTCCCTCGATCACCGGCTGCCAGGCGATGAGGCTCGTTCGGCCGCCTTCCCACAGGATATCGGGTGAGGACGGACCAGCTTCCGAGGTCTGGCCGTTCCGCTGGGCGTTGCCGCCCGAGTTGGACCAGTCCTGGGCGAGGGCGGGCATCGCCAGGCCGGAGGCCACCGTGATCGACAAGGGCGCAAGGATAACTCGGGGCATCATGATCTCCTCCGGCGTGCGATACGCGTCGTGCAGTTCGCGGTTGCTCATGGTAACCAACGGCCCAGAACGTGCAATGATGTGGCTGGGCCAGTCGAGCGGAGGTGTCACGATGCGAGTTGGACTCTGGCGGATCGTGTGGGTTTGGGCCCTGCTCGGGCTCGCGGCGGGCGCATATGCCCAGACGCCGCTGTCCGAGCAAGCCTCGCAGCGCTTAATCGAGATCCGTGCGGGCGTACCCAACGTGCTGGCCGACGAAGAACTGCATGCCAAGACGATGGGCGACCTGGACGCTCTGCTGGCCGCTATGGCGGTGGGGGGAACCAGGCGCGATGAGCGCGTGCTGGTCGACGTTGCCGCAACCCGGCGGATCGCGGGGTTGGCCGCGGCCGCCCCGGCGGGCGAGCGTGCCGAGTGGTGGGCGTACCTCACCAACGGCGATGGGCCGGGCCGAACGCTGGCGTTTGCGCTGGTCGGCGGCGACGCGCCCGGTGGCGTGCTGCGTGTCCTGGGGGAGCTTCGGCAACGCTTCGGCGACGAGAAGGTTGGTCGATATCCAGCGCTCGTCACCGCCCTCTGCGTCGTGCATGACGGCGAGGAGCCGTTCTCCCGCCGCGTCAACGAGAACCGGGCGATGTCGCCCGGGCCTGCGGCGCTCTTCGAGTACTACACGAGCAACGAGCGGCAGATGCTCTTCGGCGTGCGCAGCGTGCCGCCGGCGTTGCTGGTCTTCGTGGTCGACGCGGCGGCGAGCATCGATGAACTGGCATGGGCGCTCGACAAGCACCGCGGCGACCGCGCGGTTGGCGAGCGGTTCTTCGACATCAGCTACGACCACGAGCACGCGCGCAGCGGCCGGCCGAAGCAGGTGACCGAGAAGGGCTTCAGCGTGCAGAACATCGCCCGCTACGGCGGGGTGTGCGCCGACCAGTGCCACTACGCCGTCACGGTGGGCAAGGCCATCGGCGTGCCCACGGCCTACGTCACCGGCCGCGGTGGCGAGGTGGGGCACGCGTGGGTGGGATACCTGGAGGCCAAGGGCCGGGGCGCAACGTGGAACTTCGACGTCGGGCGGTACGAGGAGTACCAGGGCGTCCGCGGCGACCTGCTCGATCCACAAACGAAGAAAACCATCGGCGACGACGAGCTTGGCTTGCTTGCCAAGCTGACCACCGTCAGCGAGCGGCAGCGGTTCGCCGCGGCCGCGTGGATCGACGCGGCGCAGGCTCTCAATGCTGGCGTGCAACCAGCGGACATGGACCGGCCACGGCGTGGCCGCGAGCGATCGGGCCGCGAGGGCGTGCTGGATCTGGCCGAGCTCGCGCTGCGGCAGAACCCCGCGGATCGGCGCGGCTGGGCCCTGGTTCGGCAAGCCGTGACCGATCCGGCGATGACCCGGGGCGAGCGCGTGCGCTGGTCGCAGGTCATCATCCGCCTGTGCGAGGACGCGGGCGCCGAACACTTCATGGTGGGCATGCTCGAGCCGATGGTGGCCTCGATGGACAACCCGCTGGACCGCATCGCCGCGTGGGAGCGCGTGCTCGAGCACGTGAAGACCAAGAAGGACCTGCGGGCCCGCATCCGCATGACCCAGGCGGCCGACGCCATCGACCGCGGCGACAAGCACGGGGCGTACCTGGCCTACCAGGACGTCATCGACACCTCGCTCAACGACACGCGGCTGTCGCGCTACGCCGTGGCCGGGGCGGTGAAGATGCTCGAGGACGCCGGTAAGCACCGCGAGGCCGCCGAACTGCTCGGGGGCGTGCTCCGGCGGGTCGAACGCCCCAGCGCGGCGGCGGCGTTTTCCAGCAGCAGCAACTACAACGCCATCCGGGCCATGGCCGAGGGCTACTCGGCCAAGCACGGCGTGCCGGTGGCGGGGCTCTGAGCGACTGGGCCCCTATCCTGCCCGAGCAGACCGAGGAGACGCCCATGACCGCGACGAGCACCGTGAACAAGACTGCCCGCCCCTTCGACGCCCGCACCGACCAGATCCTGGCCGAATTGGAAAAGGGCGGGCAGTACAAGCACCTCCAGATGCTCACCGGGCCGATGGGGCCGACGGTGATGCTGCGTGATAGCTCTGGGAAATCCAAAGAAGTCATCTGCATGTGCTCGAACAACTATCTGGGCCTGGCCAACCACCCCGAAGTGGTCGAGGCGGGCATCGAGGGGCTGCGGAAGTACGGCGCGGGCACGGCGTCGGTCCGCTTCATCTGCGGCACGTTCAATTGCCACGAGACGATCGAGAACACGATCGCGAAGTACATGGGGACCGAAAGCAGCTACACCTTCGTGAGCTGCTGGACGGCCAACGAGGCGCTCTACCCCACGTTCGCCGAGCCGGGCGACATGCTGCTGTCCGACGAGCTCAACCACGCGTGCATCATCGATGGCATCCGCCTGGCCGCGGTCATCAAGAAGGGCGTCCATAAGGGCGTCTACAAGCACAACGACCTGGACAGCCTGCGCGAGAAGCTCGAAGCGGCGCGGAGCAACCCCGACGTCACCGGCCAGATCTGGGTCGTCACCGACGGCGTGTTCAGCATGGAGGGCGACATCGCTGATCTGCCGGCGCTGCGGAAGCTCTGCGACGAGTTCGACGCGATGCTGGTGGTCGACGACAGCCACGCCCACGGCGTCATGGGCGCGACCGGCCGCGGCACCCACGAGCACTTCAACATGTGCCCCGGCGCGGATGGGCACGATGCGAGCCTGGGCGAGGTCGACTTCTTCACCGGCACGCTGGGCAAGGGCCTGGGCGGCGGCGCGGGCGGCTTCATCGCCGGCAGCAAGCGCGGCACGGAGCTCATCGTCCAGCGCGGCCGGCCGACGCTGTTCAGCAACGCCCTGCCCTGCACGATCGCGTGCAGCGCGAACAAGGCCATCGAGATCGTGCTGCGCGAGCCGGAGAGAGTGCAGGCCCTGCGCGACATCACCGCCTACGCGCGACAGCAGATCGGCGGCGCGGGCTTCGAGGTCATCGACTCGCCCACGGCCATCTGCCCGATCATCGTGGGCGAGACGAGCAAGGCCATCGCCATGAGCAAAAAGCTCCTGGAACTGGGCGTCTTCGTGATCGGCTTTGGCTACCCCGTCGTGCCCGAGGGCGCGGCCCGGCTGCGGCTGCAGTTGTCGGCGGCGCACACGAAGGGGCACGTGGACCAGGTCGTCGACGCGCTCAAGAAGCTCTAGCTCAGTTCTCCGGCCACCGCACCCGCGCCGTCACCGGGAAGTGGTCCGACGGCGCCCGACCGGTCTCCCCCGGCACCGAATCCCGCACGATCGTGGCTTCCAAAACCGTCGTGCCCGGCTCGACGAACACGTGGTCGATCTTCTCGCCGCCGGTCTTCGCCGGGTCGAAGCCGCAGAAGGTGCCCACGTCGGTCGCGTCGGGATTGGCCACGCGAAAGCTGTCGACCAGCGGCGCGGGCGTGCGCTCGCCCTGGACGTCCGCCTCGCCGCGCAGGTACGCGATGGCGGGGTTGCTCTCGCCGGCGTTGAAGTCGCCCATGAGCACGACCGGCTCGCCCGTGTTCGCGCGGCCGTCGATGCGCCGGGCGACCAGGGCCGCGCTGCGCTCGCGCGAGGGCTGGCTGCGGTGGTCGAAGTGCGTGTTGAAGATCCACACGGCCTTCGGCTCGCCGTCGTCCTTCTTCGGGCCGATCCGCTCGAAGCGGGCGTACGTGCAGATGCGGGTGATGCCGTTGCCCCAGTTCTTCGAGGCCACGACCCCGGGCGTGTCGCTCAGCCAGAACGTGCCGGCGTGCTCGGGGTCGGGCGTCCACGCGTTCGTGTCGTACAGGATCGCGCAGAACTCGCCCGCGTCCACCCCGTCATCGCGCCCCACACCCACGAACGCGTACCGCGGCACGCCCGAAACAACCTCGTCGATCTGGAACCGCAGCGCCTCCTGCAGCCCCACGAACTCCTCGCCCCGGCGATCGATCAGGTCGATCACCGCCTCGCGCCGATGGTCCCAGTGGTTGGGCCCGTCGCTGGCGGCGCCGTAGCGGATGTTGAAACTCATGACGCCAATGGCGGTAGGAACATCGGCGGTGCGAGGACTTCCGGGGTCTGCGACGCCATGGGCGTCCAGGGCCAGCAGCAGGGCGGCGAAGAGCGCGAGAAGTTTCATGAATCAGCCTATGCGATCTGCCCGTATCGCGTTATGCTGGGCACCGAGGGGAGGATCAATGTTCACCGAACGTTCACGCCGGGGGATGCCGATCCCATTCGCTCGATGGCTCGTGGTCGCGGCCTGTGCGATCCTGTCCTCGGCGGTCCGCGCGCCGGGCCAGGCGTGCGACCCGCAGTGGGCCGAGGGCGTCTTCGGGCTGCCGGGGGTGAATCGCGACGTCCATGCGGCAACAACGTGGGACGATGGTCGGGGCCAGGCCCTCTA
This sequence comes from Phycisphaerales bacterium, assembly GCA_040221175.1. Classification (NCBI taxonomy): domain Bacteria; kingdom Pseudomonadati; phylum Planctomycetota; class Phycisphaerae; order Phycisphaerales; species Phycisphaerales bacterium. The sequence continues at coordinate 231,765 of JAVJVK010000001.1, forward strand.
CATCTGTGGCAACTTCGATACGGTCGGCTCGATCGAGGCCAACAACATCGCGCGGTGGGACGGCCAGAATTGGGAATCCCTTGGCGCGGGGCCCGACCTTTTTGCCTATGCCATGTGCGCGTTCGATGACGGCACGGGCGAGAAGCTGTACGTTGGAGGCAACTTCTATCGCGCCGGCGGCCGTGACGTCAGGAACATCGCGCGATGGGACGGCGACGCATGGGAGCCGGTGGGTGCGGGCTTCTTCGGGGCGGTGGACTCGCTGGCGGTGTACGACGATGGCTCGGGTCCCGCGCTGTACGCCGGTGGCAACCTCAATCGCTCGACCGGCGGGGCATACTCGCTCAAGGGCGTCGCGAGGTGGGATGGATCCCGGTGGAACCCCGTCGGCGTCGGCCTGGGGCTCTACTTCGTTCAGGTGCACGCCATGGTGGCCTTCGATGATGGCACCGGCCCCGCCCTGTTCGCGGCCGGTGAATTCGGCATCCTGGGCGATGGCCGCGTGGCGAACCACATCGCCAAGTGGAACGGCGTGTCGTGGAAGCCGCTCGAAGGGCCCGGTGGCATCGGGCTTGACGACACCGCCTTCTCCCTGGCGGTGTATGACGACGGTAGCGGCCCGGCGCTGTTCGTGGGTGGGCGATTCCAGAACGCTGGCGGCGTCCCGGCGCGCGGCGTGGCGCGGTGGGATGGCTTCACCTGGTCGGGCCTGGAGGATGGCTTCGACGGCGTCGCCCTCGACATGCGGGTCTACGACGATGGCTCTGGCCCGGCGCTCTTCGTGGGCGGTCGACTGGCGTCCACCGGCGAACCCGTCGAGTCGGCAGCCAAGTGGGACGGCGAGCGCTGGATTACGCTTGACGCAAGGATGGACGAGCGCGTGGACGCCATGGAGGTCTACGACGATGGCTCGGGCGAGAAGCTCTTCGTGGGCGGTCGATTCGAGACCGCCGGCGACGCGTTCGTGGGCGCGCTGGCGACCTGGGACGGCGACGCCTGGGCGCCGGTGGCCGCCCCTGGACGGGGCGCGGGCATGGATAGCGAGGTGCGCGTATTGACCACCCACGACGACGGCGGGGGCCAAGCGCTCTACGCCGGCGGCTTCTTCGAGTTCGCCGGCGGCGTGCGGGCCAACCACGTGGCGCGGTGGGACGGCCTGCGCTGGTCGGCGCTCGGCCAGGGGCTGGACGCGGGCGCCCTCGCCCTGGCCAGCTTCGACGACGGCTCGGGCCCGGCGCTCTACGCGGGCGGCTACTTTGCCACGGCCGGCGGCCAGCCCGCCCGGGGCGTGGCGCGATGGGGCGGCGCGGCGTGGTCGGCGGTGGGCACGGGCGAGGGCTTCGACGGGCTGGTGAACGCCCTGGCGGTCTTCGACGACGGCTCGGGCCCGGCCCTCTACGCCGGCGGCGACTTCCTGCGCGTCGATGGCCGCACCGCCAAGCACGTCGCGCGCTGGGATGGATCAGCGTGGACGCCCGTGGGCAGCGGCGTTCCGGCGGAAGTCTTCTGCCTGCACGTCTTCGACGACGGTAAGGGCCCGGCGTTGTACGCGGGCGGGGACGACTTCACGCCTCCGGGCGTGCCCAACAACTGCGTGCTGAAGTGGGACGGGCGCGCGTGGTCGGACCTCTCGACGCCCTTGAACGGCGAGGCCCTCGACATGGCCACCTACGACGACGGCCGCGGGCCGGCGCTCTTCATCGTCGGCAGGCTGGGCGTGGTTGGCCGGCCAGAGACCAGCGGCGCGGTCCGCTGGGATGGTGCACGCTTCGAGCCGCTCGGCGGGGGACTCTCGAACGTCGCGTACGCCGCCCACGTGTTCGACGCGGGCGGAGGCAACGGCCCGGACCTGGTCGTCGGTGGTGGGTTCTCCAGCAGGTACGGCGGGCCGGGCAATTACGTGGCCCGGTGGGACGGCCGCACGTGGTGGCCGCTGGGCTCGGGCATGGATGGCTCGACGCCACGGGTCTACGCGCTGCACGCCCACGACGACGGCTCGGGCCCGGCCCTCTTTGCTGGTGGTCGCTTCAGCAGCGCCGGCGGCCACGCCTCCAGCCGCATCGCGCGCTACGGGTGCGTCCTCCCGCCGTGCGCCGCCGACCTGGACGGCGACGGCGAGCTGACGGCGATGGACTTCCTGGCGTTCCAGACGCTCTTCGATGCGGGCGATGCGCGGGCCGACTTCGATGGCGATGGGGCGCTGACGCTGTTCGACTTTCTCGTGTACCAGAACGCGTTCCAGGCGGGCTGCGGATAGCCGGGCCCTTACGCGCTTCGCGAAGTTCGTTCGCTGGGCGGCGCGGCCGCGCACCATTGCCCGCCGTGCAGGCGCGCGGTGGCGGCGAAGCCCTGGACCGTCCGGCCGTTCTTGGTCGCGCTGACCAGGTAGGTGACCTCGGCCGTGCCCGGGGGGATGGTCGTGTCGACGAAGCGGCGCTCGCTCACGGCGGCGATGAACGCCCAGCCCCGGTTCGGGCCCGCGCCGTGCGATGCGCCCGCGCCCGCGGCCGCTGGTCCCGCCGGTTCCGCCGCGCTCACCAGCCGGCGCCGGATCGAGTAGACCGTGCCCGGCCGCGTGCGCCCGCCCCAGGTCAGCACCATCTCGCTGGCGTCGACGTTGAAGCGCAGGCGCGGGTCGCGCGGGGCGACGGGCCCGCGCGGCGTGCGCCGCGAGCCGGTCTTGCGGGCGTCCAGCCGGGCCCGCTCGTACACGCCCGGGTCGCCGGTGCTGCTGGCGTAGGCGGTGATGGTGGCGATGTCGGCCCCCAGGGCCTTCTTGAACTCGGCGAAGGCCAGCCGCTTGGCCCGCGTGGCCGAGCGGGCCCGCACCATCGCCTCGCGCTGGCGCAGGTGGGCCTGGTAGGCCGCCTCGAAGAGTTCGGCCGCCCTGCTTGCCTGCTCGTCGCTCAGGCCGATGTCGGGCACGCCGGTCGAGCCGCCGCCGGGCTGCCAGCCGGTCCACACGCGGGTGATGACGCGGGCCCAAGCGAGGAAGCGGCCGTCGGCCTTGGGGTAGCGGGGGGGCATGGCGGGGGTCCTCTCGATGCGCGTGCCCGCGGGCCGGGCCGCTCGGTTCTGGTTGCTTCGTGGCGGTCCCGCCGCTCGCGGGGCGATGCCCCATCCATCGGCCGCCCGGCCCCGCCGCTCGAGCAAAAACCCGTCGCTGCACGCGATGCGCCCCCGGATCCGCGGTTCTTGCGCATCGGACCGCGGCCGCGCCCGGCCCAACCCGGCTCCGAGCGGCTGGGACCCTGGTTCCGGCCGCCCAAACCGCGGATCGAGCGGCCCGAGCGGTGGCCCGGGCCACGCGGTCCGTGGATCGGGCGGCTCGCGCCGTGTGGCGACGCGGGCCCGGCCGGCGGGCGGCCCCGCTCACCGCAGGTGGGGCGGCACGCGCCGCTCGAGCAGCTCGATGAGGGCCGGGTCCATCTCGCGGTAGCGGTCGGGGATGTTCAGGCAGACCACGCGCGTATTTGCGAGGTGGTCGCGGAAGCGCGCGGCGAGTTTGGTCTTGTGCACCGGCTCCATCACGAATATCAGGTCGGCCCACTGGACCAGCTCGACCGAGACGTGCGTGGGCGATTCGGGGCTCAGGCCGGCCGAGAGGCACTCGATGCCCGGGTGGTCGGGGTTGCCGGCGAAGACCTGCTCGGCGGTGGGGCTGCGCCACCTGTTCTTGCCGCACACGAAGAGGACGCGGGTGGTGGGGGTGGTGGGGGTGGTGGACGGGGTGGGCGGTGGCGGGGGGGAAGGAACTTCCATGTGGTGCGCGATGCGTCAGCAGCCCGCGTCGAAGCGGTTCTGGAAGGCCAGCAGGTCGAAGATGGTCAGGATGCTGTCGCCGTCGAAGTCGGCGATCATGTCGCCCGTGTCGAAGGCGTCCTGGAACGCCAGGAAGTCGAAGACGGTCAGCGCGCCGTCGCCGTCGAAGTCGGCCGGGCAGTCGCAGCGGTTGAGCAGCACGCCGACGCTGCGGCTCCGGACATTGGTCACGGCCAGATCGGGGTCGCCGTCGCCGTCCAGATCATCGACCGCGGCGGATCCGGTCCAGCCCCCCGCGTCGTAGGCCACGCCTCGATCGAAGACGCCGCCGCCGTCGTTCAGCAGCGCGGTGACGCCCGGCCCAAGGCTCAGATCGCTGTTCGTCACGAGCAGATCGTTGTCGCCGTCGCGGTCCAGATCGGCGATCGCCACGGACCGCGACTCCATGCGCGGGCCGTACGAGACGGCGGGCGCGAACGTGCCGTCGCCGTTGTTGAGCAGCACCATGGTGCCGTCCCCGGAGGTATTGGCCGCGGCAAGGTCGGCGTCACCGTCGCCATCGAGGTCGCCCATCGCCAGGCCAAGGGGCTCATGGCCCGCAAAATAGTTCACGGGGGACGCGAGGGTGCCGTCCCCCCGGTTCAGCAGCACGCTCACGCTGTCGAAGAGGCGGGTCCGGTTGGCCACCGCCACGTCGGCGTCGCCGTCGCCATCCAGGTCGCCGATGCAGACCGATACGGGGCCCTGTTCCACGATGTACCGCACCTCGGGCGCGAAGGTGGCGTCCCCGTTGTTCATCAGGATGCTGATGTCGTCCCTCCGCGCGTTCGTCACGACCAGGTCGCCGTCGCCATCGCCGTCCAGGTCGCCGATCGCGACGGAATAGGCCCATTCGCCCGCGTCGTAGAGCACGGCGTCCGCGAACGCGCCGTCGCCGTCGTTGAGCAGCACGGCCACGGCGCTCAGCCCCTGGTCGGCCACGGCCAGGTCATTGTCGCCGTCGCCGTCGAGGTCACCGATCGCCACGGACCGGGGCAGCCCGTGCGGGCCGTAGCGCACCTCGGTCGCGAAGCCGCCATCGCCGTCGTTGAGCAGCACGCTGACGTCCTGGCTCACGAAGTTGGCCACGGCCAGGTCGGCGAGGCCGTCGCCGTTGAGGTCGCCCGTCGCCACCGAGACCGGTTCGGATCCCACCCCGTACGCCGCCTGGGGCGTGAAGATCTGCGTGGGACCGCACGCCTGCCCGATCGCGACGGCGGGGACCAGTGTGGTCGCGGCAATGGCGAGCGTGGTGCGTGCGGCGGTGCTTGTGCGAAGCGACTGCATGGCATGGTCCTCCCCGGAATTCGGCGTGGGACACCGCGTCCCCGCATCAGCGTTGTAACGCCTCGGGAGCGGCCGGTTGCGGCAGGGGGCTCTCCTCTGGCTTCGGGCGGCTCTGGGCTTCTGCTGGCCGCCCGGTCTACCAAAAACGCGGGCGGACGGCCAACGCTTTCTTCCAGCGTCACCGGCGGGGCGTCGACCCCTGGCCGGTCCGCCCGCTTGAGATCAGCGTCGCGGCCGGCGGGGGTGCTGGCGCGGCACCCCTCCCCCGAACCGCCAGCGTCCTAGCACCCGGCGTCGAACGCGTTCTGGAAGGCCAGGAAGTCAAACAGGGTCAGGCTGCCGTCGCCGTCGAAGTCGGCGGCCGGGTCGCCCGCGTCGAAGAGGTTCTGGAAGGCAAGGAAATCAAAGATCGTCGGTTCGCCATCGCCGTCCAGGTCGGCGCGGCACGCGGCGGCGTAGAGGTACGCCGAGCCCGCGCGGTCGCCGGCGACCTCGGCCTGGGGGGCGCCGACGGCCAGGTCGCGGCCGGTGAGGTCCAGGCTCGTGCCGAAGCCGGCCGCGAAGCTTGGCGCATCGGCGGCGATGGCGCCCGTGGCCGCGCCCGTGGCGGCGTCGTAGACGTACACGATGCCGGAGTTGGGCGCGCCCCCGTCGTGGTTCGGTGCGCCCACGAGCACGGCGGCGCCATCGGTGGCGACCGACAGCCCGAAGTTGCCCAGCACGCCCGCGTCGGGCTCGCCCAGCACGGCGACCTCCTGCGGGTTGGCGGGATCGCTGATATCGAAGATGTACGCCGCGCCCGCGCCGCTGACCTCCGGCTGGTCGGCGTCGGGCGCGCCCACGACGGCGACCGTGCCGTGCAGCGCCACGGACTTTCCGAAGAAGTCGAACGGCTCGGCGTCGCTGGCGGTGAGCCTGGCGACCTGCGCGGGCCGCAGCGGGTCGGACACGTCGAAGAGGTAGGCCGCGCCGGCCGAGGGCGCCAGGGCGCTCTCGCGGGGGGCGCCCACGAGCGCGTACCCGCCGTGCAACGCGACGGCGAAGCCAAAGCCGGCCCCCTGCGAGCCGTCGACGGCGCCCAGCCGGCCGAGCTGCGCGACGGCCCGGGGCACGCCGACGTCCAGCAGGATGGCCGCCCCGGTCGCCGGGGACACGCCGTCGGCATTGGGTGCGCCTGCGATCGCCAGGTCGCCGTCGGTGTCCAGCGAGAAGCCGAACCGATCGCCGCTGCCCAGACCGACGGGGGCGTAGGCGTCAAGAAGATTGCCGGTGCCCGGGTCGTACAGGTAGATGGCCCCGCCGCCCGAGCCACCGCCCCACGCCGACACGATCGCCGCGGCGGGCCCCATCGCGCAGGCGTCGCCGTAGCGATCGCTGCCCACCAGGCCCGGCTCGCCCAGCGTGCGCACGAGCGTGCCGGTGGCGGCGTCGTAGAGGAACGCCAGCCCTGCCTCGGGCGCAATGTCGTCGTCGGCCGGCGCGGTGACGAGTACACGGTCGCCCCGCACCGCCACGCCCGACCCGAAGCCGTCGAATGGGGCCGGCTGCGGCGGCCTGATGCGCTCGACGGGCGTGAACTGGGCCCGAGCGGTGGTGCTGGCCAGCAGGGCCAGGCCGGCGGCTACGAGCAGCACGCGTGCAGGGGAATTCGGGGTCATCGATCCAGGCCCTCTTGTGTGCTGCGAGTATACATCATGCTCGCGGGCATGCAATACGGTTCCCGGACTCGGCCGCCTCAGCACCCCGCGTCGAAGGCGTTCTGGAAGGCCAGGAAGTCGAAGATCGTCAGCGAGCCGTCGCCGTCGAAGTCGGCGGCCGGGTCGCCGGCGTCGAACAGGTTCTGGAAGCTCAGGAAGTCGAAGATCGTCAGCTCGCCGTCGCCGTCCAGGTCGGCCTGGCAGGGCGGGGCGCACCGGTTCAGCAGCACGTTCACGGACTGATCGAAGCGGCTGGCGACGATCAGGTCGGGCCGGCCGTCGCCGTCCATGTCGCCCATCGCCAAGTCCGAGGGGCCCGCGCCCGCGCCGAAGCCCACGGGCGGCTCGTATACCAGCGGGTCGGCCGTTTGGCGCACGGCCATGCGGACCTCGCCCAGGTCGAAGAGGCCGGTGAAGAGCTCGGCCACGCCATCGCCGTTCGCGTCCGCGGCCAGCACCGATCGCAGGCTCGAGCCGTCGCCGGCGGTCCACCGCTCCCCGAACTGCACCAGCTCGCCCCCCTGCCATGCGAAGGTCCACAGCCGCGAGCGATCGCTGACGTCCGAGTAAGCGCCGATCACCACGTCGTCGCGTCCATCGCTATCGACGTCGGCGATGGTCACCGCGTGGGTCTCGTTCGCGAAGCGGCGCGGCGTGACCAAGTCGAACGTGCCGTCGCCGCGACCGAGGAGCAGCACGTCGTCCTTGCCCACCGGGCGGCGGACTTCCTTGGTCACGTAGACGTCGGTGTGGCCATCGTGGTTGATGTCGCCCACGGCCAGGTCGGTCCACGCGATGTCGGTGAAGCCGTCGAAGGTCTGCGAGGTGACCAGCCCGCCCGCGCCGTCGTTGAGCAGCACGGCGATCGTGTCGTCGCCCCTGCTCGCCGCCACCAGGTCGGGCGACCCATCGTGGTTGAAGTCGGCGATGCCCAGCGGGAGCGGGTCGACGCCGGTGGTGTAGATGACCGCGGGATCGAAGCGCAGCGCGCCGCGGTTGATGAGCACCGCCACGCCGAAGGTCGTGCCCGTCACGATGTCGGCCAGGCCGTCGCCGTTCATGTCGGCGATGGCCATGTCGGCGCCGCGCAGGCCGGGCTCGGGCTCGAAGGCGGGGCCCAGCGTGCCGTCGCCGTTGCCCGGCAGGATGACCAGGTGCGAGAAGTACCCCCCGGCCACGACGTCGAGCGCGCCGTCGCCGTCGAGGTCGCCCACGCTTACGTGCCACGGAATCACCACGGGGTGCTCGATGGGCTCGCCGAAGAGATCTGGCCCCAGGCAGTCCTGGGCGAGGGCGCCGCTCGCCAGCGCGAGCACGATGGATGCGGGGAGCAGTTGCTTGGTGTTCATTGCGGAGTCTCCTTTGGGTCTGGTCCGAAGTTCGTTTTCTTGTGCTTAGCAGCCGGCGTCGAATGCGTTCTGGAACGCCAGGAAGTCGAAGATGGTCAGTGCGCCTTCGCCGTCGAAGTCGGCGGCGGGATCGCCGGCGTCGAACAGGTTCTGGTAGCTCAGGAAGTCGAAGATCGTGAGTTCGCCGTCGCCGTCCAGGTCGGCTTGGCAGGGCGGGGCGCACCGATTCAGCAGCACGCCGACGCCGCCGGGAAACCAGTTGGCAACGACCAGGTCGGGCCGGCCGTCGCCGTTCAGGTCGCCCGAGCCCACGTCCGAGGTGGCCGGGCCTGTGTCCAGCACGATGGGCGCTGCGAACACCAGCGGTGCGGCGCGCAGGCCGGGCAAGACCTGGACCTGGTTCCTGCCCGGCAGGGCGGCGAACACGTCCACGAGCCCATCGCCGTCGAAATCCGCCGCCGAGGGCGAGCGGGCCGACGCGCCCAGGCCGAGGTTCTGCGCGGCGAGCAGGCTGCGGAACGACGTGCCATCCCAGGTGTAGAACGCCATGAGCGCCCGGGTCACCGTCGAGTCCTGGACGCGGACGGCCAGCAGCAGGTCGTTGCGGCCGTCGCCATTCAGGTCGGTGATGCGCACACCATCGGTGAGGCTCCACTCGCCCGGGATGTCCACGGCGTCGAACTGGCCATCGCCCCGGCCGGTGTAGAACACGTCCTCGAAGGCCATCGGGTCGATCTGCGTCGCGTAGATGTCGGCGTTGCCGTCGTGGTCCAGATCGCCGACGGCGACATCCGAGAGGGCGATGTCCGTCTCCAGGACGGTCGCCGTGGCGAGCGCCCCGCCGCCATCGTTCAGGAAGACCGTGATGCGTCCGGAAAAGCCGATGGACACCACGTCGGGCGCGCCGTCGTTGTTGACGTCGGCGATGTCCAGGGCCACTGGGCTGATTCCCGCGTCGTACAGGGCCGCCGGCTCGAATTGCAGGCCGCCGCGGTTGAGCAGCACTGCGACCGCGTCGCGCGTGAGCGAGACGATGTCGGGCATGCCATCGCCGTTCATGTCGAAGATCGTCGCGTCGCCGCCGCCCAGGCGCGGCTGGGGCTCGATGGACGCGCCGAGCGTGCCGTCGCCGTTGCCGGGCAGGATCCACAGGCCCGTGCCGCTGCTGCCCACAACAGCATCGAGCGCGCCGTCACCGTCGAGGTCGCCCAGATCCAACTCGCGGGCGCCGCCGCCGGCGGCGTAGGCCTCCGGGGCGGCGAACAGGTCGGGGCCGGTGCAGTCTTGCGCTGCGCCAGCGCAGGCCAGGATCAAGATGGGTGACGAGGTCAGAAGCAATCTGGCGTTCATTTCCAAGGTCTCCGTGCGATCAGGTTCGTCGGTAAGGGCCCCTGCCCACGAGCGGCGACACACGAGCCACCCGTCCCGGAACGCGACGACCGCCGCCGGAACCGGCAACGGTCGTCGAAAAAAGGGGAGTCCGGCAAGGCTTCGGGTTCAGCAGCCGGCGTCGAAGGCGTTCTGGAAGGCCAGGAAGTCAAACAAGGTCAGGCTGCCATCGCCGTCGAAGTCGGCGGCCGGGTCGCCCGTGTCGAAGAGGTTCTGGAATTCCAGGAAATCGAAGATGGTCAGGCTGCCGTCGCCGTCGAGGTCGGCACGGCACTGGCACTCGTCAGGGATGTTGTCGAAGTTCAGATCGAGGCTGTCGCCATTCGCGATGTCCACCAGGTCGTGCACGCCGTTGGCGTTGCAGTCGATGGGGATGACGCCGGTGGACTCGATCGGGCCGCGCGTTTGCAGCTGCGTGCCCGCCGATCCGCCGGGTGCTCCGCCGCTGCCGGGATCGCCGAGGTCGTAGCTCGCGTCGACGAGGTCGACGGCCGGCCCGGTGACCCAGATCCCGATGCTCGGCCCACCCGCGCCGCCACCGCCTCGACCGCCGTTGCCGCCTCGACCGCCATTGCCGCCCATGCCGCCGTTGGAGCCGTCGTCCTGCTGGCTGTCGCCGCCGTAGAAGTTGCCCGCCGTGCATGTGGGCAGGGCACGACCGCCGAGGCCGCCGTCCCCGCCCTGCCCGCCGTTGCCGCCGTTGCCGCCATTCCCGCCGCCGCCGGTGGCGAAACTCGCACCGTTGATGGCGACGTTCGCCGACGCCGCGACGACCAGGCCGATCGAAGCGCCACCGCCGAGCCCGCCCTGTCCGCCGCGGCCACCGCCGCCGCCCGAGCCACCGCCCGCGCCGCCGGCGCCGAAGCTGTTGCAGCTCGCGGTGCCACCGCCGCCACCGCCACCGCCACCCCCGCCAGCGCCGCCCTGGCCGTCGGCGCCCTGCCCGCTGCGCTGCGGCACGTAGAGGCCATCTGCAGCGAGCGAGCCCTCGCCGCCGGCCGGCCCGTTTACGCCGTTGGATCCGGGAAAGCCGTCGCCGCCGATGGAGTCTCGCCCGCCGAAGAAGAAGGGGCACCAGTTGCCAAGGCCGGGGAAGGTCCCTTCGCCGCCGCGCCCGCCGCCGGGGCCCTCACCCGCTTCGCCGGGCCTGCCGAAGTCGCCATCGCGTCCCGGTCGCCCTCCGACGCCGCCGGGAAAACCGCCGCCGGTGCCCGCGACGCCGCCGAGTGGCCACAGGCCACGCGTGCAGAGCGGGATGCTGGTGCCCGGGATGGTCTGATCATCGCTTTCAATGCCTGGCATGCCGAGCCCGCCGTTGCCGCCGCGGGCGCCGTTCGCGCCGGTCGCCCCGTTCGCGCCGCCCATGGCCGCCTCGGCCACGAACTCGCAGTTGCTGGCAAAGAATTCTTCGACACCATCCAGCACGAGCCCGTATCGGCTGGCGTCCGAGGAACTCGTCATGGTGAAGCGCACGCCGTCTGCGACGATGCCGGTGGTTGCCCGCGTGGGCTCGCTTGTCCGCACGATGGTCGTGTTCGAGGCGGCGTCGCGGGTCCACCCGCTCGAAGCATCGAAGCCGCCCATGATGGCCCAGCCGCCGAAGAGGGTCGTATCGCTGTACTCGCCCGCATCGAGATAGATCACACCCGAGTCGCCCAGCGCTCGCGCCGCGGCCAGCGTGGCGACGGGCATGTCGGCGGTGCCCGGGTTGGCGTCGTCGCCAAGGGTGGCCGAGACGTAGATGGGAGCTTGGGCGAGTGCATTGGTCGCCGCGAATGCCGTGAGAATGCAGGCAACGGTCCGGGAAGTCTTGATGGTCGGGCGCATGGTCGTGCTCCTGGGGTACGATGTTCGAGATTCGCTCGGTCGGCAGGGCATCCACGCGTGCGCTGCCCAGCCGAAACGCGACGACGGCGGCACAGACCGGCAACGAAAATCTGAGGAAACTCGACATCGAGCCCAACGCCGACCAACCAGGCCCGGAACGCGAGCCCACGATGCTGCTGCTGGCCGCGGCGGACGGCGATTCTCGCGCAGCCGAGCAACTTGCGCCCATGGTCTACGACAAACTGCGTCGCCTCGCCGCCGCTCGGCTGGGCGGCGCGGGCCAGGCCGACTGGACCTGCCAGCCGACCGCCATCGTGCACGAGGCGTACATGCGCATGGCCGATCAGCACAAGGTCGACTGGCAGGGACGCACGCACTTCTTTGCGATTGGGGCCGAGATGGTCCGTCGCGTGATCGCCGACGAGGCCAAGCGTCGCGGCCGACGGAAGCGCGGCGGCGGCTGGGGCCGGGTGACGCTCGACGGCGCGGCGCTCGATGCCAGTTCGGCGGCCATCGACCCGCTCGACCTCGACGACGCCCTTACGAAACTGGCCGACGTCGACGAGCGCGCCGCCCGCGTGGTGTCGCTGCGTTTCTTTGGCGGGCTGACCGAGCCGGAGATTGCCGCGGTGCTGGACGTCAGCGAACGAACGGTCCGCGGAGACTGGCGCAGCGCGAAGGCGTTCCTGCGTCGCACGCTGGCCGAAGCGGGTGATGACGATGACGAACGCTGATCTCTACCAACGCGCGAAAGATGCGTTCTTGCGCGTCTGCGATGCGGAGCCCGCCGATCGCGTGGCGCTGTTGGAAGAGATCTGCGCTGGTGATGAAGCCCTTCGGGCCGAGGTGCTGAGCCTGCTCAGCCACGACCTGGACGACGGAGCCTTTGGCGATCACCTGCCGCCGGGCTCGAAGCTCGGTGACTTCGAGATCGTCCGCGTTCTGGGCGAGGGCGCCATGGGCGTGGTGTACGAGGCTCGGCAGGCCAACCCGGAGCGATCGGTGGCGCTGAAGGTGGTCCGTGGTGGGGCTGCGTCCGCGTCGTTGCGGCGTCGCTTCGAGCACGAATCAGCGGCCCTGGCGCGACTGCAGCACCCCGGCATCGCCGCGGTCTACGAGGCCGGCTTCGATCGTGCGACCGGAGCGCCGTTCTTCGCCATGGAGCTCGTACAAGGCGAGCCGCTGGCGACGCATGCCGAGCGACTGACCATTGCCCAACGCGTCGAGTTGCTCGCACAGATCGCCGAGGCTGTCCACCACGCCCACCAGCGCGGCGTCGTGCACCGTGACCTCAAGCCGGGAAACATCCTCGTCGATGCTGATGGCAGGCCTCGGGTGCTCGACTTTGGCATCGCACGGCTGACCGCCGAAGACGGCACCGCCGCGACGATTCGCACCCTGCCGGGCCAGATCGTCGGCACGCTCGCGTACATGAGCCCCGAGCAGGCCGCGGGCAATCGTTCCGCCATCGATGCACGCACGGATATCTACTCGCTCGGAGCGCTCGGGTATCAGATGCTCAGCGGCCACTTGCCGCTGGATGTTCGCGAGAAGCCGCTGGCCGCGGCGATCCTTGCCATACAGCAGGAAGAGCCGCGTCGGCTTGGTGCACTCGATCGGCGGCTCCGCGGCGACCTGGAAACCATCATCGCACGGGCGATGGAGAAAGAGCCCGAACGCCGATATGCGTCCGCTGCCGCATTGGCCGATGATCTCCGACGCACGCGCCGCGATGAACCGATTGCCGCTCGTCCTGCGACGACGCTCTACCAACTCCGCAAGTTCGCCCGGCGTCGCAAGGGACCGGTGATCGCGACGGCCGTGATCGCCGTCGCCCTGGTGCTGGCAAGCGTGATCAGCGTCGCATTCGGGCTGCACGCCCAGCGACAGCGCGCACTGGCAGAGCAACGCCTGACCGATGTCAGGAGCCTTGCCAATACCATGTTGTTCGACCTGCACGACCTGATCGAGCCGCTCCCCGGCGCGATCGAGGCTCGGCGGCAACTCGTGCGAACGGGGCTGGAGTACCTCGATCGACTCGCGCAAGACGCGGACGACAACCCGGAATTGCTCGAAGAACTGGCCGAGGCCTACTTTCGCATCGGCGACATCCAGGGCAATCCGAGACGCGCGAATCTGGGTGACGCCGAGCGGGCCCTGGAGAGCTACCAGCGGAGCATCGATCTTCGCGAGCGACTGGCGGTGGTCGCGCCATCCGAGAGCTCGAAGATCGCGCTGGCGCGCACGCAGCTGGCTATCGCCGAGACGCTGACGAGTACGCCCCGAGCGGAGGAATCTTCCGACTTGGCCGCTCGTTCGCTCGCTACGCTCGATGGTTTGGAGACCAGCCAGGCGGACGAGGTGCGTGTCATGGCCGAGCAGCGCCTGGGCTCTGCGATGCTCAACCGGGGGAAGCCCGAAGTTGCACTCGAGCACTTTGGCCGTGCCCTGGAAGCTTCAGAGCGATTGGCCGCGGAAGGCGACCCGGTACTTGTGCGTCGGCTGACGATCGGCCTGAACGAGATGGGTTTAACGCTCGCTCGCCTGGGGCGGCCCGAAGACGCATTGCCGTATCTGGATCGATCGATGCAGATTCGACGGCGAACTGCGGAGCAGCAGCCCGGCAACATTCGTGCCCAGCGAGACCTGGCGCTGGTACGCCACCGGCTGGGAGACGTTCGCGGAGACCTTGGCGACAAGGGTGAAGCGGTCGATCTCTACGCGCTGGCGCGCGACACGCTGGCTGCGATCGCGAAAGCCGACGCGAGCGACGCGAGAGCACACTTCGATTGGTCAGTTGCCGAGGAGAAACTCGCCAATGCGCTGCTCGAAGTCGATCGCGTGTCCGAGGCTCGGGAGGGCTTCCGTGCCGCCGGCGACCTGCGTCGTCAGCTCGCAATCGAGAACCCGGCCAACCAGTTGTACCGTATGGCTTCGGCCATCGCCGTCGAGCGTGTCGCCCACTGCTCGCGGCTGCTGGGCGAACATGAGCGGGCCCGGGATGGATACGCCAGCGCCATGGCCGTCGCACAGGAAGGACTGGCCGAAGACGCGACCGACGTTCGGCTCTGGACGGTGCTCGGGACGTGCCAGCGCGGCATGGGCGAGAGCTACCTCGATGACGATCCCGCCGATCTAGGAGAAGCGCGGCGATGGCTGGAGGCCGCCAACGACACGCTTGCGACGATGGCCGAGAAAGGCATCACGCCCACTCGATCGACGCTGAACGAAGAGGCGATCGAGGCGCTGCTGGCGCGCTGCCGGTAGGCGCTTACGGGTAGCCGGCGGCGAAGGCGATCTAGAAGCAGAAGAAGTCGAAAAGCGCGTGGGCATCAATGGTCGCGCGATACCAGTCGAGATGCTCGCCGTGGTCGGCCACCCCCAAGACCGAGATCTTGCGCGTCGGCAGCCTGAAGCTGGACAGGAAGGGGATGTTCACGCCACGACCGGAACTGCGCCTGCGTATCCCGCTCGAACACGAACTGACTGCCGACGCCTTCGTCCGCGGCGGACTGGCCGGCGTAGGTGGTCAGCATGGCGATCGCCGTGCTGGTAGCGAACAGCGAATTGGGCACGCGATGGGGCGGGAGCACTGCCGAGCGAGCTATTTTCATCTTCCGTTCGGGCCCGGGGCGTGTCGTGAGTCTTTCCTATTTGGAGCGCAAACTGCATTCGCAGCCCGTTTCCGGTGCGCTGGCACCGGTGCTTGCCGCGGAACTTGGTCGCGCCCTCGCGCCACGGCCTTCGCCGTAGAATCAGTCATGCCGGCCCGACGCCGACGAGAGCGACCGTCCGAGAAGCGGCCATCCGTCCCGCAGCGGGAACAGCGTTCCGACCGGGGTGGTTCGCCGCAAGCCATGCCGGACCGTTCTCTGGACATCGTGGACTCGGACGACTGGTGGTCTCCCCAGGATGCCGACCTTGCTGTGGGCAGGACCCACGACATCGATGATGAAGAGGGACGACCCATCCCGGGCCGCCGCCTCCTTATCGCCGGGGTGCTCATCTTCGCCCTGACCACGATCACCGTGGTCTTCCTGCCCGACATCGTCGCCGTGCTCACGCCCATGGGCGCCATGGTCGCGTTCGGCGCCATCGTCGCATCGGCCGTCGTCACGGCGGCGCCCAAGCGCGAGCCGCAGAGATCGCGCGAGGTCGATGGCAAGGCCGTGACGTGCGGCGGTCCGAGGCCCGTTGGAGAGTTGTCCCGCCGGATGGCAGGGAAGAACCGTAACGATGGCGGCTGCGGTCCTTCGTGTGGCTGCTGAATCCACGCCGGCGCGCTATGACTGGCGATGGAGAACGCATTTGATGTGGTCATAGCTTGCGACTGGTCGGCGGCCAAGGGTCGAAAGCCCGAGCCGGGCGAAGACCGTTGCTGGCTGGCATGGCGCACGCTCGACGATCCAACGCCCGATCCCGAGTACATGCCAACCCGCCTGGAGGCCGAGGAGCGCATCCGTGCGCTGTTGATTGACAACCCAACGGCGCGCGTGCTCGTCGGCTTCGACTTCGCCATCGGCTATCCGGTTTCCGACCAGGGCGAGCCGGTGCTGCCCGTGGGACGCGACCTCTGTGCGCTGCTCGCTCGGCACGTGACCGACGATCCATCGGGCGTGAACAATCGATTCGAGGTGGCCCAGGAGCTGAACGCCCTCATCACGCAGCAGACCGGTGCGCCGCACGGGCCGTTCTGGGGCAGGCCGAAGGAACTCAAGCACCTGACTGGCCTCCCCATGGGGCGGGAAAAGCCGACGGGCGTGCCCCAGTTCCGCGCCGCCGAGGAAGCGGCGCGCGGCGGCGGCGGGGCGCGTCCGCAGTCTCCATGGAAGCTGGCAGGCAACGGAAGCGTGGGCTCGCAGAGCCTGATGGGCCTGCCGGTCATCCATCGCCTGCTGACCGATCCATCGCTTGCCGGCCGGACGCACCTTTGGCCGTTCGAACCCGTGCCCGAACATCAAGGCGCCATCAGCATCGCCGAGATCTATCCCAGCCTGTTTCCGCAGCGAGCCCCGAAGCACTGGTATCGCGACGCTCGACAGGTCGTGGATGCACGCGACGCCATGTGGGCCCTGCCGGGTCTGGCTCAACCCAGCCACGAGCGAGCGGCCCTCGAGGGATGGATCCTCGGCGTGGAGAGTTGATCATGCCCCGCAGGCTCGTGGGTGAATTGATGGATGATCCCTCCCTCGATGCGGCGCAGCACGCGCATGCATTGGCGGGACTCGCGCGGCTCAATGCCCTCAGCGGGGTGTCGAGGCAGTTCTACCGCATCCTCGCCCGCGAAGCTAGCCTCGTTGACCGATCCCTCACCATCGTTGACGTCGCCACCGGAAGCGCCGACTTGCCCGTGGCAATCCTGCGGCAGGCTCGGCGCGACGGCGTGAGCCTTCGGTTCACGGCATGCGATATCAGTTCGGTCGCACTCGCGCAGGCTCGTGAGCGAGCCGCGAAGGCAGGCGTCGAGTTGGAGACACGCCAACTGGACATCCTGCATGAGGCGCCACCCCCCGCCGACGTCGCCATGTGCTCGCTCTTCCTGCACCATCTCCAGGACGAGTACATCCGGTCGGTGCTCGGCAAGATGGCTTCCGCCGGCAGGCAGGTCGTCATCAGCGATCTCTGCCGCGGGCCCTGGGGCTTGGCCCTGGCGGCCATCATCCCCAGGCTGGTCACGCGGTCCAGGGTCGTGCACGTCGATGCCGTTCGCTCGGTACGGGCGGCTTTGACGATCGGGGAGGCCCGCTCGATCACACGGGGAATCGCCGACGAGTCGGCGTGGCAGATCGATCGGGCCTTTCCCGCGCGTATGCTCATCCGATGGCCGGCAAGCGCCAGTACGACGCGATCGTGATCGGAGCTGGTCCGGCGGGTGCACTCGCCGCCGGTACGCTCGCCGCCCGGGATGTTCGAACGCTCATGGTCGACAAATCGGTCCAGGGGCGTTGGAAAGTATGCGGTTGTTGCCTGGGCGAACTGGGCCAGCGCGTGCTGTCCGATCTTGGTCTTTCCGATCGTGTGCTCAGGGCCGCAGAACCGCTTCGGCGAATCATGCTCGCCGCTGGCGGCAAGCAGGTCGACCTTGGGTTGCCCGGCTTCGTGTCAATCTCACGAGAGTCGCTCGATGCGGCGCTCGTCGCGGTTGCGCAAGAGCGAGGCGTGGAAACTCGATGGAACACGACCGCCACCATCCACGCGGATGGACGCGTCCAAGCCGGCGGCGAAGAACTGCTCGCCGGCGTCGTGATCGATGCCTCGGGGCTGAGGTCTCACGCACGCCGGGTCGCCAAGTCCGGGCGCATCGGCCTGGGCATGACGGCCGAGGTTGCAGGCGGCATCTCCGACGTGCTGACGATGGCCGTGGCGCGTGGCGGCTATGTGGGGCGTGTCGAATTGCCCGATGGTCGCACGGACTTCGCCATGGCTGCAACGCCGGCCTTCGTTCGGCAAGCCGGCTCACCGACCGAGGCCGCCCGGTCCATCTATCGGCATGCCGGACTCGATCCCGCAGAGGTACCCGATGGTCGCTGGCATGGCACGCCCGTGCTCACCCGCCAAGCCCGAGCCCAGGAGGGACGCATCCTGCGTGTGGGTGACGCGGCCGGATACGTCGAACCGTTCACGGGTGAAGGCATGTCGTGGGCGCTGCTCGGCGGCTCACGCATTGCCGACGACGCGATGGCATGCGCAGAACACGGCCCGGACGCATCGAATTGGCCAGCAAAGCTCCATTCGCTGCTCGCGGCACGACAGGCCCGGTGTCGAGCGGTGTCGATCGCCGTCCGCTCGCCGGGTCTCCTGCGCACCGCGATCGGGTTAGCGTCGATGTCGCCCGGCATCGGTACGGCAGGGGCAGGCATGCTCAGCGGTTCGCGTCGGAGCGTCGCATGACGGCCCGCCTGCTCGGCATCGGCACCGCCACACCCAGCGGCAGGCTCGATCAGGCCGCGGCCGCACAGATGGTCGCCACGATCGCGGATGCATCGCCCGGCCGGGCCCGCGCCATGGCCCACCTGTACGAACAGTCTGGGATCGAGCATCGTGCCATGGCCATCCTGGACGGCACGCGGCAGACGTATTACAACGGCATCATCCCCGATACCGCCCACCGGATGCGCACGTTCCACGAACTTGCGCCTCCCCTGGCTCACCAGGCCAGCAAACGAGCCATCGAGGCTGCCGGCGTAGATGCTCGGAACATCACGCACCTGGTCACCGCGAGTTGCACGGGGCTCGCATCGCCCGGGGTCGACATTGCGCTGATTGGTTCGCTCGGGCTCGAGGCCTCGGTGCAGCGCGTGAATATCGGTTTCATGGGTTGCCATGCGGCCCTGAACGCCATTCGGACGGCACGCGCTCTGGCCATGGCAGAGCCGTCCTCGTGTGTGCTGGTCTGCTGCGCCGAGTTGTGCTCGCTGCACATCCAGGCGTCGCAAGCCGACGGGTGCGCAGTAGCCGACGCACTCTTTGCCGATGGAGCGGCGGCATGCGTGATCGATGCCGACTCCGCGGCAGGTGCCCCGATCCTGCGTCGATCGGCCTCGATCCTGCTCCCCCAGAGCCTGGAAGCCATGGGCTGGCACATCGGCGAAGCCGGCTTCAGGATGTCGCTCTCGCCCAACGTCCCAGATATCCTGGCGCGATCGGTTCGACCGTGGATCGAAGACGTTCTCCGACGAGAACGGCTGGCCATCGAGGACGTGGCGGCGTGGGCGATCCATCCTGGCGGCCCACGCGTGCTGGCGTCCGTCGCGGGCGCTCTGTCGCTGGATGCCGCAGCGACGCGAGCGTCGGGCGACGTCTTGCGAACCCACGGCAACATGAGCAGCGCCACGATCCTGTTCATCCTCGAGAAACTACTTCAGCAGCAACACGCTGGTCCGCTCGTCGCGTTGGCGTTCGGACCGGGATTGACCGGCGAAGCGTTGCTTCTGGCCTGACTAGGGTGCCGACGCTGGGGCCATGCCAAAGACCATCAGGTCGGTCGCGGATCGACGCATCGGGGCGAACAGCACGAACGGACGCGCCACGCTCGCGGTCCGGCGGGGCAGATAGTCCTCGCTGAGCACGCGCGTGGCGGTTCCGCGGCCGGCTTGCGGGCCGGGCGTCCACAGTACCAGGCCATCGGGCGTTGAGCACAGCGCCCGGCCATCGCCCGCATCGACCGCCGCAACACTCTTGGGAGCCATCGCCACGAGCGAACGCCGGGACGTATCGACCGCGGCACAGCGATCCATGGCCGGATGGAAGAATATCGGCCCCAGCGATGCTTCGGTTGGCGCGACGGCGGAATCATCGAGCGCATCGCTCGCAGACAGGCCCTGCACGGCCGATTGCGACGCGGCCACGATCTGAGCCGCGCCGGGAATTCCTCCGCTGGCGGCCAACTCCCATCGCCGCACGACGCGTCCGACGTCGCCGCCCGATCGTGTCGTCAGGTCGATGAGCAGGATATCGATGGCGCCCCCGTCTCGAACGGCCAGGCACGTGGCATACCGCTGATCGGGTGCGAGCAAGGGGAACACCAAGTCCGCATCCGGCAGCGAGAGCCTGCGCCGCTCGCCATCGCGACCCCGCCATACGAGGGAGAATCGCTGCTCGCCCGCCCCACGCCGGCAATAGAGCAATGCGCCATTGCCCGCGAAGACTGCATGCGCCGACACCGAGTCGTCACGAACCAGCCAACGGACGCCCGCCGCGTCTTCGCTCCATCGCGCGATGCCGATCCAGCGCGTGCCATCGGGCCTGGGCGACTCCACGAGCACGCCCTCCACATCGGTGTCACGACCCAGCAGGATCGGCGTTTCGAGATCGAATACCTCGACGCTGGTGCGAAAACCGCCAACCCCCGGCTTCAGTGGAGCGATGGACACGGTGGCATGCTCACCGCGCGACAGGCTGACGCCGCTCGTCGCAAGCCGTTGGTCACGCGGGGGCGCTGGTGAGTCCTGCGTCGCCAGAAACTGCCCATCGGGGCTGACCATCGGAACACTCAGCCCGTCGTAGGCGATAGTGCCAAGCGACTCGACCGAGACCGACACGCGCGATGCCGTCGTGCCGCTGATCACGGGGCGGGCGATGGGATCGGCAGGCAGCGTCGGCGGTGCATTGTCGCGCTCTTCGCGCAACGCCTCGGTGCGCTGCTCGTCGACCACGCAACCAGCTGTTGACGCGGCCAGCAATGAAAGCAGGATGGCCCTGACTCGATTACCCCGGCTCGCTGGCATCCACGCCCTCCTCGTCGGGCACGAGTGGCTCGCCCTCCAGCGGTTCTTCGATGCCCATCTGCTCGCGCTGCATCCGCAGGCGCAGTCGGTAGGCCTCGTTGATGGCGTCCGCCTCTTCGGCGTTCTCGACGATCACGGGCGTGATGAAGATGAGCTGCTCGGTACTGCTCACCCCGGTCTCGCGAGAGCGGAACAGCCACCCCAGGATCGGGATGTCGCCCAGCAGCGGCACCTTCCGCACGACCTGCGAGTCCTCGTTTCGCAAGATGCCGGATATGACCAGGGTTTGTCCGCTACGGACGATGAGCTGCGTCGTCGTCTCGCGACGATCGACCACGACTTGACCGCTGGCGTTGGATTGTCCGGGCGCCACCGAGCTGAGCTCGATGTTTACCCGGAGGTCCACGTCCTTGTTGGGCGTCAGGCGAGGCCGCACGCGCAGCTGGATGCCGACCGCGCGATACTCGAAGCCCTGGGTGGTTCCGCCGCTGTCGGTCGTCTGGGCATTGGTGATGAACGGAATGTCCTGCCCGTCGAAGAACTCCGCTTCCTGATTGTCGCTGGTGAAGATGATCGGCCGGCTCAGGATGCTCACGTCCGTACGCTCGTTGAGCGCCTGGAGCACGGCGTTCAGATCGACGCCGACGTTCAGCACGCTGGTATCGAACAGGTTGCCGAACACGCCGCTCTCACTCGCCGTCGTGCTCGAGACGAACGAGATGGAGTTGTCCGTTCGGCTGAGGTTGATCGGAGAACTCGACCACCGGAGGCCCAGGGCCTCGGCATCATCGCGGCTCACTTCGGCGATGACGGCCTGGATAAGCACCTGCCGGCCCGGTTGATCAAGCTGCTGGATGAGATCGACCACCGCGGCTCGATACTCGGGCGGACTGAGCACCATGATCGCGTTCTGCCGCCACACGGGCACGATGCGGAGCTTGCCAATCAGGTTGCTCGCGCCGCTGTTGTCGGTTTGCTCGCGGGCGGTCTGCCACCAGAAGGTGATGCTTCCCGGATCATTCTGGGTTTCGGTCGTCGCCGTATCTTCGGCGTCGCTGGCAAAGGGACTCGAACCGGCGCCAGCGCCGCTCGTCAGCCCGCTCTCGCTCCGCGGGATGCTCGCAAGCGTGCCATCGAGGGCCAGCAGCGCGTTGAGTTGCTCGGCAACTTCCTCGGCCGACACGTGCTTGAGCGAGACGATCGCGGGCAGCCCCACGCTCTTGGGCTGATCCAGGTCCTTGATGATCTGATCGATGACTGCCAGGTTGTCCGGGCTCTTTGCAACCACGGCGATCTGGCCTGCCGAGGGAATCGCCTCGAATGCGAACTGTCCCGCCAGACGGCCCACGCCCTGCGACGAGCCCGAACTGCCCTGATTGGCCTGGTTGCCCTGCCCGCCACCGCCGCCGGCCGCCGCAGCGCTCGGCTCGCCAAACAAGCCAACAAGCAGATCTCGGACGGCGATCGGATCGCTGTTCTCCAGCGTGTAGATCCGCGGCGTCACGGTTTCTTCGGGAAGGGGCAGATCCCATTCGGTCTCGATCAAGTCGGCGATCTGATCCATGACGCCCTGCTCGGCAGCGACCGTCACGCCATTCTGCTGGGTGTTGGCGGTCACGCGCAGTTCGGCTGTCGAAGCGCCACCGCTGCTCTCTTCCTCGCCGCCGCCGCGACCGAAGAAGCGGTTGAAGTTGCGGCCACCCTGCTGCTGATTCTGCGTCGTCGAACTGCTTTCGCCAAACAATTCGGTGATGTTCTCCGCGATGAGTTCGGCATCGGCGTATCGAAGCCGGAACGTCCGCGTCACCAGTGCCCGAGAGCCCGGCTGGTCCATACCCGCCAGCAGGCCCTCGATTCGCCGGAGCAGACCGATGTTGCCCAGTACGGCGATGTGGTTGCTTGCCTCATCCACCGTGATCTTCGCGTACTCGGGCACGACGTCGCCGAGGGCCTCGGCCAGTTCCGATGCTTCCGAGTTGCTGATGCGATAGATCTTCTCGGCCATCGACCCGAGGTCGGTGCGGTCCATCACGCTTTCGCTGGGGCCGATGACGGGCACGTCCTGCCGTATGACTTCGTTGATGTCTCGGAGGATGATGATGTCTTTGGTCTCGACGATGGCCACGCCGTCCTGCTGAAGCGCCAGGATGACCAGATCCAGCGCCTGCTGCCGCGGAATGGGCTGATCGCTGACCAGCGTGATACGCGCTGGAAGCCGCATCTCGGGAACGATCACGACCTTCCCGGTTGCCTCGACGATGAACGGGATCAGGTCTTCAATCGATGCGTCGCGGAACGACAGCGTCGTCGGTGGGCCGTTCAGCACGCGGCGCCCGTCGGGGCCACGCTCCACGGCCGGCGCTTCCTGGCCGTCGTCTGCCTGCGGCTCAGCGTCCTGTGAGCCGAAGGCGGGAACCGCAAGCCCCGCTGCACACACCAGGGCGAGCATCGCCGATCGGGTCGTCCGGCTGCAACGAATATCCGCATTCATGAAGTAACCTCGCTTCAGCCATCCGCCGACGAGCGATCGTCGCGATTCGGAATTACCACTCGATCCCGGCCCATGAGGGGCACGTCAAACTCGATTCCCCGCCACATCACTCGGATCGACCAGGGGGCCGACGCTTCGAGCACGCGAAGGTTGTCGTCGTTTCCCTCACCGACCGCCAGGATCGTCTTGTCGTCAAACAGCACCTGCCCGTTCACGAAGGCCACGACCTTCGGTCCCCCGTACGTACTCGGCGCAGGCGGTGGCGATGGCGGTGGTGGTGGGGGAGCAGGCGGCGGTGGTGGTGGCGGTGGCGGCAGAGGGGGAGGCGGCGCACCGGGAACGAAGAACGGCGATCGACCATCGAGCTGCGCCCGATACCGCGCCGTAACATCGCCCAGTTCGTTGGTCGCGCCGACACCGGCATCCGCCTCGGGCAGCGAGAGCGTCGCCGAGCGAGCGATGCCGCCCAGCCCGACGATCAGTGCCACGCTCGCCGCAACGCCGGCGGCGCCGACGAGCACCCATGCCGAGGTTGGTGCACTCATGACGCGCTTCCCCCCGTCCGCCGGGCCGTCGTGCCGAGCGCCCAGGCCTCGACCGTAAGCGTCGCCGAAACCTGGCGGGAACCATCATCGGCACGCCGCACGATCACGCGCGTGACGGCAGCAACGTCGGCGTTCGCCTCCAACGCGCCGAGCACCTCGCTGAACGCCTCGGGCGAGGCGTCGAAGCTCACCGTGCTGACCAGCTTCACGAGCGAGCCGCGGCCCCCGTAGTACTGCGTCGCCGGCCCATCAGCCAGATTCTGCTCGGTCGTTTGCGTCCGAGCTCCGGTCACGCCGGCCTGCCGCAACGCAGTATCCACGGCACGGTTCAAGGCCGTTGCCCGCTCGCTCCGTGGCCCGGGCAACTCGATGGGGCCGTGCATGCGCGAGCCCAACGCGATGCGCTGCTGGTCGTCCTGCGCCTTCTCGCCCATGGCGCGAACCGCCCGGATGCGCGCCGCCATCGCGTCGGCGCGTCCAGATGCATCCACCGTTACGTCGACGACGGGTTCAACCAGCAGGAAATATCCGGCCAGGCCCGCGACAGCCCAGACCAGCCAACGCCCAGCCCGGGGCAGCCGGCCATACCACGCGAAGCGATCGGCGCCAGTCTTGGCTTTCGAGTGACTCATCCGCCGCTCCCAACTTCACGGTACCGAGCGATCAACTTGTCGGCCTCTTCCTTGAGCCTTGCACGGGTCTCCGCGTCATTCTTCTCATCGCGCGAGGCGCTGTTGCGGATGCGCCACTGATTCAGCAACTCACCACGATCCAGGGCCGCAATGTCAGCGTCCGAGATCGGTGTCGGTACCCCATCGACGGAGGCCGGACCGCGCTCGCTCGTGGGCCTGCGATCGCCCGACGCGTCTCGGCCGCCCTCGATCGCACCGTCACGCGACGCCCGTTCTTCCGTGCTGCGAGCCGACGAGGGCCCCGAAGGCCTTCCGCGACTCGTTGACGTGCTCGCCGCGGCAACGATGGGCGTGGCCGTGTTGCTGGCGCCCTCGCCATACAAGACCTCGGCCAAGGGCATGTCGGCAAAGTCCATCGGCAGGTTGCCCCGAGCCGTGGCGTTGCGGACGCGCGCGGTCACCTGAAACTCGACCGAATCGCCAACGATCTCACGGCGAACGACCGTGACCGATCCCAGCGTCCCGAGTTCATTCAACGCGGACTCATACCTCGTAAGCAGCGTTTCGGGTGGGTTCTCCAGCGTCGGCCCCCCCGGCGCCACTTGGACGAAGCCTTCGATGTCGATCTGAGCGTTGCTGTCCATGCGGACACTCTCGAGCACCACGTGCACCGGAGCGGCGGCGCTCACCTCGGCAAGCATCTTGCTCATGGGCCATACGCGCTCGTTGAGCTGTCCGTAGATCGCCGACAGCCGCGCGTCGGCTTCGTATCGTTCACGCAACGCCTCGGCTCGACCAACCTTCGAAGTCAAAAGCATCTCACGGGCCTTCGCGCTCAACAGCGGAGCGAATAACAGAACGAGCAGGCACACGATGCAGGCCAGCACGACGTGGCGTCTCGAAGACAGCCACGAATTCACGCGATCGCCGACCCCCTTGCGCTCGGCGGGTTGGTCGCGTCGCAAGCTGGCAAGGGCGCGAACGGTGCCGTCCGGATGCACCGCCAGCATGCCGGCGCAGACCGCGACGAACGTGCGCGAAGCTTGCGAATCTGTCTCCGACCAGCCTCGAACCAGACGCGACAGCGACGCTCCGATTTCCGGTGACCACCCAACGCGGCGGCCTTCCCAGGGCGATGCAGCCGAGCGAAGCGTTGAGCGCACCTCGTCCTCATGCAACCCCACGGCCGTAGCGGCCTCACGCAACCGCTGCTCGACGTGGGCATCCGTCGCGACGACGTCAGGCGACTCTCGAAGCGAGCGCACGATCATGCCCTCGGGGCCGCGGGCTGCGACGATCAGCACGCCCGACTGGGCATCGCTGCCAAACACGCACCCCTCGGCCAGCGAGACGGCCAGACCAAGGGCTGCCGGTGCCGTCGAGTACATGGAGCCATCGTCGACGCCGCCCGACTCATCCGCTGTTGGCATCCAGGCCGTCAACAGCGCGGTTCGGCCTTGACCCTCGACCGGAACGGCACCACACCCCCGGCGATGAGCCGGGACTCGCTCGGGCAACTCACCATCACCGAGGATCTGGAGCACGCTGGCAAGTTCTTCAACAGGAAGATCATCGACGCCTCGGCAACGAACCAGGGAACGCTCCCAGGGCGCCACCCGGACGAGCGGCACCCCATCGAAGTCGCCGGTCGTCGACAGCTGATAGCCGTCGCCGCGTCGCTCGAGCATGACGCGAACGTCGTCGCCGTCGTTCTGACGGTCAAGCGCGACCACGCGCTGGCTGGGCTGTGTCTCGCGTTGCCTGGCCAAGAGATCCCCTTCCGCCGGTCGCCTATCGGAATATCACGTCTCGGATCACGACGGGAAGCCGCGACCGATCCACGGTAGCAATCATCTCGACGCGCGTCCCGGACGCTTCATCGATACCCACGCTGCGAATCACAAAGACCGAACTACGAAAGCCAAAGACCTGCATCAGTTCCTGCACCCTGCCGCGCGTCAGGCCGGGTACTTCCAGCAGGTCTGTTGCGGTGCGAAAGCCCAGGGGCCGCCCCGCACGCTCGCGGATGATCGTATCGGCGATCGAACTGGTGACCCCCGGTGCATACGCGAGCGTGTCTTCGGAGACGGTGTTGATGTTGATGCGCCCGGGAATCAGTGGTCCGGAGGCGTCGAGCCAGGTGCCGTCGATGGCTGCTTCTTCCAGCAACAGCCCGATCTGTTCATCGTTCAGCGGCTGGGCGCGTGCGTCGATCGGCTGACCGGTCAGGCCCGGAAGGGACCGCAGCGGAGTGGTAATCAGCGTCTCGAGCGCCGCGGCGTTCGTGCCCGCGTACTGAGCGATCACGTCGGCCTGTTCGGCCGTGATACCCACGCGACCCACCAGTTCCCCGCCGCCGAGCCCAAGGCCCAGCCGGACGCGAGGCTGGCCCGAAAGCCCATAAGTACTCTCGCTGCTCACCACCGTCAGGATGCCCGACCAGCCAGCTTCCAGCACGCCGTCTCCGTTGTCCGGCGGCCAGGTTTCATCACCGTCGTTCTCGTTCGGGTCGAGCACGTTGTTGAGGTTCCAATCCTCCTCGCGCGCGTCAATGGGCAGAATGCCCAGAATGAGCTCGAGTTCTTCGATCGACTGCATCGGGCCGTTTCGTGGCTCGTATGCGTGCTCCTGAGACAAGTACGAGCCCACCTCGGCCCCCAGCGGGCTCACCTCATCGTCCGCATCGGTCCAATCGATGATCCGCGAGATCAGGTCCTCGGTCATGTTGGGCAGCCAGAAGAGGTCGTCGGCCGTCATTCGCGCAATGTTGATCCGGGCGCTCGCGTCGGCGGGGCCGTCGAACCGTTCTCCGCCCTCCCAATGCTCGATGCGATACGAGCCGCTCGTCCCGATCGTCCCCCGGGAGGCCTCGGCCATCCGGTCGTAGACGTCGTATGCGTCGGTCGGATGCGGATCTTCGGTGTCGTCGGCCAGGATCGCAACCATCTGTTCTACGCCCGAAACCGCGGCCCAGCGAGCGCGAACTTCCGCGAGGCTATCACGTGCACCAAAAGCCTGGCCCAGCCCCGCTGACTGCACGCCCAGCACGAGCACCGCCGCGAGCCCGATGACCCACAGCGCCAGTACGGTGGCAAAGCTCTTGCGCGACCGCCTCACGGTTCGTCCCCCTCGCTCGCGGCTTCAATCTCTGCCAGCGTGGGCTGCGCAAACACTCGCGGCAGTGCCGCCACGCGCCGAGCCACGGCCGTGCCACGGCCATCAGGCGTCGCGGTTCGCACCTCGATGACGACCATGTGGGGCAGTCCATTCTGGTCCGAATCCCAAGCCGCCCACACGCCATCGGCGTCCGCCGCCGTCACGGAGAAGCTCACAACGTCGCGAGCGATTTCGCTGGTCACGCCGCCCGCGTCCTGATACTCGTCAAAGGCCATGTCCACCCGGCGCCATAGCGAGGATCCCTCCGCCCCGCCGCGGATCCTGAACCCAACCTCGAACTCGCCTCCCTCACTTTCGAGCGCCGCGTTGTCCACGGGCCGTACGGATTCGAGGCCGCGTGCAATCAGGTAGATCGAGTCTTGCGAGATCTCACCTCGGCCACCATCGCGAATGACCAGCCGTGTCTGCGACAGGTCCTGCCGCCGGACGGTCTGAAGCACCGCTCGCTGCACCATCTGGGCGGCCTGATCCGCGCTCGCCCAGGCGCGCGCGTTGGCGCGGGACGCCTGCCGGGCTGAGGCTAGACGCGTGACCGACGTCGCCACAAGCCCCGTGATCAACGCAATCACGCCCGCCGCCGCCAGCGTTTCGATCAGCGTGAAGCCACGGAAGCGTGGGCGGGCAGGCGTCATCGGTCGATAGCCTCGGGCGGCTGGCGGTTCGGGTCGGGCTCGTCGCCCAGCCTCGGCGCAATGAGTGCGTCGAGTTCGAAAGAACGCGGCTGACCCGTCGCAGATTGCCATGTCACGCGAACTTTTACTTCATCGGCCTGGCCCGCCCCTCCCGAATCGATGTCGACGCGATACTCGAACCGCTCAAAGGGCTCGCTGGCCCGGCCGCGGGACCGCAGCACGCGGGTGTATTCCTCCGTGCCATAGGCATAGATCGTCGACATCACCTCGTCGGCAACCATCCCTGCCTGGCGCAGGGACGCAGCCTCTCGCTGCATGGCCAGGGCCCGCGTCGAGACCACGAGGATGCCCCCCAGCGCCACGCCGAGCAATACCGTGCCGACGATCACGTCGACGAGCAGGAAGCCCCCAGATCGGCGATGCCGCGCTACCAAGGCGTGCTCTCCATGCCAGTGGCATCAAGGTCCACCCGTCCAGGCGGCTCGATCAGCCGATCACCCTCGACGACCACCGCACGCAGCGCCCCTGGCATGAGCGCCACGCTCACTGGGCCGCTGCCGCCAGCAAGCCCGATCTCGACGCTCGAACCAGCACCGAGTTCAACGATCCACGGCGAACCCCGCTGGGCCATGCCATTCACGTAGACCGACTGCACCGTGGCACGGTTCAGGACCGCCGGCGGCATGAACGGGTCGCGCTCCCAGACCCAAGACTCGAGTCGACCCTGTTCGACCAACGCTCGGCGCTCGATTGCCACGCTCTTGGCGTCCGCTCGCACGCGCAGCGGCTGCGATCCGACGGCCGATCGACCCGCGGCATTGGAGAGCAGGCCCGCGATCGCGTCCGCCTCGGCCGTCACGCCGCGCCCCGCCAGGGTGGCTACGCGCGGCACCGTCAGGCCCAGGATCAGGCCCACGATCACCAGCGTGACCACCAGTTCGACCAGCGTGAAGCCGCGGTGCATCGATCCTCCAGATCCATCACCCCCGATCCGAGTGATCAGGGCTTGATGATGTCGGCATCCTCGCCCTCGCCGCCCGGCTGCCCATCGGCGCCATAGCTCACGATGTCGAAGTCCGTGTTCTTTTCGCCCGGCGCCACGATGATGTACGGATTGCCCCACGGATCGATCAGCATCTCGTCGTTGCTGATGTACGGCCCGTTCCACGTACCGCTCATCCCGCTGGGTTCCTTGCGAAGAAACTCCAGCGTCCCCGTGTCGGGCAGCTTGCCCATATCAATCAGGAACACCTGGACCTGCCCGGCGATGCTCGCGGCGTTGCTCTCGGCGGTCGCCTGGCGGCTCTGGCCGATGCGGCTGAACAGTCGCGGCACGACCACGGCCGCGATGATCCCCATGATCGTGATGATCACCAGCACTTCGATGATCGTGAATCCCCGCCGGCGACGGCGCGTTTCGTTCTTCTTCATGTCCGCTCCATGCTCATGCCTGCTCGTATACATCCATCACATCGCGTTTCCAGCGACGTCCTGCAACTCAAGCATCGGAAGCAGGATCGCCAGCACGATGAAACCCACCACGCCCGCCATCGTGACGACCAGCAGCGGAGGAAGCAGCGTCGTCACCAGCTTCAGCGTGGCCTCGGTTCGCTCTTCCATGGCCCGGGCCGCATGGCCCAGAAGTTCTTCCAGCCGCCCGCTTCGTTCGCCCATGGCCACGATCTGGACCAGCATGGGCGGAAAGTAGCCGCTCTGCTCCATGGGCGTCGCCAGGGTCTTGCCCTGGCTCACCTGGCTGACCACGTCGTCGATGACGTTCTCGAGCGCACGATTGCCCAGCGTTGCCCGCGTGATACGCAGCGCCTGGAGCAAGCTGATGCCAGAACCCGTCAGCGTGCCCAGCGTCCGGGTGAACCGACTCACCGCCACGTCGCGAGCCAGCAAGCCGATCAACGGCGTGGCCAGCAACGCCCGATCCATGCTCAGCCGTCCCTCGTCGCTGCGCCGCATCGCAACAAAACCGGCTACCAGAAAGCCCAGCAACGCCAGGATCAACCACCACCAGCCCAGCACGAGATTCGCAAAGCCCTGCACGACCAACGTGGGCCATGGCAGGTCGTCGATCGCCCCTGCGGCCTCTTCGAGGATCTTGGGCGCAATCACGGTCGATACCAGCACGATCGACGCAAGGCACAGCACCAGCAGCAACCCAGGATACGTCGTTGCGCCCACGAGCGCGCGCTTCAGCCGCACGTCGCGCTCCAGAAGGTCGGCAAGCTGGCCAAGCACCTCGGCAAGCTTGCCAGATGCCTCGCCCGCACGCACCATGTTCACGCTCAGGTCGTTCGCAAGCTCGGGCGAGGCCTCCAGCGCGTCGGCAAGGCCCCGACCATGCTCGACCTTCTCGATCACCCGCTCCATCACCGCACGCTGCGCCTTGCTCTTGCGCTGCCGGGCGATCAAGCGGAGTGCTTGCACCAGCGGCAAGCCAGCATCCAGGCCAGTCGACAGCTCTCGAATGACCGCGGCCCGCTGCGTACCGCTGAAACGGCCACTCAAGAGCGAGAAGCCCGCCGAGGACGCCGGCTCGTCGGAAGCCGCCGAACCAACCTTGGTCGAAGCCGAGAACGCATCCATTGGCTCGACGACCAATGGCGTCAGTCCACGACGAGACACTTCGCGGATTGCCGCGGCGCGCGTGGGCGCGTCGATGATCGGAGCGTCGCCACCGCCGGCGCACTGCACGCGAAAGCTCGGCATCAGTCGGCATCCTCGAGCAGCATGTCCGTGCCGCTGTCCTGCGTTGCGCGAAGGACCTCACCCACGGTCGTCAGTCCCTGCGATGCCTTGATGAGGCCGTCACGCCGCATGGTCTGGTGCGTCGGGTGCGCCGTCTCCAGGAGCTTTTGTGCGTTGACACGATCGCCAATAGCCGCACGCATGGCGCGCGTGACCGTGAGCACCTCGTAGAAGCCGATTCGTCCCTTAAAGATCGATTGGCCGGCATCGTGCGAGTCGATCGCCTCGCCGGTCGCTTCCGCGAACAACTCACGTTCTTCGGGCGTCAGCCGAAGCATCTCGGCATCGGTCGGGCGATGCGCGAACGCATATGGCTTGGCCAGCCGCCGTCCCAACCGCTGAGCGATGACCGCCTCGAGTACGCTGGCAAGCAGGAACGGCTCGATGCCCATGTCCAGCATTCGGCCCACGGCGCTTGCCGCATCGTTGGTGTGCAGCGTGGACAGGATCAGGTGGCCCGTCATCGCCGCACGCACCGAGATCTCCGCCGTCTCGCCATCGCGAATCTCGCCCACCATCACCACGTCGGGGTCCTGACGCAGGATCGATCGCAATCCCGATGCAAAGCTCAATCCACGCTTTGGATTGACCGGAATCTGGTTCACGCCCTCGAGCTCGTACTCCACCGGATCTTCGATCGTGATGATCTTTTTCCGCGGGTCGTACAGCTTGCTGAGCGCGGCGTAGAGCGTGGTGGTCTTGCCCGAGCCCGTCGGACCGGTGACCAATACCATCCCGTGCGGAATCGCGATCAGGCGATCGATCTCGCGCCGGTCCGTCTCACGCATCCCCAGCGTCGTCAGGTCCAGTTGCAGGCTCTGCTTGTCCAGAACGCGCATCACGATCGATTCGCCGTAGATCGTCGGGGCCGTCGAGACACGGATATCGATCTTGCGGCCGTCGAACCGGAGCGTGATATGGCCATCCTGCGGCGCATACCGCTCAGCAATGTTCATCCCCGCCATGATCTTGATGCGGCTGGTGATGGCCGGCTGCAAGCGCTTGGGCGGCGGCTGCTGCTCGACCAGCACGCCGTCGATGCGGTACTTGACCTTCAAGTCACGCTCGAATGGCTCGACGTGCACGTCGCTGGCGCCAAGACGGATCGCTTCCAGGATCAGCAGGTTGACCAGGTTGATCAGCGATGGCTGCTCGGCCATCCGGTGCAGGTCTTCGGCCTCGATCGATTCGAGGTTGGCCAGCACCTCTTCGTCGCCGCCGCCCATGCCCAGGTTGGCGGCCATTGCGGCGGCCGTGGTGCCATACTCACGCTGGACGAGCGCCCGAAATGCCGGCTCGGCAATCGCGACCGGCGTGACCGGCCGACCGACGATGAGCGAGGCCTCGTCCGCCGAGGCCCAGTCCGACGGATCCAGCATCGCAAGCGCGATGCGGCCCTCGCGCTCGCCGATGGGCGCGGCATGCAACCGAGCCACATCGTCGCCACCCATCAGGCGCGAGATCGCACGCTCCACCGACGGCGCCTCGGTCAGCAATGCCGGCCCCGCTTCGACAGCATCATGGCCACCGCCCGACGGGGGGTGGTCGACGTGCCCATTGCTCGAGCCTTCGCGCGTATCACGGCCTGTCAGCGTCGTCCGGTCCAAGGTTGCTCAGCCTCCCCCGAACTCGCGGAGCACTTCGTCGGCATCGAAGCCCGACTCGCCCACCTCGGGCATGTTCTCGATCTGCTGGGGCGTCAAAAGGCCCCGCACACGCTCCACGAATCGCTCATCCAGATCCTGGCGAGCCTGTTCGGCTTCATCAACCTCGGTCGAATCCTGCCCCCAGCCCCACCAGTTCATCTGGTCGCCGGACTGTTGCTCGTCGATCGCCTTGGCCCAGCGATCGTTGATGGGCGATGCCTCGCGCTCGTAGCTTTGCCGAATGGCCTCCAGGCTCTCACGCTGCTCGGCCGTCAGATCATCGAGCTTGCCTGCCGCCTCGATCTGGCGCTCGGCCTTGCTCTGTCGGTACACGGTGGGCCACGTGCGGCGCTTAACCTCCCGGTCCCACGCGCCCTGACGGTCGGCAGGCAGGACCTGCATGATCTGGCGTGCGTAGCGGGCGTTGATCGCCTTGCCCTGCGCTCCCAGTTCACGCATCTCGGTCATCGCTTCCTGCATCTTCGTCATCGCGTCCTGATCAAAGCCCATCGACTCGTCGTCGTCGGCCATGTTCTTCATGCGCTCCATCTGCTCGCGCATGAACCCGTACGAACGGTCGATCAACCGCTTGTAGACCGGATCGATCTCGGCCTCATACGCGAGCAACGCCTCACGAGCGGGTTCATTGCCCAGGACCTCGACCTCACGGGCAATTTCACGCAGGTCGATCGTTCCGCCGTTGACCACGCTCATCTGGCCGGCAGTCTCGACCTTCTCGCGCCTGCGGGCCCGCTCGACCCTGACAAAAGCCTCCTGCTGGCCCGGCTCGATGGCGATCATCCGAAGGTCCTCGAAGAACGTCTCTTCGAGGGCCTCCACGCGTTCAAAGAAGCCCAACATGATTTTGCCCATGGGCTTCATCATCTTCTGCCAGTCGCCCGTCTTGCCCGCTTCCTCCTGGAGCCTCCGCATGGCATCCATCAGGGTGTCGTTGGCCTGCTTGAACTTGTCCAGATAGTCCCGGTGCAGCATCTCGGCGGTTTCCTGCTGCACCTCGTCGAAACCGAGCAACTCCGAGTACCGGTCGACGGCCGTTCGCCCGATCGCCATCTGCATGGCGTCGTTGCCCATGCCCATGCCGAACTGAGCACGAGCAGGGCTGGCGCTCAGGAACACGGCCAGGAGCATACCGATCACAACCCATACGGATGTCCGTGATGCGCCGCCACACATTGCCATCTTCATGTCGCTTCCCCTACGTCAACCACCGCGTCGCCCGCGAGCGGGGCGTATCGAGCCGGCAGCCAGATCCCACTTCCTTCTTTGGGATGATCGCCAAGGGGTTGCACCCCGAAGCGAGCATTCCATGCCCTCCGCTGATCCTACGGCTTACCGGGGAGATCGGATCGTCCGACTCTCGCTCGATCCGGGCGTGAACTCGAATCGCAGCTCCGACTCGGCCTTGGGCAGTTCGGCCAGTTGCTCGGCTCGAAGGATCGACGTGAGCTTCGATTCCAGCCGCTCGTCGAGCTGCAACACGGCCGCTTCGGCCTCATCGCTCG
This sequence comes from Phycisphaerales bacterium, assembly GCA_040221175.1. NCBI lineage: Bacteria > Pseudomonadati > Planctomycetota > Phycisphaerae > Phycisphaerales > Phycisphaerales bacterium. The sequence goes on from JAVJVK010000001.1 coordinate 265,748, forward strand.
GCGAAGGGTCCTGTCCGTGCACCACCAGCACGACGCCCGGTGGCAGCCGATCCTCCGCTTCACGCTCCCGCTCGGCGACCACCCACCGATCTCGCGCGGCGGCAACGTCCCGCTCGTGCTGATCGGCGGCGGCTTGCAGTTGATCCCGTTGCGCCTCGTCGAGGGTCGCCAGGCCCATGGCGGCTTCGAGTCGACGCTCCCCGCTGGTCTTCTTGTACACACGCGAATACGCCTGCCGAAGCCAGGCCGACTCGACCCGATCATGCTCGAGCACGCCCGCCAGCGTTCGGACCGCCTGCTGACCTGCCGTTGCGATCCTGGCGTCCAACGTCCGAAGAGGTTCGTACGGATCCTCCTCGCCATCAAAAATGAACACGCCACCATTGAAGCCGGGGCCGCCGCCGATATCTTCGGCCTTGCGCATCCGTTCGACCAGCAGACCATCTACGTGGACCGCCCAGCGTTCCAGCACCTCGGTAACGGCGGGTTGCCCATACGCGTCGGCAAACTCGGTTCGCACCAGATCATCCAGATCGACCCGCGCCTCGGATCGCGTCAGCGAGCCCAGGTTCTTCGCCCGACGGTGGATGCGTTCGGCTTGCTCCCACAACACGTCCTGCTCGGGGGACAACATCGCCCGCATATCGCGAAACAGCGTCTGCTCGAGTTCCGCAACCGCCGACTGGTGAGCGCCATTGACTTCCTTCATGCGGGCCATCATGGCCCCGAAGTCGCCGTCGGTCACCTCTTTCCGGGCGGCTTCCAGGTCCTGTCGCAACCTGTCGTTCAACTGCTGGCGTTGGTCGGCAAATTCCTTGAACATCTCGAACGCGACGTCGAGTTGGATCTCGTCGAGCCCCAGCACTTCGCCCATCCGCTGCATGGTCTCTCGAGACAACGCCCGGCCACCCCGATGCACCCCGCCGGGCGCACTCGTGGACGTAATCATGACAGTGTCTCCCTGCTGACCGAGTGCCGGCGTGCCAACTGCCAGACCCAGGCCCACGATCGCCACGCCCCCGAGCTTCAGTCGCATACCGATGCCTCCTTCAGATAGACCAGGACGACGCGCCGCACCACTCCCAACAGGTGGATGCGCCGCGTCGTGATTGCCGTCAGCGAGGCCCTGGTCTGCTGGCCAGCCGACGATCAGAACTCCCGCTGTCGAGACCGCTGCTGCTGGCGATCACCACCGCGGCCCGCCGGACGGGCTCGATCACCCCGCCCTTCTCCCTCATCGTCGGCGCCGATGGCCGCCTCGAGCTTCCCGGCCTGCTCCTCGGTCAGCACCGCCCTGATCTGCTGTACCGTCTGGTCGACCACGTCACGCTTCTCACGGAACAGCTCCCGCGTGCCGTCCTCGTTTCCCCGGCGCCCACCACGCATCATGTCCCGAAGGCTCATGTTGACTTCGTTGCTCTCGATCGTGTCGGCAAGCTTGCGGTTCACCTGATCCATCCGGCGGCTCGTCGAGAGCGCAATCGCCTCGATCTGCTCGCGCTGGTCGCCGCTCAGGTCTTCCAGGCCCCTGGCCGCCTCGATCGCCCGGTCGGCCCGGTTTTCGCGATACACCGTCGGGAAGCTCGCTCGACGCACGGCCGATTCAAGCTCCGGGAGCTTCTCCCGCGGCATGATGGCCTCCAGCCTCCGGGCAAACGTGCGGTGCGTATCCCGGACGCGCACGCTCGCCTCGCGAGCGCTCTCGAAGTGGCTCTGCAAGGCCTCGAAATCGCGCTGGCGGAACATCTCGATGCCTTCCTCGAACTTGTCGTTCCGGGCCATTAAAGCTCGATCCAAGGCAAGCTCGTAGTCCGCCAGGACGGTTTGAGCCTCAGCGGCCGGCTCGCCCTCGAGTTGCAGGCCTTCCACGATCTCGAACAGGTTCACTCGCTCGCCGCTCATCAGCCCCCGCGGCAGCGTCGTCGCCCTGCGATGGGCCATCTCCACCTTGGGCCAGGCCTCGGCCTGTTCGGGCGTCAGCATGGTTTGCAAGTCCGCCATCAACTGCGATTCGAGCGTCTCGACACGCTCGCGGGTCTGCTCGCCCAGTTCGCGCAGGCTCTCGAATGCCGAGCGGTCGCGCGTCTCCTCAAACTCCTGGCGAGCCTTCTGGGCCGCGTCGCGCATGGTGTCCATCGTCGACTGCACGCCGTCGATGTATTCCTCGAGCATCATCTGGGCGATCTCTCGCTGATCGGCGTCCAGCCCCAGGATGTCGGCGTAGTCCTCGAGTTGCTCGCGGTTCACCTGCGGGCCCTGAGCCCCGCCGAAGCCGCCGCCCCCGCCGCCAAACTGGGCCAGGGTCGGCCGCGTCATCGCCAGCATCGCCACGCACGCACACCCGATCAGAATCCGATTCAATAGCCTGCTCATCGTTGCCAGCCTCCAGATAAGGGGACGCACCGCGCCCACTCGGCCCAACGCCCGTGTACACCCGCTTATTGCCCGCATCCTCGACCGTCCACCCGGCCGGCCGGTTTCCCAACCCATACCATGGCTCCCCATGCTCCGAAAGGTCCTCCACAGCAAGATCCACATGGCCGCTGTCACCGCGGCCCGTCCCGACTACGTCGGCTCTATCACCATCGACCGCCGACTCCTGCGGGCCGTTGGCCTGCGGGCCAGCGACGCGGTCGAGGTCGCGAACGTCGCCAATGGCGAGCGATTCGAGACCTACGTCTTCCTGGGCGACGATGGCGTCATCGAGGTCAACGGTGCCGCCGCCCTGCTGGTCAATCCGGGCGACAAACTCATCATCATGCACTATGCCTACATGGACGAAGCCGAGTACGTGGCCCACCAGCCCAAGGTCGCGCTCGTTGCCGATGGCAATGCCCTCGACCGGGTCGTGGCCTACGACCCCTGGCCCTAGGCGGTTTGCATTTGAGGCGCCTCGATCAGCGCCTCGTGCGCCGACCAGAACTTCTCAAAGCTCGCCGAGATCGAGAAGTCTTGCGCCCAAGGCACGCCCGCCGCCCCCATGGCCTTCCGCTTGTCGTGGTCGATCGCCAAATCGCTCACCGCGTCCACCCACGCCGGTGTCTTATGTCCGGGCAGCACCAGGCCCGTTCGGCCGTCGTCCACGACTTCCTTGGGCCCGCCCTGATCCGCCACGATCACCGGGATGCCGCTTGCCTGGCTCTCGAGCACCACCTGCCCCAGCGTGTCGGTCAGCGACGGAAACACGAACATGTCCGCCGACGCATACAGCGTGGCCAACTCGGTTCCATGCTTGAACCCCGGGAACACCGTCCCGTGCCCGCCGAGCGCCGACTTCATCTCGTCCAGGTACGGCCCGCCACCCACGATCACGAGATGCGCATCCACGCCCGCCGCCTTCGTCCGCTCGCGCACCTGCGTCCAGATCGCCGTCAGCATCGGCAGGTTCTTCTCGGTGCTGATGCGGCCGACATACAACACTTTCACTGAGTCGCGTGGCAGGCCGTACTCGTCCCACACGCCCTCGTCCTTGTGTTTCGCGTCGAAGTCGTCCAGCTTGATGCCCGGTTCGAGCTTGGCCATGCGATCCCGCGAGAAGCCGAGCTTCTCCAGCGACTCCATGTACTGCTCGCTGCGCGACAGGATCAGCTTGAACGGCTTGTAGAAGTACTTCATGTACTGGGCCGTCACCGTGCCGTACATCTCATCGTGGAACAGGTGCTCCAGGTACGCGGGGAAATCGGTGTGGTACACCCCTGCGATCGGGATGCCGCGCTTCTTGGCATAGTCGCGGCCAACCTTGCCCACCGAGCCCGGCGTCGAAACATGCACCACGTCGGGCCTGAACTCGTCGGCACGCCTCACGAGGTCCCGCTTCTGCGGAATCACCATGTCCAGTTCGGCGTACTTGGGCATCTTCATCGCGAACCGAGGCTTCACGTTGTAGAAGCAGGGGTCATCGGGCACCTCGAAGCGCGTCGACGTGGCGATCAGCATCTCCCGCCCGGCCGCCATCGATTCGTGCCCCATGTTGCGAATGAAACGGCTCACGCCATTCACATCGCCAAGCGTGTCGGTGAACAGCATGAGCCGCATGGTTCGCGCCCTCGTCTTTCCAGGATGTTGAGCGTTAGCCCATCTTCTCGACAACGGCCTCGCCAAACTCGCTGCACTTCAGCAACGTCGCCCCGTCCATCAAACGCTCGAAGTCGTACGTCACCGTCTTCGCGGCGATCGCGCCTTCCATGCCCTTGATGATCAGGTCGGCAGCCTCGGTCCAGCCCATGTGCCGGAGCATCAGTTCGCCCGAGAGGATCACGCTGCCGGGGTTCACCTTGTCCTGGCCGGCGTACTTCGGAGCCGTGCCGTGTGTCGCTTCGAAGACCGCGTGGCCCGTGTCGTAGTTGATGTTCGCCCCAGGCGCGATGCCGATGCCGCCCACACACGCCGCCAGGGCGTCGCTCACGTAATCGCCGTTCAAGTTCATCGTCGCGATCACGTCGTACTCGGCCGGCCGCGTCAGGATCTGTTGCAGGAAGGCGTCGGCGATGACGTCCTTGATCACGATCTTCTTGCCGTTGGGCGCGGTGAACTCGTGCCACGGTCCGCCATCGAGCGGGGTCGCGCCGAAGTGCTTGGCCGCCACCTCGTAGCCCCACTTCATGAAGGCGCCCTCGGTGAACTTCATGATGTTGCCCTTGTGCACCAGTGTCACCGAAGGACGATCGTTGTCGATCGCGTATTGGATCGCCGCCCGCACCAGCCGCTCGGTGCCCTCTTGCGACACGGGCTTGATGCCGATGCCACACGAATCAGGGAAGCGGACCTTCTTCCAGCGATCGGGGAACGTCTGGCTGAAGCCTTCCTTGAACTTCTTGAGGTCCTCGCTGCCGGCCTCGAATTCGATGCCCGCGTAGATGTCCTCGGTGTTCTCGCGGAAGATCACCATGTCGGTCTTGCTGGGGTCCTTCAGCGGGCTGGGCACGCCCTCGAACCACCGCACGGGCCGCAGGCAGGTATACAAATCGAGCTGCTGCCTGAGCGCAACATTAATCGAGCGGATGCCGCCACCGGTTGGGGTGGTCAGCGGGCCCTTGATGCCCACCAGATATTCGCGGAACGCGTCCAGCGTCGCATCGGGCAGCCAATCGCCGGTCTGGTTGTGGGCCTTCTCGCCCGCCAGCACCTCGTGCCAGTGGATCTTCCGCTCGCCGCCGTAGGCCTTCTCAACGGCCGCATCGAATACCCGCACGGAAGCCGCCCAGATGTCCGGCCCCGTTCCATCGCCCTCGATAAACGGGATGATGACCTGATTGGGCACGTTCAGGCGGCCATTGCTGGTGGTAATCGGCTCTGCGGTCGCGGGCATGGGTGGTTTCTCCGGAGTCGGTGGGGGAGTTCCAAACACCCAGCATAGGTCGACAATTCCGCGGTTTTGTCCGCTATTCGTAGAGTTTGGACAGCTCCGTCCAGAATCCCGGATACGTCTTCCGCACGCACCCCGGGTCGGCGATGCTCACGTTGGGCCGATGCAGCGCAATCAGCGACAACGCCATCGCCATCCGGTGGTCGTCATACGTGTCGAACACCACCGGCGTCGCCGATGATGAGCGATCGAGCCCTCTGGCCGGAGGCTCGACGCGGACCGCCCCGTCCTCGCCGTGGACGTCGAGCTCAACCTCCACCCCGACCTTGGCCAATTCGGTTTTCAAAGCCTCCAGCCGGTCGGTTTCCTTCACTCGCAGCGTGTGCAGCCCCCGGATCATCGACCCGCCGCTGGCCAGCGACGCGAGCACGACCAATGCCATCGCCGCGTCGGGCATGTCGCGCATGTCGGCCATGACCGGATTGATGGAAGACCCACCACGAACCGTCAGCCGCGGCCCCCCGGGTCCATCGTCCGCCCCGATCGATGTCATGGTGGCACCCATCCGCGCCAGCACCGAAGGAAATGCGACGTCGCCCTGCAGGCCGGATTCGTCCACGCCGTCCATCGTCACACGGGCGCCTGGCGTCGCGGCCGCCGCGGCCCAGAAGACCGAGGCCCCGCTCGCGTCCGGCTCGATGTCCAGTTCGAATCCATCGATGCCTCCGCCGTGGCTCGCGACACGCAAGACCCGCATGTCCGCCGAAGCGCGCACGTTCACGCCCAGCAGGTCGAGCAGCCCCATCGTCATGCGGATGTACGACGCACTGGTGGCCTCGCCGTCGATCTCCACCGACAATCCACCGGGCAGGAACGCCCCGAGCATCAATACCGCCGAAACGAACTGACTCGACGGCAACTCTTCGAAGAACACCTGCCCCCGCTCGGGTGGGCTCGCGGGCGGCGTGATCCGAAGGGGTGGACATCCAGGCGACTCGAGGCTCTCAACACGAGCGCCAAGATCGCCAAGTACGCCAGCCAGAGCTCCGATCGGTCGCGCACGCATCCGCTGATTTCCGGTGATCACGATCGGCACCGGCGACAAAACGCTGGCCGCAGCGAGAAAGCGCGTAGCCGTGCCCGCGTTCTCCAGGTCCAGCGTGATCTCCGAAGCACCCTTTGGCGCCCATCGGCCCCCGACGCCAGACACGCGCATCGTGGTGCCATCGATCTCGATCCCAACGCCAAGGGTCTGCAAGGCCGCCAGCATTACCTTCGTATCAACCGCATCGGCCAGGGCGCCCCGCAACTCGCTCGTGCCCCGGGCCAAAGCCGCCAACAGCAGTGCCCGGTTGGTCAGGCTCTTGCTGCCCGGCGGCCGGAGGGTAACGTCAAAGGCAGCCTCGCCCAGGACCGAACGCAGCGTCGGCACGGGCAGCGGGTCTGCGAGTGTGTCCAGGGGCGCCGCCAGATGCGACGCCATCTCCTGGGGGCCGGCGTGTGGGGCGAATTCTGGCATGGCGTCGATGGCTCCTACACCCCGCCAGCAGCGTCCGTGTCATCTCCGGCCGCCCGAAACACCGCAACGACGTCGGTGATCGGCACCACGAATAACCGGTTATCACCCTCGAAATCGACGGGAATCGCCTTCCCGGGGTGAAACAGCACGCGCTGATACTGCCGCACCGGATAGTCCTCGTCGTGCTCCACCTGGCTCGAAATCGCCACGATCCGACCCGTGAGGGTGGGAATTTCCATCTTGTCGGGCAGGTGCAGGCCGGCCTTGGTCTGCTTCTTGTCCTCGTCCTTGCGAATCAGAACCCGCGCGCCGATGGGTTCCACCGTCTCAATTCGTTTGGTCGAACCCGTCCGAGCCATCCACCAACCTCCAGACCGTTCGGTCCGCAAGACCGCCGCTGCCGGCCGCTATCCTAGCTCCGCGCTCAGCCAGGCCCTTTGATACTTTTTCAGGACCAATCCATGCACGACCAACTCCTCCGCCTCATCAAGGACGTTCCAGATTTCCCAAAGCCCGGAATCGTCTTCAAGGACTTCACCCCGCTCCTGGCAGATCCCGGTGCGCTCGCTTTGGCCGTCGAACTCATGGTCAACCCCTTCCGAGGAAAGCGCGTCGACCTGGTGCTTGGGGCCGAATCCCGCGGCTTCATCTTCGGTACGGCCATCGCCCAGGCGCTCTCGGCGGGGTTCGTGCCGATCCGAAAGGCAGGCAAGCTGCCACGTGCCGTGCATCACGTCGAATACCAACTGGAATACGGGGTCGATCGACTCGAGATCCACGCAGACGACATCAACGCCGGCAGCCGGGTGCTCATCGTCGATGATCTGCTGGCCACCGGAGGCACGCTCGACGCCTCCGCTCAGCTTGCCCGAATGGCGGGCGCTTCGATTATCGGGGCCACCGTGCTCATCGAGTTAGAGTCGCTCCGCGGCCGCGAGAAACTGGCGGGTCTCGAGCCGCTGCATTGCGTGTTGAAGTTCTAGTCGAGCACGAATACTCGACCGTATCCTGGTGCGCTATCGACAAAAGAACACGGGCCCGACTCTCGTCGGGCCCGTGCAGAATCAGAATCTAGCCTGTCGCAGAAGCCGGATTAGCGGCGACGACGGGCGGCGGCCAGGCCGCCGAGGCCCAGCAGGGCCAGGCTGGCGGGAGCGGGAACCACGTTGATGGCGCCCGAACCCTCGCGCAGGTCGGCCAGACGGCTCTCGCTGAGAGCCTGGTCACGGGCGACGTACACGTCGAAGCGGCTGGTGCGGGTGCTCAGGTCGACGGTGAACGCGTCGGCAACCACGGCCGGAGCGGTGTAGGTGGCGGTCCAGAAGGCGATGGGGTTGCTGTCGTCGGCGTAGATGCCGGCGAGCGGGAAGTTCAGCTGGCCGGCAATGATGCCGTCAACGCCCGTGCCCGAAGCAGCGCCGGGGGTGGTGCCGGGGCCGTTCATGGGGGCGACCAGAGCGAGGTCGCTCCAGCCGTCCGAGCCAACCGAGCTGATGAAGTTGGTACCAACGCCAGCGATGGCGTAGTCGGTGCCGCCGTAGCCGGCGGACAGGGTGACCGTGGTGCTCTCACCCGGGTTCAGGGTGGGGTTGGCAACGTCGATCGTGATGGACTGGGCAGCAGCGGCAGCGGCAACACCAGCAACGGCAAGAATCGCAGCAGTCTTCATCTTGGTCTCTCCTCTTGAGCTCAAGAAACCTTGTTTCTTCATGGATTCACACAACAACAGTTCTGTCGATCCCGAACTTGCTGACCCGCGGATCGACGAGTCGAGTGTAACCGAATTGAGAGAGGCCGACAAGAGCATTTGCGTGTTCAGATCGCGGTTTTGCGCCAAATTTGACGATTCAACGTCCTATAAAACGTATCACGTCGGCATGTTGTACGAAGAATGTTCGGATTTGCACGTCGGTTAATCCAGGTAAACCCCTGATAACACGCCAGTTACTTCCTGAAAGCGCACGACAAACCGGGGGCGCACAAAAACGCGGTCCCGACTTTCGTCAGGACCGCGTGAATTCAGCGTTTCACTGAACCCGGACGCCGGATTAGCGGCGACGGCGGGCAGCGGCCAGGCCGCCGAGGCCCAGCAGCGCGAGGCTGGCGGGGGCGGGGACCACGTTGATGGCGCCCGAGCCCTCGGTCAGGTCGGCCAGACGGCTCTGGCTGGTGGCCGAGTCACGAGCGATGTACACGTCGAACTTGCTCGTGTCGGTGCTCAGGTCGACGGTGAACGCGTCGGCAACCACGGCCGGAGCGGTGTAGGTGGCGCTCCAGAACGCGATGGGGTTGCTGTCGTCGGCGTAGATGCCGGCGAGCGGGAAGTTCAGCTGACCGGCGATGATGCCGTCAACACCCGTGCCCGAAGCGGCGCCGGCGCTGGTGCCGGGGCCGTTCATGGGGGCGACCAGAGCCAGGTCGCTCCAGCCGTCCGAGCCAACCGAGCTGATGAAGTCGGTGGCGATACCGGCGACGGCGTAGTCGGTGCCGCCGTAGCCAGCGCTCAGCGTGACCATGGTGCTCTCACCGGGAGCCAGGGTCGGGTTGGCGACATCGATGGTGATGGACTGGGCGGTGGCGGCAGCGGCAACACCGGCAACGGCGACGAGGGCGAAAGCCTTCTTCATATCTACATCTCCTCACGCGACCGGGGCCGTTTGCCCCGAAAGCCTTGGTTCAACAGTCGTCTGCTTGCGACCTATCACCCACAACCTACCACCGATCCGAATCCACGCCAGAAATCAGAACGCTTTTTTTCGCGAACACTGGCCCGAATCCGCTCGTACGAGCCCCCAAGGCCGGTTTTCACTTCCGATAATGAAGGGAAGACCCCTCGCCGGGCGTGCGGGCACACTTCAGACCTCTACCAACTCGGCGTCCACCTCATCGACCGCCACGCCCAAGACCTCAGCCAGGGCCAGCCGGTAGAGCTCGATCTGGTCCCGTCCCTCGTCCGTCGCACCGCCCGTCTTGAAGTCCACGATCAGGCACCGCACGGGTCGTCCCCGGTCTCGGCCCAGGATCAACCGATCAATCCGGCCCCGGACCAACGTCGGCCGCCCCCGCACCTCCACGATTGCCGAGATCGGTCGCTCTCGCTCGACCGACAGATCCAACCCCTCGCCCATTCGACGGGAAACACCAGTTCGAGAGAGGACACCCGGCAGGGCATCCCCGGCAAGCGCTCGGCGGATGCGATCCGCCGCCTCGGCCGTACGCGGTCCTGATTCGTCCACCCAGTCGGCCGGGTCGCTCAAAGTTTCTTCCAACCAGGCGACGCCCTCCAGCAGCCGGTGTACCTCCGCCCCCAGGTCTGCCGCCCGAGCATCGATCGAAAGCAACCGCGACACCTCGTGCTCCGGCTGGAGATCGGAGGGGCGCAATGCCGCGATGCGCCAGGGCTCGTCCGGACCGCTCCAGCCCTTCGGCATCGCCTCAGGCCTGGCCCATGATGGGGGGGCGGGCTGGTGAACCGCCGGCGCGTCGGCTGGTTCATCGGCCCAGCCCGGGCTGCCTTCCACGTGCTCGGCGCCAGTCGCGCCCAGACCGTGCCACGCCACCGTGCCAAGTCCCTTCTTGCTCGATCGCACGAAGAGCTCGAGGTGGGCCTTGGCCCGCGTCATGCCCACGTAGAGCAGGCACAACTCTTCGTAGGCCGCCCGCTCACGCCAACGCTCGTACATCTCGTGGAGGCGTGGGCAATGAGCACGCAACTCCTTCGTACCCGAGAGGCTCATCCGCGTCGGCGCCGCCGTCGGATCGTCGACCTCGGCCCCGCCCGCATCGGCCAGAAAGGCTGGCCCGCGCGTTGCCAACTGGCCGTCGATATCGGTCAGGAAGACGGCGTCAAACTGCAGTCCCTTGGCCGCATGCAGCGTCAGCACGCGTACAAGTCCGCTGCTGCGCGGTCGCACGCGGCTCGTGCGAACGTAGCCGATGAAGTCGTCGATGCCGCTGGCTTCGGAAAGCTCCTTCTCGTACGCCTCGGCGAGCGATACCAAATCGCCAAGTCGAGCCCGCCCGCGCTGGTTGGCCGACCGGCCGGCCAGGCCCGCCAGCCACTCGACCGTGCGTGCCAGCCCGTGCTCGAAGATCCGCATGGCAAGATCTCGCGACACGCGGCGTGCGTCGTCTCGGTCTTCCCACCGCTCGAGACCGAGCGCAGCGCCCAAGGGTCCCGTTGCAATGGCGAACCGGCTCGGCCCATCGCCCGGATGGGCCGCCAGATGCAGCGCCGAGAGCACCGCTTCGACAACCGGATGGTCGCACGGGCTGGCCGACGCGCTCGACACCGCCGGCACGTCGCGAGCGGCAAGTGCAGCCACGATCTTGCCGATCAGCTTCTGCCGACGAACGAGCACCGCAACTTCGGCGCCGGGCCGACGCTGGTGCACGGCCGCCACCGCGTCGGCGACCGCAGCCACGGCTGCGTCCTCATCGTCGGGATCGTCCAGCGTCGCCGAGAGGTCCACGATGCGAACCTGGCCCTCGCCCGGCACGGCCGAGACGTGCGGCATGAATTGATCGGCAAAGCGATCCCGGGCAGCGTCGTGCCCCTCCAGGCTCGGATTCGAGTCCAGACCGCCGAACACTCGATTGACCGCCTCCACGATCGTGCCCCGGCATCGATACGTCTCGTTCAGCGGGCGTGTGTGCATCTGAGGCCATCGATGCGCCACGTAGGGCAGCAAGGCCGCCTGCGCGTTGCGCCAGCCATACAGCGACTGCTTCACGTCTCCGACGATGAACACCGATCGATCGCGGTCGCCGCCCGCAACGGCCTCATCGATGAGCGGAGCAAGCACGCGCCATTGATCGATCGACGTGTCCTGAAACTCATCGAGCAGGATGTGATCGAACTGCGCATCCATCCGATAGGCCACCTGCTGGCTATCGAGGTCGCACTCGGCCAACGCACGCCATAAATCGCCCAGCGAATAGGCGCGGTGCTCGCGTCGCACCACGTCCTCGATCTGCACCGCTTGCCGAAGCAACTCACCGGCGACAAGGTTGCGCTCGTGCAATAAGCCGAGTTCCGCACGGACGACACCGCGCAGGATCGTTCGCAGTTCGGCGAGCCATTCCGGCGGTACGTCGATGCGGTGGTATGTCGGCGCCGCCTGCTCGCAGCAGGCCACCAGGGTTTTCTTGAGCAGGCCGGCGTGATCTCCAGCTTCCAATGCGTCCAGCACCGCAGCACGAGCATTGACGAATTGCTTGTTGGGCGTCTTGCCATCCTTGTTCGTCGGCCCGGCGATGTCGCGCAAGCGGGCCGCCGATGCTCGCACGTCGTCCATGGTGGGGCCGTGCGACGACTCGTCGGCCAGGCAATTCCAGGCGTCCTGAGCCGCACGTCGAAGCTGGGCGCCAGAATCGGCCAGGAGCTCGGCCAACCGCTCGTCGCCCGAAGCGCTGCCCTCCTGCCCGGCAAGCAATCGGATTGCCGCTCGCTCTTCTGCCGTTGCCCGTTCTTGAAGGAGCCGCTCGACCACTTCCGAACGCAACTGCTCTTCCGCGTGTTCGAATGCCTGCCGCCAGGGCGCGATGAGGCCAAGCTGAGGCGCCAGCGAGCGGGCCAGGGACTGGGCCGTACTGTCCAGCGTTCCCATACGAACGCGATGAATGCTGCGACCGAGCCGGCCCAGAACGTTCAGCCAGCCGCTCGTATCCAGCGAGACCCCGGCATGCTCGGAAAGGTCAGCCGCGGCCGCTTCATCCTCCGCGGCGCTGGCAATGCGCGTGAGCAGCCGTTCGCGGATCTCGCCGGCTGCCTGACGGGTAAACGTGGCCGCCAGGACGCGTTCGGGCGCGACGCCACGGGCCAGCAGTCCGGCGAGCTTGTTCGTCAGGGTAAACGTCTTGCCGGTGCCCGCCGAAGCCATCACGACCTCGAACGGGTGGTTGGACTTGGTCCTGTTCAAGGCTGCGGTCATGGCCGAACCCCATCGATGCGATCCAGGTGCTCTTCATCGAGCAGCATCCCGATGCCGGCCAGCCTCGCGTGCGGCCCGTCGTATCTGGGGCTGCCAATGTCCGCCATGGCCTCGAGCCCCGAGCGCACGCGTGTTGCGATGTCGACCGCACACGCGTGCGCCTCGGCCAGGTCTTCCTCGGTCCAGCCGGTCTCCTGCACCTTCACTTCGGACCCTGCCAGCGAGATATACCCAAGCACTGGGATCTGCTCGGCATCCACTGCCGCGGCGAGCGGTCGCGCAAGCACTTCGTACAAGGGCAACTGCAGGTCTCGCCAACCGCCATCGCGTTTGCGGTGCGATGACCGAGGGTTGTGGGCGGTGTTCGACGTCTTGTAGTCATACAGCGCGATGGCGCCGCTCTTTGCGTGATGGTCGATGCGATCGATCGTGCCGCGAAGCACGACGCCGGACTGGGCCAGCATGGGCAGAGACTCGGGCGACCACTCGACCTCAAGCGTGCGCCACCCGGCGGCCCGTCTCTGGGCCTCCACGCGCGCCAACTCTTCCAGTCGTCGCTCGGCCGCATCGATCTGCGCCAGCGTCATCGCCGAACGAACCGGCCCGGTGAGTTGCTCGGCGGCCTCCCACAGCCCGGCGTGCATTAGCCGGCGAATCTCTGCTTCGTCGCTTACGTCCCGTGCACCAACATCCGCACCGAATCGACGCAGCGCCTCGTGCAGCAACGTGCCGAACCCGCTGGCGTCCAGCCGGGCCACGGCCGGCATTGCCGAGGCCTCGCGAAGGCCCAGGACGTGTCGCAGGTAGAACTGATACGGGCTCTCGAGGAACGTACGGAAACTGGTGACCGACATGCTCGCGATCGGCTCGGTCTCGCGCATGACCCCTACGCGGTAGCCGCACGCGGGCGGAGCCTCTTCCGCCGGCGGCGTCGCAAAACCCTCGCGCACCCGCGCCAGCATGCGGGCCGGGCCGTCGCCCGAGCCACGCAAGAGCAGCGTGCTCGGCAGCAGCGACTCACCAGCGGCGTCGACTGAGCCCAGCACGAACCGAACGTGCCGGCCGCCACCGAGCAACGAGACCATGTTTGCGGCGTCGCGTGCCAGTGTCCGATGCTCGCCCGGCAGGCCCAGGGCCCGTCGCAGACCCTCGGTCATGAGCGAGCCCGGAGCCCGTGCGACGGGCAGCGACGAATGGTGCGCACCCAGAACGACCATCGACGGCGAGGGATCCAGCGGTAGTTCGAGCCACCCCAGCACGTCCAGGTCTTCGCCTCCCGGTTCGGCCGGGCTGCTGCTTGTCTCGAGCTGGGCGAGCACCAGATCGATCGCCGCATGCGCGGGCGCCGGTTCGGGCTCGAGCACGTCGGGCAGCATGGAAAGCGTCCGCAACTGCTCACCGATGACGCCTACGGCCTCGAGCGACGTTGTGCCCAGATGGTCTTGCGATGGTTCAAGCAGCGCGACGAGGGTGCGCTCGATCGCTTCCGCCCAGGCGTGCAGCGGTCGTGGCTTTTCGCGAAGCGGCCGCAACATGGCAGCGAGCCTCCGCCGCGCTCGTTCGACGATCTCGCGCGGCCGGGCAGCGTGATCGTTGCCAGCCGGCAGCGTTGCGAACGCTCGCGTGGGTAACGCCGCCTGCAGGTAGTGGTCCATGGCCCGCGGCAGTTGCCCAAAACGCAGATCTGCCGCCGCAAGCGTCGTCACGACAATCGGCGACCGCAGCACGCGTGCGAGCGCCTCGAAGCTGCGCTCGCGCAGCAGCACGGCAATATCACCGAGCAGGCGAGCCGGACCCGACGTCCCGATCGGCTTACCCCAGGCCACGTGTACGCTCAGCCCGTGCGTCGCTGCTGCCCGCCGCACCGGGCCAGCCAGCCCCTCATCCGCCGTCCCGATGGCGGAAGTATCCAGATCGACGGCGGCGCGGATGGCCAGTGTTCCCTGTGCCTCGGCATCGCCGGTTACGAACACGGCATCGGGATCAACATCAATGCTCGCATCGCGCCAGTACGACTCGTCCACGACGCCGTCGGGGTGCAGTCCCCGATTCAGCATCGCCAGCACGTGCACCGGACATGCCGCGACGCGCAGCATGCGCCGAGCCAGCCCGGGTAGGTCCATGCAGCCCAGCAGGACGATCGCGTCCAAGCCGGCAGCGACGTCGTTGCCCGCGTCGATCGCGTGCAGCCCCGAGTCGACGAGCCCGGCGCGATCGAGCAATGCCTCGTAACCGTCCTGCAATTTGGCAAGGGCCTGCCAGCGCTCGGGGTCCTCAAGCGGGGGTAACTCGGCCCGCGCGACGTCCGCCGCCCGCAAGCCCGCGCGAGCAAGTTCGTCGATGGTGCCGCCGATTTCCTGGGCCCATGCTGCCGGATCGACCACGTCGGGCAAGACACGCCAGAGCACGTCGGCCTCCGCAGCCCGCAAGACCGATTGCCAGGCCAGACGCGTGTGCAGTGGCCCGGCCCCCCGAGCCGTGGGCGTCAGAGATTCGGCCAATCGCCCGGCGGTGGTGGTCTGAGGCGGAAAGAGGACCAGCCCGCGATCCTGGCATGCGCGTGCCAGCAGCGTTCCCAGCACGCGCCCCGCCCGGGCCCCCGGCGTCGCAACGAGCGTGCTCGATAGGTCCAGCACCCCGTCAGCGGCCCGGCCAAGGAACCAGTTGATCGCCGAAGCCATGGGGGGCTGCGAGTCGTTCAGCCGGTGGGTCTGCATGAACACCCCCTCCATGGGTCCGCGCCCGCCGACCGGGCCGTGCTGCGGGCATAGTGTAGTCAAAGGAATGTCCAAAACCCAAACAAAACAAGGGCCGACCCTCGATCGCCTCCGCGGCTGGTTTGCCGACCGCGGCTGGCGACCCCATGGTTTCCAGGAAGAAGCCTGGGCCCGACACGCCGCCGGAGACAGCGGCCTGATCCTCGTGCCAACCGGCTCGGGCAAGACCTATGCGGCCTACCTGGGGGCGTTGGCCGAGCTGGCCGACGCCGGCGGCTCCCGCCGCGGCCTGTCCATCCTTTATATAAGCCCGCTCCGTGCCCTCTCTCGGGACATTGAGCAGGCTCTGCAGGCGCCGATCGACGCCCTCGACCTGCCGTTTACGGTGGAGAGCCGCACGGGTGACACCTCCAGCACCGTCCGCAGCCGCCAACGCCGAAGTTTGCCCAGCATCTTGGTCACGACGCCCGAATCACTTTGCCTCCTTCTGACGCAGACCGACGCCGAACATCGGTTCTCGGACCTTCGCACGGTTATCGTCGACGAATGGCACGAATTGCTGAGTAGCAAGCGGGGCAGCCAAGTCGAACTGGGCCTGGCCCGCCTGCGCCGGTTCGCGCCCGAGGTCCGCACCTGGGGCCTGAGCGCCACCATCGCCAACGCTGATGATGCCGCAGCCGCCCTGGTTGGTACGAGTGCCTCGCCGGCCATCGTTCGGGCGCCCATCGACCGTCCCGTCCGCGTCGAATCCCTGCGACCGAGCAACATCCGTCGCTTTCCCTGGGCCGGGCACATGGGCCTTGCCATGCTCGACGACGTGCTGGACTACCTCGATCCCGACGTACCCACGCTCGTTTTCACCAACACGCGGTCGCAGGCCGAGCGTTGGTTCCATGCCATCTCCATCAAGCGGCCGCAGTGGGAGGGCTGCGTCGCGCTCCACCATGGGTCGATCGATCGAGACGAGCGGGAGCGCGTCGAGGCGGGCGTCAAGGCCGGTGACATCGGCATCGTCGTGTGCACGAGTTCGCTCGACCTTGGCGTCGACTTCGCGCCCGTCGAACGCGTCGTGCAGATCGGCTCGCCCAAGGGCGTCGCTCGGCTCATGCAACGCGCCGGGCGGGCACGGCATCGGCCCGGTGAATCCTGCGAGATCACGTGCGTCCCGACCAACGCGCTCGAACTGCTGGAGATCGCCGCCGTGCGAGAAGCGATCGACGCAAACGCCGTCGAGCCGCGCGACCCCGTCAACCAGCCGCTCGACGTGCTCGCCCAGCACATGGTCACCGTGGCGCTCGGGGGCGGCTTCGAAGCCGACGAACTCTTCGATGAAGTGCGATCGGCCTGGTCGTTCCGGCACCTGACCCGCGAAGCATTCGACTGGACGCTGCTGCTGGTCACCCAGGGCGGCACGACGCTGCGGGCCTACGAACGCTTCCATAAAGTCGAACTGGTCGATGGCTCGTACCGCGTTCCCAGCAAACGCGTCGCACAGATGCACCGGCTCAACGTGGGCACCATCACCGGACCGAGCACCATCGAGATGCGATTCGTCAGCGGCCGAAGCCTCGGCCACATCGAAGACAGCTTCGTCGGACGCCTGCGCGAAGGGCAGCACTTCAATTTTGCCGGACAGACGCTGCGATTCGTGGGTGTGCGGAACGAGGTCGCCCTCGTGCGAAAGGGCACCAGGCATACCAACCTCACGCCGATCTGGGGCGGCACGCGTTTGCCCATCAGCGAGAGCCTGTCGATAGCAGTGCGAGCCTCTCTGGAGCGGTCCGCGAGGGCCGTCGAGACCGGCGATGCCGACGGCCTGCCCGCCGAGTTGGAAGCGTTCCTGCCAGTGGTCGCCGTTCAATCTCACCGCTCGGTGGTTCCCGACGCGGACGAGGTCCTCTTCGAGTTGCTCGAGAGCCGCGATGGGTTCCGCCTGTTCGCTTATCCGTTCGAGGGCCGGCTGGTGCACAGCGGCCTGAGTGCGCTGCTGTCGCTTCGGCTCGGCCGAATCGCGCCGGCGACGTTCACGACCACGTTCAACGACTACGGCTTCGAGTTGCTCTGCCCCGAGGCCTTCCCATACGCCGACCACCTGGCGCCGGAGCTCTTCTCACGCGAGAACCTCGTGGACGACGCCCTCGAGAGCGTCAATAGCGCCGAACTGGCACGGCTTCAGTTTCGCGAGATTGCGCGCGTCGCCGGCCTGGTCTTCCAGGGCTATCCCAGCGCCAGGACGCGGGCTGCTGGCAAGCACCTCCAGGCGTCCAGCGGCCTCATCTTCGACGTACTCAACGAGTTCGACCCCGACCACCTGCTGCTGGCCCAAGCCCGGCGCGAGGTCCTCGAAAACCAGTTCGAGCAGGGGCGACTCGCCGCCGCCCTCGACCGCATCGCCTCGAGCAAGATCAAGATCGTGCGGACGGAGAAACCAAGCCCGCTCGCGCTTCCGCTCATCATCGAACGCATCGGCACCCAGACGATGTCGAGCGAAGACCTCGAGTCCCGCGTCGCACGCATGCAGGCGGAGATGCAGGCCGAGCTATGACGACCACCGCTGGCGATGCGACCATGACCTTGGAAGGCCAGGAATTCCTGCTCATGGCAGAACGGGCCGTGTACTGGGCGAAGAAACGCTGGTTGTTGGTTGCCGATACGCACTGGGGCAAGTGCCAGGCCTTCCGAGATGTGGGCGCCGCCTTGCCCGTGGGACCGCTCGAAAGAGACCTCAAACGCTTGCGTCTGGCCGCCGAGCGCGTCGACGCCCAGCGAATCATCGTTCTGGGAGACCTCGTGCACGGCCCTGCCTCGTTCGCGCCGGGCATGGACGAGCTCATCCGGGCATGGCGTCCGACGCTTCCCTGCGAGCTCGCGATCGTGCCGGGCAATCACGATCGTGCGCTGGTCTCGCCCCGTGGCCGGGAGATTCTCGAGGGCTGGCAGGTCGAGGTCCTGCCGACGCGATATGAGGTCGAGGGGTTCGCGCTGGCCCACGAGCCCCCGATCGTGGCGCGCCACTACACTCTGTGCGGCCACGTGCATCCGGCCGTACGACTGCGCGGCCGAGGCGAGCGCATCAAGCTGCCGTGCTTCTGGCTCGACCGGGAGTATCGGGCCCTGGTGCTCCCCGCCTTTTCCACGTTCATCGATGGAGCCGTCGTTACGGTTGGCCAGGATGACGAACGATGGGCGACGGCCGGTGCGCGGGTGTGGCGGGTGTGATCGGTTCGGTCGCACCTAGAACATCGCGGATTTCTTCGGCAATCCGGTCGGCCCCGGTAGTCAGCATCGCAAGGTGCTCGACGTCCGTCACGCGAACGTCGACGGGGCCGCGCAGCGCAGGGCCCAGCCCATTCGTCGCAGCATGCCAGACCGGACGCACGTGCCGCCAGGCCGGTCGCGAACGAACAAGCACGGTCTCGGTGCAGAGCGTGGGCGGCGTCCAGTCCGCCAGCGTGCGATGGATCCCTCGCCACGTGGCACGGCTGGCCTCGGCGGCATGGGCATCGCCGCTCTCGTGCGATCGCGGTGCCAGCGTGTAGGTGTTGCCAGGTCTGCCGATCGCGCGTATCCGGGCATTAGCCTTGGCCAGGAACCACCAAAGCGTGCGGCTCAGGTATGGTGATGCGTACGCGTCCAGCAGCACGACCCGCCGAACATCATGGCCCAACTCGACCAGCCTGTGGGCCATGTCGATGGCAACGAGCCCACCGAGCGAGTATCCAAGAACGGTAATGGGTCCATTGCGATGGCCGGCCATCGCATACGCGTGCGTAAGCGCGGTAAATCGCGAGAAGAACCGGGCCGGATCAAACGTGTCAGATTCGCCCGTAGCAATGGTTGCCAGGTCGAAGGCAAGCATATCCGGAGCCGGGGCATCGCCCTTGCCCAATTCGTGCCACAACCGATACAAGTCGATGGCTCGACCGGCCGAGCCGGGAATGCCGATGAACCATGCCGCCTCGCTGTGATCGTCGTCGGGCCCGGCAACGGAAAACTCGGCGTAGGGATGTTCGGCGTCGTCTCGAATGCTCGCGGCAAGACCATCGAGGGTGGGCCGACGCAGGAATTGGTTGAGCATCAGGCGACGCCCCAGCCGCTTGTGGATCGCCCCGGCCAGCCGCATCGCCAGCAGGCTCGTACCCCCGTCCTGGAAGAAATCGCGCTCCGGCCTTGGCTCGGATCCGAGGAACTCGGTCCATAGCTCCGCAAGGACGCTGCGCTCCGCGAGCGAGGCTGTGTGGTCTTCCTCGGCTTGGAAACGCTCGATCCGAGCCGATCTGGCGGGCGACGCCGAACCGCGCAGCATCAAGTCCATGATTTGTCGCCCGACTTCCACGAGTTGATCGTCGGTGAAGCTATCGGCGGACGCTTCCAGCCACAGGCGCAGTTCGTTGGTCCGCCGCTCCACGTGGAGGCACAGGCCAAAGCGTGCGGCAGGCTGGGGGATCTCCACCGGCGTTGCCATCGATGCACCCATTGGGCGCGGCCGATCGTCGATGTAGCGATACGTCAGGCCGAATCGTGTCGCATCGCCCGCGCGGTCCGGTGCGGTTTGGCGTACGCGATCGATGAGGGCCTCCAGCGGTAGCGTCCGGTCTTCCTGGGCATCGAGCATCTGCCGGTGGAGGTGCCCTGCGGCTTCTTCCAATGACCCAGCCGTGCACTCTAGCGGCCGCATGTCCAGGCAACATCCGACCACGCGTTGCAGCTCCTCGCTCGGTCGGCGGGCGAAGGGCGTCAGCAGCCATCGGCCGGGCTGGCCGTACATGGATTGCAGCGTCAATCCCAGTGCGGCTGCCGCCAGGGCAGCGGGCGCGACGCCCAGGCCTGCCGCCCGAGCGTCGACGTTGGCCAAGGTCAGTTCTGGATCCCGCAACTCGAGGTTGCGTCCGGCCTGTGGTCCCGCAGGAGGAAGCACGGTGGTGGGGGGCTGGCCGGTGGCGATGCGTTGTGCCAGGTCCGAGGCCAACTCGTCATCGCGCATGGCCGCTTCGGCGCGCACGAACGAGCCGTAGGGCGCGGGACTCGAAAGCGATCGGCCGGCAAGCAAGGCATCGAGTTCATCGGCGAGGATCTGGAGCGACCACTCGTCGATGGCGGCATGGTGGAAGACCAACAGCAGCAGCTGGGAGCCGTCGTCGATGTTCCAGGCGTGCAGGCGGGCTGGTGGATCTCCAGCACCGATGGACGCTTCACAGGCTGCACGCACCCGTGGATCGCTGGGGTCGGGCGCACGCAGGCGGCCATGTTCGGCGTGGAACACCGCGGCGGCATGGGGATCGTGTTCGACGAGTCGGGGCCCGGCGTCGGTGAACACCACGCTCGTGCGCAATGCTTCGTGCCGCTCGAGCAGCATGCGCCAGGCGGCATCGAGGCGGTCGAGGTCGTGGGCCGGGTCAACGTGCCACGCCTGGTGCACGAGCATCGCCATCGCGGTGCCATCGCGGGCGTGTTCGATGCTGGCGCGTCGTCGGATGTCGCCGATGGGATCGTCGGCCTCGTTCGTGTGCTCCACGGTCTCCGCCGCGAGCGTCGGGATGATCCGCGACATCTCGGCGATCGTGTTGCGGCGAAGGATCTCGGCGGCGGGCAGGGCAATGCCCATCTCTCGGCGGATGTCGACGCTGAGCCGCATGGCAAGCAGCGAATGACCCCCTCGCTCGCGGAAACCATCGTCCGGGCCGATCTTGACGCCCAGCCGACGTTCGAAGAGTTCGACGAGCCGTGCTTCGGTGGGGCTGGCTTCACGGCCAGCCGTTGGCTCGCGGGGCTTGTCGGCCGCGGCCAGGAGGGCGTTGCGATCGGCCTTGCCCGTCGTGCCGATGGGCATGGACGCCACGGCGATGAATCGCTCGGGCATGTGCGTTGGCGGAATGCGCTCGGCCAGTTCGGCGCGCACCGTTGCGTCGTCGGCGTCCGCTCGTGGTACGTAGAAGGCAATCAGGCGCCGGGTTTCGGCGGTGTCGCCCGCAACCGCGACGACGCCCTGGTCGACGCTGGGGCAAGACGCCAGTTCGTGCTCGATGCCGTCCGGTTCGACGCGATGGCCTCGGATCTTGACCTGCCGATCGACGCGACCGATGAAGACGACGGCGCCATCCTCGCGCAGTCTGACGAGGTCTCCGGTGCGATACCAACGCTCGCCCGCTGCGTCGGTTACGAACTTCTGGGCGCTCCGCTGCTGGTCGTTCAGGTAGCCCAATGCAAGCCCGAGGCCGCCCACGAGCAGTTCGCCCTCAGGCAGCGGTTGCTTCGGTGCGTCGGCCGAGGCGCCAGGTTCGACGATCCGCATGGTGCTGCCATGAATGGCGGTTCCGATGGGGATGCGATCCTGCCGCGCGTCCTCGTCGGAGATCGTGTGGCAGAGGCTGAACGTCGTGTTCTCAGTAGGGCCGTATCCGTGGATCAGCGTGACGCCGGGACAGGCGCGTTTCATGCGGCGCACGTGCGGCATGCTCTCGCGCTCGCCGCCGGTGAGCAGTTGGCCCATGCCGGCCATGGCGCCGGGGTGCTCGTCGACCATCGCGTTGAAGAGCGAGGCCGTGAGCCAGGCGTCCGTCACGCGACCCTTGGTCAGATAGTCGGCAAGATCGTCCAGGCTGGGGACCGGCATCGCCTGCACCACGCAGCAGCCACCGTGCAGCAAGGCGCCCCAGATCTCCAGCGTCGAAGCATCGAATGCCACGGCGCTCATCACGCCCCAGCGGTGATCAGGACCAAAGTGCGCAAAGTCCGCGTCGATGACCAGCCGAATCACCGCGCGGTGGGGCACGATGACGCCCTTGGGCTGGCCGGTCGTACCACTGGTATGCATGACGTACGCGGCATCGTCGGGCGCGACGGTGACGTCGGGGGCCGCTCCCTGCTCGTCGATGCGGCTGGGGTCGAGCATGCCCGCCTCCTGCCCGATGACCACCGGCGAGCCCAGCGATTCGAGCATGTGGCGACGCCTGGGATCGGCCGGATCGATGGGGGCGTAGGCGGCGCCGCAGCGAAGCACCGCGACGACGGCGACCAAGTAGTCGGGCGATCGGGGCATGACGAGCGGCACCATCGAGCCGGGACGGACGCCCTGCCGCCACAGCGAGGCCGCGAGTGAAGCGCTGGCCTGATCGAGCTGGGCGTACGTGAGCGCGCGTCCGTCGGGCCATTCCTCGATGGCGACCCGATCGGCGTGGCGATCGAACGAGGCATGCAGGGCTTGGATGAGCGAGCCGCCGGGGGGCATGGGTCCTCTATCGACATGGCCGCACGTGTCGGCATTGACTCCCGATTCTTCGGCTAGAACGGGGGCCAACCTTGGTCAATCCGGTGTCGGGCCGGCTCAAACGGGTTCAAGCCGGCTCAGCGGCTTCGATCCAACCCCCACCCAGCACCAGGTCGGGTTCGGCCGAGCTGAACAACACGGCGGCCTGGCCGGGGGCGATGGCACGCTGGGGCTCGTCGAAGGCCAGAGCGAACCGGCCGCGACGGCCCGACGGCGTGGGGCGGTCCCCGTCGGCCAGGTGGGCGATCGTGGCCAGGCATTCGCTGCCGTGGGCCCTGTAGCGGACGAGCACGCGCTCGCCGTCTTGGGGGGGCGGGGCCAGCCAGTTGGCCTCGCCGACGTCAACCGAACCGCAGTGCAACGCTTCGGCGCCGCCGACGGTAACGGTGTTGCTCTTTGGATCCTTCGAGACCACGTACAACGGTTCGGCGGCGGCGATGCCCAGGCCGCGGCGCTGGCCCACGGTATAGCGGTGCTGCCCGCCGTGCTGGCCCAGTGGCTTGCCGTCGATGGTGAGCACCGAGCCCGCGCCCACCAGCTCGGGCCGCCGCCGCTCGACCAGCCCGGCGTAGTCGTCGTCAGGCACGAAGCAGATCTCCTGGCTGTCGGGCTTGCTGGCGACGTTGAGGCCAAGGGCGCTGGCGGCGTCGCGGACTTCCTGCTTGTCCTCGAATTCGCCGATTGGCAGGACCATCTCGGCCAGCCGCTCGCGGGGCGCGCCGAAGAGCACGTAGCTCTGGTCCTTGGCGTGGTCTCGCCCACGCATGAAGCGGGGTTCGGGTCCCGTCCGGTGGATGCGGGCGTAATGGCCGCTGACGACGACCGAGGCGCCCACGCTCCTGGCGTACGAGTGCAGCTTGCCGAACTTCAACCAGTCATTGCAACGCACGCACGGGTTCGGCGTGCGGCCCTTGGCGTAGGCGTCGACGAAGTAGTCGATGATGCGCCCGAAGTCGTCCTTGAAGTTGCAGACGTAGAGCGGGATGCCCAGGTCGGCGGCGACCAAGCGAGCGTCCTGGGCGTCGTTGATCGAACAGCAGCCGCGGTGGCCGATCTTCGTGTCGCCGCCGAGCGCTTCGTCGGGCGAACCCAGCCGCATGAAGCAGCCCACCACGTCCCATCCTGCCCGCACCATGGCCGCGGCGGCGACGGACGAATCAACGCCCCCCGACATCGCCACCAGGGCCTTGCGGCCGGCGGCGGGGGGAATGGCGTTCAGGACGTGATCGGGAATCTCGATGGGCACGGATCATTGTAGAAGCCGCCCCGGCGCGACCCCGGGCCAACAATCCGCCTCTTTCGGGCCCTTTTCGAGCAGCAGCAGGAGGCGGGGTATGTCGGATCTTCCCAAGGGAACCGCGGTCATCGGGCAATCGGGCGGGCCGACGGCGGTCATCAACCAGAGCCTCGTCGGCGTCGCCCTGGGCCTGCGGCAGGGCCTGCACAAGAGCGGCCACGTCACGAAGGTCCTGGGCATGCGCAACGGCGTCCGCGGGCTGACCGAGGGCCGCCTGACCGACATGACCGACCTCTCGGCCGACATGCTCGATCGCGTCGCCCACACCCCCAGCGCGGCCCTGGGCAGCACGCGCGACAAGCCCGACGCCGCCTACTGCCAGCGGATCTTCGAGAGCTGCCGGGAGATCGACGCCCGCTACTTCTTCTACATCGGCGGCAACGACAGCAGCGACACCTGCCGCATCGTCAGCGAGGCCGCCAAGGCCGCCGACTACGACCTGCGCTGCATCCACGTGCCCAAGACGGTCGACAACGACCTGGTGGGCAACGACCACACGCCCGGCTACGCCAGCGCCGCGAGATTCGTCGCGCTCGCGCACATGGCCGACGGCATGGACAACGCCGCGCTGCCGGGCATCAAGATCAACATCGTCATGGGCCGCCACGCGGGCTTCCTGACCGCCGCCGCCGCCGCCGCCCGGCAAGAGGAGCACGCCGGCCCGCACCTGGTCTACGTGCCCGAGGTCCCATTCATCACCGACCGCTTCGTGCAGGACGTCGCGAGTGTCTACGACAAGCTGGGCCGCTGCCACATCGCCGTCAGCGAGGGCATCCAGGACAAGGACGGCGTGGCCATCGGGGCGCTCTTGATGGGCGAAGAGAAGGACGCCCACGGCAACGTCCAACTCTCCGGCTCGGGCGCGCTGGGCGACCAACTCTCCAGCCTGCTCAAGGCCAAGCTCGCCCCCGAGGGCGGCAAGCCCCCGCGCGTGCGGGCCGACACGCTGGGCTACCTCCAGCGCTGCTACCCCGACGCCAGCCCGGTCGACGCCCGCGAGGCCCGCATGGTCGGTGTCGCCGCGGCCGAGCTGGCCGCGCAAGGCCACGCGGGCATCTCGATCACCCTGGAGCGCACCAGCCGGGTCGGCCCCAACGAGGCCTACCAGTGCCGCACGGGCGTGCAGAAGCTCGAAGACGTGGCCGCCAAGACGCGGCACCTACCCGAGGCGTACATCCGGGGCCACAACGACGTGAGCGAGTCGTTCCTGCACTACGTGCGGCCGCTGCTGGGGGCGTTGCCGCCGTTTGAGTTGTTGGAGTGATCGGACGGAGGTTGGCGATAATCGAGATGAAGTGCTGAACGCAACCTCCCTCCGATCGCGATGGTGCCTGCTTGCGTCGCCGTTTGTCTATTTGGTACCGGGATCGATCGCGCAAGAAGATCCGCTTGTGTCTCCGTTTCCGGGCACGATCGCCGTTGGTGATGTGCCCTCCGCTGGCGGTTTCGTCGTACAGTGCATGACGTCGTTCGGCGTGCCGCCGAGGAGGCTGACGGGCATCGGAGACCTCAACGGCGATGGTTTTGACGACTTCGCCATGGGCCTGCCTCGCGCGTACGTCGGAGGCATGCCCCAAGTCGGGCGCGTCGTCGTTGTCTTCGGTCGGGCCCGCGACCGGTTGTTTCCAGCCGAGTTCGATCTCATAGACAGGTTGCCCGGAGAAGCCCTGTTTCTCGATGGCATCGATCAGGGCGACTACACCGGCCGGCGCGTTGAAGGGGTCGGAGACATCAACGGCGACGGCCTTGATGATCTGGCCATCTCGGCGCGCTCGGCAGATCCGGACGGCCTGGCGGGCGCCGGATCCGTGTACGTCGTGTTCGGACGGTCCGGTTCGATGGGGCACCCCTTCCCCGAGCGGTTTTCGCTGGACGGGCTCGACGGTTCTACCGGCTTCAGGCTCGACGGCGATCTTGCGTTTGCCAAGCTCGGCCTGGACATCGCCCGGGCGGGAGATCCCAACATCGACGGTGTCGACGACGTCCTGGTGACAAGCTACGGCGAGGACGTCGCGGGCCGGACCTATCTCATCTTTGGCCGCACAACGGATGACCCGGATCCGTTTCCGGCGATCCTCTCGGTGGCAGACCTCGGGCCCGGGCAGGGGTGTCGGTTCGATGGCATCCCCAGGGAGATCGCGGGCCTGTCGGTCGCGGGGGTCGGCGACGCCAACGGGGATGGCCTCGACGACTTCGTGATCGGGGCTCCGCAGCGCAATGTCGATCTGCTCCCCCAGGTCGGTGTGGCGACGCTCGTCTTCGGTCGCGAGCACTGGCCCCACGCCATCCCGCTGGCAGAACTCGATTCGGTCGTCACCTTTCGCGGAGAGGGCGCCGAGCATCGATGTGGGTACGCGGTGTCGGGCATCGGAGACTTCAACGGCGACGGCATGAGCGACTTCGCCATCTCGGCGACCGAGGCGGGCTATGGGGCCTTCCGTCAGTCCGGCGAGACCTACGTCATCTACGGTCGGCCCGCCGACGATCCGTTCCCGCCGACGCTGGCGCCCGATCAGCTCGATGGACGCAACGGGTTTCGCATCCACGGCGTCCAGCGTCGCGACTTCAGCGGTATCGGCCTGGACGGAGGCGGCGACCTGAACGGCGACGGGCTCTCCGATATCCTGGTGGGCGCTCCGTTCGCCACCCGGGCATGGAATGACTCCGGTGAGGTCTCGGTCATCTTCGGTGGCGATGGCGTCCGCAGGCCCCTGGCGCCGGCAGTCTTGAACATCGCGGATCTCGACGGCCAGAACGGGCTGCGGATCCTCGGAGGACTCAACGGCGGCTTTGCCGGATTCTCGGTGTCATTCGTCGGCGACGTCAACGGCGACGGGCGCGGCGACATGGCGTTCGTCGAGCTCGCAAGCCAGCAGGCGTACGTGCTGTTCGGCCGGTCGTGCCCCATCGATCTCAACGGCGATGGCGTACTCGACGTGCATGACTTCCTGGAGTTCCAGAGCCTGTACGAGCTGGGCGATGCGCGTGCAGACATCGATCGCGATGGCGTGTTGACGCTGTACGACTTTCTCGCATTCCAGAACGCTTTCAATACGGGTTGTCCGTAGGGCGCCCCTACTCCGGTACGATCCGGATCAGCTTGCCATCGCGCTCGTCGGTGAGGACGTAGAGGGAGCCGTCGGGGCCCTGGCGGACGTCGCGGATGCGGGCGTCGAAGGGGAGGGTCTGGTTGCCCTCGACCTCGACGGCCTCGCCCTCGCCATCGAGCATCACGCGGCGGACCTGGCGGCTGACCAGGCCGCCGGCGAAGAGGTCGCCCTGCCAATCCGGGAACTTGTCGCCCGTATAGAACGCCAGCCCGCACGCGGCCAGCACGGGCGTCCAGACGCAGACCGGGTCGGCCATGCCCTCCCTGGTCACGTGCTCGCTGATCTGGTTGCCGTTGTAGTGGATGCTGTAGGTCGCCTCGGGCCAGCCGTAGTTGGCGCCGGGGGTGATGCGGTTGAGCTCGTCGCCGCCCAGGGCGCCGTGCTCGGTGGCCCAGACGGTGCCGGTGGCCGGGTCGAGCACCATGCCCTGGATGTTGCGGTGGCCGTAGGTGTAGATGAACCTGCCGACGTCCTCACGATCACTGAAGGGATTGTCGTCGGGCGCGGTGCCGTCGTCGTTGAGGCGGAGCACCTTGCCCCACGCGTTGTCGAGGAACTGCGGGTTGTCGCGGGCGAGCCTGCCGCCGACGCGTGTTGGCGGGTTGCCGCCGTCGCCGACGGACATCAGCAGCGTGCCGTCGGGCAGCCAGACCAGGCGCGAGCCGAAGTGCTGGCCGCCGGGCTTGTCGGGCGTGACGCGGAAGAGCTCTTCGACGTTCTCCAATCGCGCAGACTTCAAGAGCTGGGTTCCCGGGACGTCGTCCTCGTCGCCGGTCTCGATGACGAGCGTGCCGCGCGAGAGCACCGTGCGGTTCGCGCGGCCGTCGCCGGTCGCGTGGGTGAAGTAGACGAGGCCGTTGGTCTCGAAGTCCGGGTGGAGCGAGACGTCCATCATGCCGCCCTGGCCCAGCCGCCTCGACTCGGGCGCACCCTCGACTTCTTCAGGCGTGACGACGAACGGGCTGTCCTCGGCGAACTGCGCCGCGTCGACGAACACGACGCGGCCACCGCGCTCGGTGATGAGCATCGAGCCATCGGGCAGCCAGGCCATGGCCCAGGGTCGGTTCAGCCCCTCGATGACCGTCTCGGTGCGGTAGCCGGCGGCCTGCGGGCTGTCTTCCTCGCTGTCCGAATAGATCGGCGCGGGCCCCGAGGTCGGCAGCTCGGCGCGCTGGCCGCACGCGGGGAGGGCCAGGGCGACGACGACGAGCGTGGCGGTTCGCAGCATGCGGGACGATACGGGGGGCTAGCCCCCCAGCGCCTCGCGAAGGGCATCCAGATTGGCCCGCATCACGTCCATGTAGTCCCCATCGGTCGTGGGGTCGGGCTGGCCCTCGGCGGGGCTGAAGAGGACGCTGGTGACGCCCAGCTCGTCGCTGAGCGCGGCACGGATGGCCTCGGTCGGCTCGCCCTCCCACAGCAGGATCACGGGCTTGTCGCCGTGCGAGTGCTCGTGGTCATGGTCATGTTCGCCTTCGCCCTCGTCGTGCGCATGGTCGTGGCCGTGGTCCTCACCATGCTCGTGATCGTGCGAGTGGTCCTCGTGGTGGTGCAACGCGTCGTGCACGGCGTCAACGACGGTCTGCACGTCCTCGCTCTCGGGGTCGAGGTCGAGGTTGGTGACGTCCCAGCCCAGATCGCGGGCGAGGTAGTTGTACGCGGGGTGGCTGGCGAGCAGGCGATGCTCGCCAACGAGGGGCGTGAGGTCGTTCAGCGAGACGCGGAGCATCTCGAGGTCTTCGACGAGCGACGCGAGGTTGGTCTCGAACGCCTCGGCGTGCTCGGGCCACGCGGTCTTCATGGCGTCGGCGATGTTCCTTGCCTGCACGATGGCGATGTCGGGGCTCACCCAGGTGTGCCCGTCGAGTCCCTCGTGGGTGTGCTCGCCCGCGGGGCCGTGGCTGTGGCTGGTGGTTTCCATGGTGATGGGCCCGCCGGTGGTTTCGAGGTCTTCGTCGCTCAGGCTCGCGACGGTGCGGGCGCGGGGCAGCGGGGCACGGGCGACCCACTTCTCGAACTCGGCGCCGTTGGTGATGACCAGCCGGGCATTCTGGAACTGCACCATCTCATCGGCCCCCGGCTGCCAGAAGATCGGGTCTTCGTCGGCCGGCAGCGGGCTGCGGACGGTGACGAGCCCGCCGGCGATGCGGCCTGCGAAGTAGGCGGTGGGGTAGAAGGTGGTCAGCACCTCGCTGTTGGTCGCCGGGCTCGATTGGCCGGTGCCCGCCGCGGGTTGTTCCTTGCAGCCTGGCATGGCCAAGCCGGCGATGGCGACCAGCAGCGCGGCGGTCAGCGTGGTGGGCAAGGTGGCGGGCATTGCGATGCGCGTGCGCATGGGGAGGCTCTCCTTCTCGTGCCGGTTCGCGGATCATACGAACGCCGATGCGCGGCTTGCGAAGAGTATCGTCGGCCACGCGACGGCGATGGCCAGTGCGACGCCCAGGAGCACCAGGCACAGCAACTCCCCGCCCACCAGCACGGCGGCGGCAGACCTGGAAGCGCCCATGTCGGCCAGCGTGCGGAGCTCGTCGGCCCGCAGTCGGTACCCCAGCATGGCGATGAGCGCGATGAGGGCGGCGGTGCTGGCCGCCAGCACGACCGAGATGGCGTCGAAGACCAGCCGCAGGCGCACGACGAAGGCGATGAGGTCATCGACCACCGCGCTGGGCTCGATGGCCTGCGCGTCGTCGCGGGCGTTGAGTCGCGCGGTGAGGATGGTCGCGGCACGGGCGTCTCTGGGGTACAACAGAACGGCGGTCAGCGGGAAGTCGTCGCGCGAGCCATGGATGTGGAAGCTGGGCGCATTGGCTTCGGTCACTTCCTGGTATGTCCGTAGCGCCTCGCTGAGCGCGACCTGGCCGTCCCTTCTGGCAATGACCAGATCGGGGCGCTCGACCTGCTGCGCATCGTCGTGGCCGTGGGCGAAGCCCTCGAGCAGCCAGGCGGTCTCCAGGTCAACGAAGAGTGCTTCATCGTCGCTGGTGCCCGTGGGGGCCAGCACGCCGACGACGTCGAGCTTGAGCGAGGGCGGCTTGGTGATGTCGTATGTCTCGGTCACGTCGCTGAAGATGGATGCGCCGGGCGTCAGGCCGTGGCGGGCAGCGACGGCCGAGCCGACGACGGCCTCGCCCATGCGCGCAAAGAGCCGGCCCTCGGACAGCGGCAATGGCACGGCCGAACGCTGGAAGTAGCCGATGTCGGTGGCGACGATCGGGTCGCCCGACGCGGTGAAGCGCGCGTGGATCGGTACGGCGGTCGCGAGCGGATCATCGGCCAGCCGCTCGAACATGCTGAACGGCACGGGGTCGAGCGGGGCCGGGCGGAAGTAGAGCGACGCGAGGACCAGATCGAAGCGGCCGCCCTTGGCGCCGACGACCAAAGGCGCCATCGCGGCCCGCTCGCGCTGGGCGCTCTCGAAGCGAGCCGCGAGCGATCGGCTGAGCAGCGGCACGAGCAAGGCGATCGCGACGCACCCGACGAGCAGGAAAGACCGCCCACGGTGCCGCCAGGCGTGCCACCATATGAGCGGCAGCAGCTTCATGCGGTGGCGGCCTCTATGGCCAGCGTGCCCATGTCGAGCACGTGCTCGAATCGGGGCAGCAGCGCGTGGTCGTGGGTGACGAGCAACACGGTGGCCCCGGTGTGCTCGGCTTGCTCCAAGATCAGGTCCATGATCGACGCGGCGCGGGCGGGGTCGAGGTTTCCCGTCGGCTCGTCGCAGGCGATCAGCTTCGGGCTCGTGATGAGCGCCCGGCAGATGGCGACGCGCTGTTGTTCGCCCTGGCTGAGGCGATCGGGCCGTCGCCTGAGCGTGTGCGCAATGCCGGCGCGCGTCGCAAGTTCATGGGCGCGGTCGCGGGCCTCGGCATCGAGCGTGACCGACCCGTGCAGGCGCAGGGGGAGCAGGATGTTCTCCATCGCCGTGCAATAGTCGAGCAGGGCGAACCGCTGGAAAACGAAGCCGACGGTGGCGATGCGAACCGCGCGCCGACGGGGTTCGGCCAGTTCGTCGAGGCGGTGGCCGTCGAGTTCGATCGTGCCGGCGGTGGGGGTCAGGATGCCGGTGAGCAGGCGCAACAGCGTGGTCTTGCCGCAGCCGCTGGGGCCGACAACGGCGGTATGATGGCGCGGGTAGACAGTGAACTCGGGCAATTCGAATAGCGGGCCTTCGGATTGGTCGAAGGCGTGCTGCAGGTTCGTTGCTTTCAGCAGAACGTCGGCCACTGGTTCTGGGGCACTCCTTCAGTGGTGCGTCACCGTCAGAACGATTGACGATCGGGCGATTCCGGCAGCCCGTCATCATCCACCCGACGCTGCTCGAGCATCTTCTGCCCCACGATGCGCCAGCCCTGTTCGAGCCCGGCGAGCGTGTAGATGGCCTCGTATTCGTGGACGCGTGTGTGGCTATGGCCCCAGTGGTAGACCGTGCCCTCAACGTTCCAGCGGTGCATCACGTCGATGCGGGCCCGGCCTTGTTCGTCGGTGGCAATGGACTGGACCTCGAGGTTGATGGGCTCGACGCCGGTCACGATGCCCAGCATGCCGCCCTGCTCGGCCTGGACGAGCGAGTTGTAGACCTGCGTGTACAGTGACTTGAGCAGGGGGCCGCTGATCGAGCGTTCCAGCGCGTCGTAGATCTCGCCCTCGTTGCCGTAGTCGAAGGCCTTATAGAGGTTCTCGTGCAACGGCTCGAAGATGGCCGCGGCCTGGTCGTTGCCCGGCAGGGGCAGTCGACCACCCGTGCCGGGAACGGGAACGGCAAGCAAAGGCAAGAGCACGGCGGCGGCGGCGCCCGAGCCGATGGCGGCCAGCAGCGTGGCGGTTGCCGGGAGCACGCCGTGCTTCTTGTGCACCACGATGGCGGCGCGAAGGCCCAGCAGCAGCAGCACGACGCCCAGCAGAGAAAGCCGAAGCGGCTCGCTTGGCGTCGGCACGGGGGGCACGCTGGCGTAGCGCGAGTCGCCCGATTCGTCGGCGTGCCACTCGATGGTGGGCTTCGCCCGGCTGAAGGGCTTGATGTCGACGGTGCCGTCAGAGGTCTGAACGAGGGATTCGAGCACCATGAACGGCGCCCCGCCATCGGGCCCGGTGAGGCCCTCGAGTTCGGCGGCGACCCGATCGCGCGGGTACGTGGGCCAGGTCACCTTGACGATCTGGGGATCGTCGGCGGCGTAGCGGACGGTCATGGCGCAGCGGATGAGGGCCCGGGCTCCATACTTCGGGAACACGCCGATCATCCAGGGCTCGGGTTTGTCGTAGAAGTGGTATTGCTGGACGTCGGGCTCGATGATGACGCCGTCGATCTCGATGACGACCTGGGTGGCCACGTAATCACGCATGGCCTGCTCGAGGGCCTGTGCCTCGATGGCGGCGATCTGGTCGAGGGCCTCGCGCTGGATGGGGACGGCCTCGTCCATAAAAGCGAGATTCAGGCCGATCTGGAAGGTCACCCCCTGCCCATCGATGGCCAGTCGCAGGTCGGCGTGGGGACCATCTTGGGGATGCGCATGAGCCCCGCCGGCCAAAACGAGGCAGCAGAGCAGGGTCAACAGGGCATGGGTTGGGGATGTCCGCACGCAACGATGGTACGGCAGGACATCTATATTGCATCCGTCGAGCCCTGACGTGGCGGGAACCCCCGCGCATCTCCCTGGGGCGAAAGGAACCCGATCCATGCAGACCAAGCACCTCCGCACGCCCGCCGTCCTCCTTGCCCTGGCCGCCGCCTGCTCGGCGTGGGGACTGACCGACCGCAACGACGAAAACAGCGTCCAGAGCGTTCAGGGTTCGCCCATCGCCGACGTGCTCTCGAAGATGCCCGAAGACGTTCGCACCTTCGACGTGCACATCTCGACGCTCGCGAGTCCCTACATGCAGGGCCGCGTCCCCGGCTCGGAGGGCGCCGAGCGGGCCAAGGATTACATCGAGCACTACTTCCGCGAGGCGGGGCTGACGCCGGCTTTCGAGGACGAGGACGGCAACGGGTTTGCCAGCTACCGCCAGCCGTTCCCGCTTTCGGGTACGTGGACGGTGGAGCGGGAGTCGATGTCGGCCTCGATGGGTGACAAGCGCATTGAGTTGGAAGCCGAGAATGACTTCATGCTCACCGGCATGGGCCAGAACGGCACCGTGTCGGGCGAGGCCGTGTTCGTGGGCTACGGCATGGACGACGGGCCCGATGGCTACAACAACTTCGAAGGCGTCGAATCGCTCGAGGGCAAGATCGCGGTGTTGTTCCGCTTCGAGCCCATGGACGAGGACGGCAACAGCAAGTGGAACGAGGGCCGTCGCGGCTGGAGCGGCCGGGCGGGCTTTCGCAACAAGATCGGCAACGTGGCCGAGCGCAACCCGGCTGGCATCGTGATCATCAACCCGCCCGGCGCGTCGGACAACCGGGCCGAGCGTCTGGCTCGCTTCCAGGGCGCCGCCCAGGCCAGCGTTCCGGTAATGATGCTCTCGCACGACGCGGGCGATCGGATGCTCAAGGCCATGGGCAGCGACATGACCATGCTCGAACTCCGCCGCCACGCCGACAACGACGCCTCTTCGAAGGCGCTGGGCTTCGAACTCGAGCTTGATGGCCTGGCCGAACGCAAGAGCCTGATGGCCGAGAACGTGGGCGGCGTGATCAAGGGCGTGGGCGACCTGGCCGACGAGTGGATCGTCGTGGGCGCCCACCTCGACCACCTGGGCATGGGCTACTTCGGCTCGCGCTCGGGGCCGGGCGAACTGCACCCGGGTGCCGACGACAACGCGTCGGGTACGGCGGGTCTGCTGCTTCTGGCCGACCGGCTCGGCCGCCGGCTGGAGGGCGATGATCGCCCGCGTCGCTCGATCCTCATCGTGGGCTTCGACGCCGAGGAGAGCGGCCTGAACGGGTCGGCGTATTACACGCGTAACCCGATCGCTCCGGTCGAGGACCACATGCTGATGTGCAACTGGGACATGATCGGTCGTGTCAGCAACGAGCGTCTGCTGATGGCCGGCGGGTTCACGGGCGAAGGGCTGAGCGAGTTCATCGAGCCGTACTTTGCCGACAGCGGGCTGGAGATCGTGGTGCCCGAGACCATGAGCGGGGCCAGCGACCATACGCCGTTCTATCGGG